>VMFQ01000023.1 GCA_007376125.1 Parcubacteria group bacterium Gr01-1014_33 | reverse complement strand
AAAGAATCACGACTCTATGGTGACTCGGGGTACCAAGGAATCCGTAAGGATTTCCCTGCCTTGCATTCGGTTATTCCCTTCAAACGAACCAGAAACCACAAAGAACTCACTCATTCTGAGAAAATCCATAACACCAAACAGCGAAGAATCAGAGTGAAAGTCGCACATGCTCTTTCCCGACTAAAGAAATACCGCGCTGTGGCAGATACCTACCGCCATTCCTTGCAGAACTACGAGTCCACGTTCAGATTCGTTGCCAACCTTGTGAACTTTCGCATGATACAGAGATTACAAGCTGTGTAGCATACGAAAATCCATCAAGGGATACCATTGTTTTGATTATCCACTATTTTGTAAGAGGTCTATACTGCTCATTGCGGTAGGTTTTCCATTCTGCTGTCCTATCTTGATCAGCCGCAAGATCAGGAGAAGAAGGAGTTATGTTCGCCTGCATCCGGATATAGTATCCCGCTCCTGCCGCAACCAGTAACAGAATTAGTACGCCTACAATTGTATTGATTGGTGTTTTTTGAAGCATAAAATTAGATACAAGTATCAAATTATTCGACCCTTAAGCCGTATTTTTCAGGATACTCCAATATATTCTTTACCGCCGAAAGAAAAACATCAAAATCATCAAGATCATGCTGTAGAATTGCATATATTTCTTTCGGCGTTACCTCTGCGTAAAAGTGTACAAGACGATTCCGATATTTTGCCATTTGGATAAGTTTTGTTTGGGAAAATTCTAAATCAATAAGTCTATGTTTCCCGAAATTTTGTGCAAGCTCGCTATATTTGGTTGCCTGCGCCCCTGGAATCCGCGAAAGAATGTGCGCAATAATATTAAACACGCCTTCCAACGCGCGATGAAGATGATATTGGCTAAGTTCAAACCCTTTTTGTTTTTGAAACTCCTCAAAAGGAATTTCTCCAAGCGCCGTAAGTTCGGCAACTTCTTGCTGAATGCCATTTAAGCGCTTAAGCACTATATCTTTTTCAACAACTAATTGAGTCATAAAGAGAATAGCGAAATAATCTACTTTTCTGCTGTAACTTCTTGACAGACAAGAGTTATTTTGCAGTTTCCGAGATGCGTTTCATTATTGCGTGATGGAATAGATGGCGAATCGGTTCAAAATCTGCATATTGCTGCATTATGCGCTCTTTAAAGCGTGGAAAGTTCTGTACACGTTTTTCATAGAGAGAAACGCCGTATTTCACGACATGCGACTGTAATTCAGCGGGCGCATCTTCCAGAAACACAATATCAATGTCTACGAGCTTATTTATTTTTGACGAAAGAAAATCATAGAGTGCGTCATACAGTTTCCGGCGCAATTCCGATTCTTTTGCTTGTTTCAAATCCGAAACCAGCACCCCCACATCATAGTCGCTTCGTTCCGTTGCGGTACCCTGTGCTTGAGAACCAAATAAAATAAGCGCTTCAATGCCGAGGCGTTCTAAAAATACTGCCTCTTCATTTGTAATATTAAACTTTCCCATAAAACAATAATACCATAAACAAAGAGAGGGAGGAAGCTATTCCGTTACTGTGAATTACGAAACTCTCTTTTCTCGGATACTAAATTCTCAAGCTGTTTCAGTACATCCTGAAGCGTAGAAAGGAGCGCGGCATATCTCTTCGCTTCTCTACGAGAAGGCCTGACAGCAACACGGACAAGGGATGAGGCGGGCAGAAGAGCTGTTCCGGCTGTTACGGTAACTTTGCTGCTTTGCCCCACATCGGTATAGCCGTCGTCTAAGAGATATCGAAACTTGTATTCACCAGGAGTAACCGCCGAGCTAAAGGACTTTGTTCCGCTTGCCTGGCCATCCGTATAAAACCACTGCCCGTAGTTTTGATTCGCGTCCCCAACTTTAAACATGCCAATCCAGTCGTAAGGACTCCGAGTCACGCCTGCAGCATTCCATGTAACAGTGAACGATCCTTGCCCTTGGACAAGCGAAGCAGGAGTTACGGAGAGTGTAGTTAAGGGTGGCGGAGGTGGCAGGGGTGGAGGAGGTGCGGGAGCTGGAGCGGGAGGCGGAGGCGGAGAAGGAGTGCTTGCCACGCTCACTCGGTTACTTCGGGCAACATCCACATAACCATCACGAGGGAGATAGCGGAATTCATAGTCACCCGCCAAAGTTGGAGCAGTAAAAGATACTGTCCCGGCGGTCTGGCCATTTGTATAGTGATACTCATCCTCGTAGTTTTGGTTTACGGATCCAGCTTTAAACATCCCAATCCAGTCATTGGCGGCAGTTGCAGTCCCTCCCGTAACATTCCATGTAACAGCAAAAGCATTTGCCTGTCCCTGAAGCGCGGAACTGGGAGTGACGGTGAGTGTTACCACGGGCAGTACAGGCGGAGGAGGAGCGGGTGCAAGAGTTGCATCGGTTACATACCTTATTGAAGTCCTTCCGCTTGCATCAGTTACTATAAGCTGGAGGTTATATGGTCCGTTTATGAGCGGTGTGTACATAAGAGGGATGGTGGCGGAACTCCCGGCAAGAGTGCCGCTTTGATTGGTTATATTCCCTGCGCAAGGATAGATATCATTCGGGCAGGCGATTACCCAGCGGTAAGTTGATAAATCTCCATCCGCATCGGTTGCGGTAGCGCCAGTATGGATATGGGGTGCATCGAGCGTGAGGGTATGCGCACTGCCCGCGTTTACCACGGGAGAAGTAAGAAAGCCGCTCACATTTATGGTAACTCTATCCGTAGCAGTAACGCCTGCCGCATTTGTGCAGACAAGGTCAAAATCGGTCTTTGCTATAGGAGCGGCTTGCCATGTACCCGAGGTCCCGTATTTGATAGCCGTTCCATTTTGCTTAAGTGTGCATGTAGTTGCGCCCGCACATGGATGTCCATCTCCCCCGCACCATTTAACCATAACAATTGCGGCTTGGGGCACTGCTGTTTTGTCTGCGGTAACATCCGCTTCGGGAGCAGAAGGAGAAGGAGGAGTTTGACCTCCGCTCATACCCGTAACCAATATCTGGTCAAGCACTGTTCCTCCGGGTTGAGACTTGAGTTTAAACAGCGCGCCGCTTGATTTAATCCATGGAGCGGCCACATTGCTACGGGAAGGAGCGGTTGCGGCAAATACCTGTTTTTCAGTTCCATCTGGATTGCTTACCGTTACTTCGGCATTAGGAGCATTGGTGGTTGACCAAGTGATATTCGAAGTACAAGTAGTTGCTCCGGTAGAGATAGTGCAGGGATTGGGAGAAGCGGAGATTGAACCAGTAGGAGGAGTAGTGACTGGGGGAGCGGTAGGAGTTGGGGTTGGAGTGATCGCGCTCCCCTTCTCCATATATTCACCCGCGCTCCAGCCGTCTACTCCTGTATCATAGTCCACATACCACCAGGCGTAGCCGTCTGCAGAAACAGGCCCAAGTTTTACTGTGCCCTTAGAGCCGAGTAGTTGGGTGCCGAGTTTTTCCGCGGCAATGGCGCCGGAGGAGCGGACGTTGAGAGTGGCGGTCGTTTTGATGCGATCGTTGGTGGTGAATTTGGGGGGAGCGGAGGCGGGAGAAACAGGAGAATTTTGAATCTCATACTCCCCTATCCGAATTGATTGTGATCCTGCTCCTGTGTCATAACCGTAATAGACTTTGTAGGAAGCGCCGTTAATGTTTTCTTTATGCGGAGTAAGGAGCATTGCAGAATTGTCGCGTAGGAGGTATCCACTCGTAGTTTGAGAATCAATCGTCCATGTGATACCGTCAGTAGACACAAATCGCACTATATTTTTAAGATCCGCAGTATTTGCAAACATCACGTAGTGGGAACCTTCGCGCGAAACATCAACATTTGAAATACAATAGGGAGAACAGCTTGGAGAAAAAGGCATAGTCACTTGCGCGGTGCTGATCCGCTGGAATCCGTTGAGGTTGAATCGGGTGCGTAAAATCCGAGGAGCCGACTCATTGGTATGGAAGTATACCCAAATCTCGTTTCCAACCACAATTGCGCTCGGAGACCACGCGCCCGTGCTGTCAATGCCATTGGCTTCGTTAATGACGATTCCATGATCAGTCCATGTCTTTCCTCCATCCACGCTTGAGGCAAGCCCTACCACATTTCGCTTGACCATTTCAGTAGCGCTTGCGGCAGATGTGTTATCTAAAGCGGTGTAGTACATATAGAGCCAATTCGCGCGGTTTACGCCGTCGCTTGAAGGGGGCTGGATAATACTCGGATCGTTTACATGGAATCCGTCTTTTTTGAATACTTCTTGAGGCCGCGTCCATGTATCGCCCAAAAGTTCGGAGTAGTAAATCTTGTCAGGTCCTACATCCGCATCGGTGAGCCATCCGCCGAGCCACATTTTTTTTACTCCTTGGAAAGTTATCACTGAAGGAGAATAGAGATTTTTAAGACCCGCGAGAATGGTTGAGGTATTGGGAGAAGCGGAGATGGTGCCGGTGGGAGTGGGAGGAGTATAATGCCACCATAAATCCGCATAGCCGTTCGCAGGAACATTGACTACCACAATGCTTCCCTTTACCGGAGTGTTGTTATGGCAGGCAGTGCTGTTGTAGCAAAGGGTGTATCCTACGGTCCACCCTGAAGGAACGGTAACCGAAACGGTGTGGTTTCCGGCAGAGACGTTTCGGTGGAAATACGGATTTGCGGTAACTGGATTACCGCCATCGAGAGTAACCGTTTCTGATGCGGGAGGAGAAGAGATAGTATCGCCAACGCCTTTAACCTTAAATCCCTGGATAGTCCCCATAGCGGCAGGAGCTGGCGTCAGTTCTGCCGCATAGAGAGAATTACCCACGATCACCACGAGAGCAAGATTTAAGAGAATGGTTCTGCAAAAAAATAATTTCCTCATGCCCTATTTTCTCCTCAAGAAATAGGAAAAAGCGAGGCATCAAATTTGCCTACACAATCATATTCCTTGCGGAAAGAAAGATTATTATATGAATTATAGTACAACATAATTGGTATGAGTTTATCATACTATTAAGAGAGAGAGAGAGAAGCGGGAGTTATCCACACCTATCCCCTAACCACATAATGCGCGCAAAAGACAATTGTCATTCCCGCCCCCGTTTTCACGAGGGTAAACTCCAGAGGGAATCCAGTACAAAAATGCCATTTATAATAAGTGTTTAAGGTAATGGATCCCCGCCTGCGCGGGGATGACAAGAGAATTATGTTGTGACGAAATATATGTGGAGTTATCCACAGCTATTATAATGATACGCATCATAGTAGGGGTAGGAATTTCGTCCAGAAGAATTTGAGCTACTGTTTTGGATGTGTCTTGAAAAATTCCCAGAAGACCTCGGTGGCGTCAATATTTTGCGAGGGAGGACCGGAGACGGAAACATTTGTCACTTGCGATTTTGGCGGCCACATGTGGCCCATACCGTTTACTATATAGTAGGTGACTTCAGAATTGTCGCGACATTGAGTATAGCTTGTTTTGACAACACTTGTGCCATCATTTACTTGCAGAGGAAGATTGGTGATCGCAGGAGTCATACTGCAGCCGTTTTTTGAAGCCCAAAATTTCATGGCATCTTCGGCAGATAACACAAGGCCCCCGTCGCCAAGCCGCGGAAACTTTTTATGTTTGGTATCTCCTCCGTTGATAGGAATAAAGAGGTCTTCGGTACCTTGAATGACCACCACCGAAATTGGATTTTGAGGACTGCATCGAGGAGCAAGGTTTGTCGCAAGCGATCCGACATCCGGAGCGATCGCGGCAAACACATCCGCCATTTCGCATCCTAAGCGGTGAGAAAACATCCCGCCGTTTGAAACGCCGGTCGCGAAAATTTTCTTTGAGTCAATCGGCAGTTTTGATTTGAGATGCTCGATGAGCGTGCGGACAAACTTTACATCGTCTACTCCTTGTTTATATGCGTCGGCAGTATCCCGTCCATCATTCCAGTTATGTTCTATGCCATCCGGGAATACGGCAATGAATCCCTCTTTGTCGGCTTTAGCGGGAAAACCGGTTTGAGATGCGATTTTTTTGCCAGATCCTGCTCCGCCGTGAAATACCGCTACAAGCGGATATTGCTTTGACGACGTATATCCCGTGGGAATGCGGAAGTGGTATGTGCGGCTGCGGCCGTCAACGGTGAGGGAATCGGAGTAGTCGCCGGGACCATATGCCGCTCCTGTGGGAGAGGATGGTGTCGTTTGTTCTGTCCTCTTTTTTAAAATCCTATTTTTCACAACAAAGGTTCCTGCTGCGAGAATGATAAGTATAAGAACAAATGTAATTATTTTTTTCATAACAAACACAACTGGTTATTTCCTCGGATGCGCCTTAAAAAATTCCCAAATCACTTTTGTCGCGTCAATGTTTTTTGACGACTTGCCTGCAATTCGGGAAAATGCCCCCTCATGCGGCGGCCAGGCGTGGCCTCCGCCCTCTATCGCATAGAGCACCGTGTCTGCTTTCTCGCATTGATACGTTGTCTGTATAACTGCGGTGCCATCGTTCACAGCCAACGGCAATATCTCGTCTTTGGGCGCAGAGCAACCATTGACGCCCGCCCAAAATGCGAGCGTATCTTTTGCGGAAAGCACCGATCCCCCATCACTTTTAAGTGCGCCTCCGTTATAGGGCGAGAGCGGATCCACAATACCATAAATAAGGTGAAATGAAATTGGTTTTGCAGGCTTACATGAGGAGGCAAGCGTTTGCGGAAGCGACCCGGACACCGGAGCGATCCCCGCAAGCACATCTGCAAGCTCGCACCCAAGCCGTTGGGTCATGAGCGCGCCGTTTGAGAAACCGGCGGCAAAAATTTTTTCCTTGTCTATTGCTAATTTTTTTTCAAGCTCTCCAATGAGCGTACGCACAAATTTCGCGTCAGCAATGTTTGCCGCCACTGCCGGCCGGTTTCCATCCCCGTGATTCCAGGATTTCTCAAACCCGTCCGGATAGACAACAATGAAATGCTCCGTATCCGCAAACGGGCTTAATTGCGTCACATCCGCCATCCTCTCTCCATTTCCTCCGTACCCATGGAACGCCAATATAAGAGGAAGAGGAACGGTGCCAGTATAGCCCGAAGGAACATGCAAAAGATAAGTGCGGGTGCGGCCGTCAACTACGAGAGATTCGCGATAATCACCGGGCGTTACGAAAGAGGACATGGCTATGGGACCCCCATCTCCATCGCTACTTTCCCTTATCCTTCTTCTCACTACAAAAACCGCTCCGAGTAGTATAAGGAGAACGAGAAATACTATCGCTATTTTTTTATAGGGGGAAGATTTTATCGGGAGAGACTCGAAAGTATCCGTAAGATTAAAATTATAATTACTCCACGGTTATAGAAAGTGAGGTTGCAAGTCTCTCGTAGCCATCATCGGAAAATAATCGAAGTTCATACGTTCCCGGAGTCGTGGGCATGAGAAAGGGGCAGGAGCCGCTACTTCTTCGGACAGAAGTATTCGAGGACTGGGTACAGTTGCTCGTGTAAAGCCACAAGGTAGTATCGTACTGCTCATTCGGCGTTGTTGATTTATAGACACTGATCCAATCGGCGGGAGAAGGATTGTTCACATCACTCCAGCTTGCGGTCACGCTGCCGCCGGTGGATACAGTGATGAGAGAAACAGAGAGAGAGGGAGTGGGGGTTTGAGATCCCGCGCTCACACCCTCGCATCGTACCGACCAGTTCCGATTTATGGCAATTCCGTTAATGCGATAATTATCGCAGTTGGTGTCAGCAACGGTGATACCCAGTCCTCGGGAGTCGTCAAAAACATACCTCATCCCCTTTGGAGGATTCTGCATGTCCACAATGTTATTTGAGAGCTTTGTGCCAAAAGTGACGACCGAACCTGAAGTTTGCTGGCCTTGGTAATTGAGATCCATCTTGCTCCCTCCTGCGGGCTCGGTAAGGAAAATAAAGAATGGCTTGTCTGCGGGAATATTGATGGTATTTTTTGAGTGAGTCCCCACTGCATTGTAGATAACTACTCCGTCATAAGAAGAGAGATTAGAGGGAAGTTCGTCCTGGTATTGTGAGTTTGCGCGGTTCCGTTGATCGCAGCCAAGCAGACGAGAATTTTGAGGGATTGAAATGTTAAAGTCTCGGGCTTTCGCCTCGAATGAATCAAGATATAGAGCCGCCTTTTGAGGAGAGCAAGCTCCTATTGAGATGAACTCGGCTCCTACATTCTTATTCCCATCCATGGTAATTCTGCATGTTGTTTGGGTTCCTGAACATGCGCCAGACCAGCCGGAGAAGGTGTAGCCGGTAGATGGGGTTACGGTGAGAGGTACAGAGGTGCCAGATATGTATTGCTCGGTACAATCTGTTCCACAATCAATGCCTGTGCCAGTGACTCTGCCAGAGCCGATAACGGAGGTGGTGAGGGTAAATGTTTGCGGTCTTGCCGTAAGCGGATGTTTCTTAAAAAACTCCCACATTGCGGCATTTGAGGAAATATCTTGTGTCGGAACGTCCGCGTCTTCGCTTCCGGGATTTCGTATTCCTCCGGGTATCGCATGCCCGCCGCCATCATAGACAATTTCACCTATCCTGAGCGGTTGTGTGGGTCTTGCGGTACATAATGTTACTTCTGCAGAAGTGTCGCTCCTCGTCTCGCACGTCTCAATTCCTCGTTGGTAGGTAGTCCGAGCAGATACTCCGGAAAGCGAATTGAGCCCAACCCAATCGTCAATTGTCGCCGGTATGGAGTGAAAGTTTGTTTGTGAGGGTCCTTCTCCAATCCCTCCATTGTATAGATAATTCACGTCAGTCGTGCCGTGGAAATGCATAACAGAAACTTTCCGAGAAGGAGTACATGAGGTGAAGTCCCCTCCCACATTTAATCCACCTCCCACGGGAGCTATTGCCGCAATCTTGTCTGATAATTGACAGGCCAGCCGATGAGATATAATGCCTCCATTGGACATGCCGGTTGCATATACTTTTTTAGGATCAATGCTAAAACGCGCGGCAACGTGATCAATAAGCATGGATACAAATTTTACATCATCAACCTTGTTGTCGCTTGCATAGCCGCAACAGGAACCCCCATTCCATGTATTTACCTTGGGGAGCAATCCGGTGCCTTGCGGATAGGCAACAAGAAACCCCTCCTGATCCGCAAGCACATTCGTGAGAGTGGAGTCCATTTCTCCTTGGGCGTTACCTCCGCCTCCGTGGAAAGAGAGTATGAGAGGGGTGAGCGTCCCCGCGATGTAGCGAGACGGGATATACAAAAGATATGAGCGGGTTCTGTCATCAGGGGTTTGGAAATTATATGATTCTACTTTTCCCGATACCTTTACTTGAGTTTGTGCGCTCATGCCTTTGTAGGTTGCGGTTATGGTCGCAGTACCCTGACCTCTGGCGGTAAGTTCTCCTTGCGCGTCAACTGTTACCACGGCTGGATTGGATGAAGTAAACCTTACTTCTCTTGCCACCACGCTCGCGACGGGATATTGTTCTACCTCACTGCCGGAGCCGTCAGAATCATAAACCGGCTGCAACGCCCCTTTGCCGTTGAGTCCGAGGACAGTGGAGGAAGGAGAGAGGGTGAACATAGGAGAAAGCAGGCGATTAACGGTAATCGGCAAACTCGTCGCTATCCTTACCCAGGTACCATTCGTAAACAACCTTAATTCATACGTTCCCGGAGTCGTGGGCATAGTCATGGTACAGGAACCGGCGCTCTTGCCCGCACTGCCTGGGCTTTCCGTACAGCTGCTTGTGTAAAACCAACGCTCTGTGTCATACTCCTTATCCGGAGTTGTGGGCTGATATATGCTAATCCAGTCGGTGGGAGAGGGATTGCTGACATTACTCCAGTTTACGGTGATCGTACCAGATTCATTAAGAGACGCGGTGAGCGCAATTTCTGTCGGATCGTCATACCCAGAACCAATAAGATACTTCCAGACCTCTTGAAATATCGGCACTCCTTGTGCATCAAGGGGTGTTTTAGGATCGGTCAATATACATCCATGAGCGTTGCCGCCACTGCATTCCCTGCGCGCGCTTGAGGTCAAGAGTTTGTGGGCATTATTGAATGGCGGGGTCGCGTTGTCCACGCTCGTCTCCGTGCCGGGAAGCCCGATATTCTGCCACGAGGTGACGGATTCAGGATATGAAAGAGGATCCGCGGTATGGACAAACCCGTAGAAACGTTCAGCCGGAGTTATGAATGGCTCGGTTGTCCATGCGGCGGGTTCGGTTCCCGCAAACATCACTGCGCGGTCAAGGAGGCGTGTCTTGCCGAGCATTGCCGCATGCCCCGCTCCCTGCGAGTGGCCCGCCGCTACCACAAGATCCCAGCGCACATTGCTGCTTGATACAAATGCTCCCCATCCTTCAGCGGCCGGTCTTGTACGTATGAGATACTCCAATAGTTTGATAAGGCGGTTTTCAATTGAATTGGCACGGTTCACGTCAACAACGGGGCTGGTATCGGTTCCGGTAATAATCTCCATGCGCATATTTTCCTTACAATTTGGATTCGGGGATCTGGCGCACCCTTGTTTTGCCGAGAGATCATTTATGTAGGCAAGATCGATCGCGTGGTACCCGACCGATGCGGCGGTTTGATTGATATAGGTCGTATGCTTTGGCATGCCACCGGTACCCGGAAAAAACACAAAGAGTTTTCCTTGTTGTGGAAAAACGCTTGGTAAAAACACCATATGGTCGCCATTCGCGTCTCCAATGGCAGGATCGGTGATGCTTGGCTTGATGGTGAGGGTAAGAGTTGCAGTGAGCAGAGCTGCCTGCGCAGAGCCAATAATCTCCCCATTGATCAACGCAAGCACACTCTTAAATTCTCTCGTAGCTTTGCCCAGAGCACTAGCCATCTCTTTAAATACAGCAGCCGCGTAGCGCCACACTCTGCCTCCTGATCCAATGCCCTGCGCAAGAGCCGATACGTTTGATCCGTTATCCGCAAAAGATCCTCCCCGAAGAAGCTCTTCGGCGCGTTTAAGATGATCGTTCGCCCGCACAAGGCGTTCCTCAATCCGTGATGTATCAACACCACGACGCTTGAGTTCGGTAAGTTTTTCTTTAAGAAGCGCTTCTCTTTCTTTGAGTTCATCAATAAGTCGAAACCCCTTGGAAGAGAGGTAGGGACTTAGGATGGATCGCACTTCGGTACGGAACGTATCGCGAGAAGTTTTAAGTCCCTGAACAAACAATGGCAGAGCTTGGACAGACGTAATCGCCTCAAGCTCTTTGGCTTGCCCCTCAACTTCGGCAATTCTCGCGTCAAATAAAGCGAGAAGTTGTGCCTTAATCTCGGCAGGCAATTTCTCGCGGCTTGAGATCTTTTGCCGGATATTTCCAAGCGCTTCTTTTTGCAATGAGAAGAGGCGGCGGAAAAATACTTTGGCTTGAGCGACATTTTGCAACATCGGCTGTCCGGATGCCCGGCGCTCTTCAATAATCTGGCGCAGACGTTCCCCTCGAGGCAGTGTTTGAGCTTGGACAACAAACGCATGCGCCGAAGCAAAAAACACCGCACCCGCCATTAAAAAAAGATAATATCTATTGAGTTTCATATGCAGTATTAATTTCCTCAAGATCCGTTTCTTGTTCATTAAAGAAAGACGCGTCTTCAGAAAAAGCGTCAATATCTTGTTCGACCGGATCAAAAAGACCCGCATCAAGCGGTTTTATTTCTTGTTCTTTTCCTCTTTTCCTGGCTACAAAGATTATTCCCGCCGCTATGAGAAGGACAAGAAAAATAACCGCTATTTTTTTATAGCGGGAAGGACGGGGAGAAACTTCCGGAGATTGGAGAAGGGAGGAGGCGGCATCCATAAATATGAGTATACAATGTGATTATTATACTACACACTCATCTCGCGTTCAAGAAACTGTTTTGCTGCTTTGATAAATTGCCGCATATACGGCTCACTCTCTTGAATAAAGCGTTCAATTCGTTTCCATTTGATATCGAGATATTCATGAGCGAGAACATTTCTCAATTTAACCCATCCTCCGAACTTCTCGGAAAATTCATCCCCCATCTTAAAAAACCATGCCGCATGAGTCATTGAGACCATTACAAAACTCATTTCACCAGTTTCTTAAGATAAAACTTGATAAACGCCGCATAGCAGAACCCTTGATAGGTGCGGGTGCTTCGCTCCATA
>VMFQ01000022.1 GCA_007376125.1 Parcubacteria group bacterium Gr01-1014_33 | reverse complement strand
ATGGTTACGATTTCTGCCGGAAGTCCTGCCACCCTTCGTCTCTACGTTGATGGCCACCTCGTTGCTACAGATTCCAATGTGTATCATTGTACTACTACAGCACCTCTCACTATTGGCGTTGATCCGAGAGATTTGGTGGGCGAGTATTTCAACGGCCTCATAGACGAAGTCCGCATCTACTCTGAAACCCTTACTGCCTACAAGATACAACAGTTGTACGTTCAACAGGCGCCAAAGCATCGGGTGGCGGAAAACCGCTAAACTTCAAGAATTTCTTATTGTATGATACACTTACACCATGAGACAAGGCAAGAAAATAGAACTTACACAGGAAGAACATACCAAGCTTTTTAAGAGAGGCGTAGAGGCGGTATATCTTTTTGGGTCATACGCAGAAGGCCGCGCGCATCCGCTCTCGGATGTAGATTTTGCCGTACTGATGGAAGACTCCCGCGCCGTTTCTCCCAAAGCGTCAACGCTTGATTTGTATCAAGAGCTTTTTGATATCCTCGCGCCCCATGCTCCCCGCGACGTAAAAGACATTGATATCGTGTTTCTTCAGCGTGCTCCTTTAGAACTTCAATGCAATGTGGTCCGTCTCGGCAAAGTGATTTTTGAAAAAGATCCCCAACGGCGGCTTGATTTTGAAACGCGCGTGGTGCTTCTTTATGCCGACTTCAAGCCACTTCTTACTCTTTTTGACCACGCAATACTCGAACGAATATGAACATACCTCCTCTTCGTCGCGAAGCAGTTATGCCGCGTATTGATGGCATCACGAGAAATATAAAGCGGTTGCGCGAGTTTGGCGCGCGCCCTCGGGAAGAGTTTTTGAAAAATGAGGACCTCTTTGATTTGTCCCAGCATCATCTTCGGCTTGCGTTGGAAGGTATTTTTCATATTGCTTCTCATATCCTTTCCCGGATTCCCGGTGCACGCGCAACCGGGTATCGGGAAATTGCGATAGCTCTCGGCACGCACGGCATAGTGGATATGGCGTTTGCTGAAGATACGCTGGCGAAAATGGCAGGGTATCGCACGCGGCTTACTCATTTTTATCATGAGATCACTCCAGAAGAACTTTACTCAATTATCCAAAATAATCTTGATGATATTGGGAAGTTCCTTCGTTCAATCAAAGAAGTTTTGGAGAATTCAGAAAAATACGGATTTACTGTTGAGTGAAAAGAGCAAATCTCCATCTTGCTAAAACCCTATTTCATTAGAATGGCGGCATGATGTTGTGGCGGGGCAGCGCACAACACAATCAATGCATGATTTTTCCCTCATCACTTCTACAAAACAGGAGACGCTAAATATACCGCCGGCTCTACCCGTTTCCTCACAACGAATGCGGGCTTCACCCTTCCACTAAAACAGGCGGGAGGGTTTACCCCAGCACTAACAGTTAGTGCGGGGTTTACCCCACACCAAAAACCATTGTCATGAAGATACTTGCATCATTCCATAAATCTCCATTACTCATACCCTACAAGAAGGGTAGACCGCAATTGGTGTGGGGGTTTACCCTCGTAGAACTCCTTGTGGTAATCTCCATTATCTCCACGCTTGCGAGTGTGGTATTGACGAGCGTCAATTCTGCGCGAGAGAAAGCGAGGATTGGCGCAGGAAAACAGTTCTACTCCTCTCTTGATCATGCGCTTGGCGCGTCTGCGGTAGGATCGTGGAGTTTTGAGGAGGGGTCGGGGACAACCGCGCGAGATGCTTCCGGAGAAGGGAATAACGGAACTCTCAATGGAGGAGTTACATGGCAGACCGCATCCCAGTGCGGACTGGAACTGAGAGGGTGTCTGGAGTTCAATGGTTCAAATGCTTTCATTACAGTTCCTGACAGTTCCAGTCTTGATGTCAGCAATAGATTTACCGTATCCGTATGGATTAGCCCAAGGACATTGAGTACACAGAGGATTATTAAGAAGAATAGAACATCTTGGGGCAGTGATAATGGCACCTACACGCTTTTCTACCGGGGTGATGGAACTTGCGGATTCGAGTTCCAATTTTCTACGGTGGAAATCGGACCGAACTGTGATCCGGGGACGATTCGGCAGGGGCGATGGCAACACTTGGCGGGAACGTATGACGGCACAACGGCGACTATCTATCATGATGGGAGAAGAGTAAAACAAATGGCTGTATCTGGAAACTTTGACGTGAGTAGCTATCCTCTCATTATCGGTCAGCGTGGCGATGGTATTGAGTTTCTAGACGGCTACCTTGACGAAGTCCGCATCTACTCCGAAGCCCTTACTGCCTACCAAATCCAGCAGATGTATGCGGAGGGAGCGTCAAAACATCGGGTGGCGGAGAATAATTAACTGGCATTTGACATATTCTAACCAAAGTATACACTTGAGGTATGAATACTGCGGTTATCAATATAAAAACAGATCCGAAACTGAAAAAAGCGCTCAAAGAGGTAGCGAGAGAGCTTGGATTGCCTGTCGGGACTATTATTAATGCATATCTGCGAGAATTGGTGCGCGAACGGCGTGTGGTGTTTTCTGCTCCTCCAAGCTTGAATCAGCGGACAAAACGGCTCCTTGAAGGGATTGATCGCGATATTCGAAATAAGAAAAATGCTGATGGGCCATTTTCTCCAGAGGAAGCAACAGGATATCTTGATCGGATATGAAAATCTTTTTTCACCGCCGTTTCAAAAAGCAGTATCGAAAAATTCCGGAAAAAATTAAACAGCGCTTCAAGGAGCGGCTTCTTATATTTGGGGAAAATCCTTTTGATCCCTTTCTCCACAACCACGCGCTTGCGGGAGAATTCAAAGATTATCGCAGTATTGACGTTACCGGGGATATCCGCGCACTCTACAAAGCGCTTAATGAAGAGAGCGTTGAGTTTGTGTGTATCGGAAGTCACCACGAACTTTATGGAAAATAATTTTTATGGAATATACAGTTATTCTTCTTCCTAAATCGGAAGCAGAGATACAAGTTGCTCTCCCCTCCTCTGAATTTGAACCGCACGTAAAACGCGCGGCAATTTTGATTTCGGAAGCGCGCGATTTTGAAGGATTTCGGCGCGGAAAAGCGCCGTATGAAGTGGTCAAAGCGCGTCTCGGAGAACACGCGATTTACGAAGAGGCCGCGGAACTTGCGATAAGAAGAACGTATCCTGAAATTTTGCAGGAAATCATTGCGGAAAAACAAAAATCTGAAGGAGAGTTTACTCCGATTGGCCGTCCCGAAGTAACAATCACTAAAATCGCTCCGGGAAATGACTTTGAGTATAAAGTGAAACTCGCGCTCATTCCGAAAGCTACTCTGCCCGATTACAGTGAAATTGCGGGACGGATTGCAAAAGAGAAAAAAGAAAGTGTGATTGAGGATGAGGAGGTGACAAAAACGCTTGAATGGGTGCGCGAATCGCGCGCTCATGTAATTACCGTAGACCGTCCGGCCGCTTCTGAAGATCTTGTGGAAATTGATTTGGGAATCCGTCACAACGGAGTGAAGATTGAAAACGGCGAGTCAAAAAATCATCCGGTGGTTATTGGAAAAGGGAAATTCATTCCCGGACTTGAGGATAATCTCGTGGGGATGAGCGCGGGAGAAGAAAAAACATTCACGCTTGCGGTGCCGGAAACATGGCATGAGAAAAACTATGCGGGCAAGGCATTGGATATCTTTGCGAAAATGAATATGGTGCAGGAGCGCAAGGTCCCGGAGCTTACGGATGAGTTTGCAAAAGGAATTGGAAATTTTGATTCCGCGGATGCGCTTCGCGCGAGCGTGCGCGATGGAATGCTCCAGGAAAAACGGGAAAAAGAAAAACAGAGAGTTCGCATGCTGATTATTGAGAAGATTGCTTCCGAGGCGCAAATGGAAATTCCGGATGTTTTGGTTGAACGCGAGCTTGATAAAATGATGGAGGAATTGAAATTGGGCATAGAAAATATGGGCATGAAATGGGAGGAGTATCTCCTGCATATCAAGAAAACGCCGGACGAACTTCGCGGCGAATGGAGGCAAGAGGCGCAAAAAAGGGTACGGATCGCGTTGTGTCTTCGTGAGATCGGGAACAAAGAGAAAATTGAGCCAGCGGAGGAAGAAGTAATACAGCAAGCCGATAAATATTTGGCGCAATACAAAATCGCTCAACAAGCGGGAAAAACGATTGACCCGGATGCGCTTCGTGAGTACATCCGCGGAACCCTGCGAAACGAAAAAGTATTTGAGTTTTTGGAACGCGCAGAAGCAAAGTAAGACGCAAAAAAGAACACGACTTTAAACGCAAAAAAAGAGGATACTTTGACGGTGAGGATAGATTTATGGCAGGATGCATGCAATATGACTATAATTACTATTCCGAGAAGAATGATAGGCAAAAAAGAGCTCATTACGATCCCTCGCAAGGAATACGAGGAACTTTTGGTATTTAAAAAATATTTTCCGGTTGTAGAACCAAGCGCGGAAGAATTGCGAGTAATCCGGCAAGGTAGAAAAGAGATAGAAGCCGGTAACTACACCCCATGGGAAGAAGTCAAGCATGAACTGGCGAATCTTCATAACCGATCGCGCCAAAAAAGGAATGAAGCGCATGCCAAGTCCTGATCTTTGGCGTATTGAGAAAGTTATTGATGGGATGCGGGAGAATCCTTTTATGGGCGATCTTCACAAACTTGGTGGCAGTGAAGCGGAATGGCGCCGCCGAGTAGGCTCCTATCGGATTATTTTTGAATTATCCGTTGCAGAGCAAAGAAATAGAGACAGTAAAAACCTTACTTTCCACCTTCAAATTCACTAAATGAGTCTATCCCATGTCCGACTTTGAGTGACCCCAAAATCCATCCCGATGTGTCGGGATGGATTTTTTTCTGGGGGTGTGATATACTTAATTTATATGAATCGAAGTAGTATAAAAAATCGAATAGCCATTCCGATGAGCCCCCAACGAGAAGTGCGACGCGATTTGAAAGCATGGAGAGCGCTGCATGGAATTTGGCGTACAAAGAGAATAAAAGACCCGGTTCAATGGCAGAGAAAAATCCGCAAAGAATGGGAACGCACATTACCCTAGCCTATGTATGTTATTGATACCAATATTCTTATTTACGATGCGGCGGGTGACGTTAAGGTTGGTGAATTTTTGAATACTCGCCGCCATGAGATTTTCTATCTACCCACCATTGTTATTGTAGAATTTCTTGCGTATCCTCTTATCACCAAGGATACAATTGAGAAATTTCGATTGTTTACCTCCCAAACGATTTTGATTAATCTTGATTCTGTGATTGCCGAACGAGCAGGAGAAATGCGAAAAAATTATAAACTTAAATTGGCAGATGCGATAATTGCCGCGTCTGCACTTACCACACGTTCAACTCTACTGACAAGAAATATTAAAGATTTCAGGAGAGTGAGAGATCTATCAATAATTTCACCATAAAACGTATGCATGACCAAGTGTTCAATCAATACCTCATCCCCACGGTTATAGAAAAGTCGCAATTCGGGGAGAGGGCGTATGATATTTATTCGCGGCTTTTGAAGGAGCGGATCGTATTTTTGGGCGGAGCGATCGTGGATCCGGTCGCAAATGCCATTATCGCCCAGCTTTTGTTTCTTGAATCCGATGACGAAAAAAAGGACATCAAACTCTACATCAACTCTCCGGGCGGATCAGTGCCGGCAACGCTGGCAATCTATGACACCATGCAGTACGTCAAACCGGATGTTTCCACGATCTGCATCGGAATGGCCGCATCCGGCGCAGCGCTTCTTTTGGCATCAGGCGCAAAAGGAAAACGGTTTACGCTTCCAAACTCCGAGGTTTTGATCCACCAAGTGATGGCGGGCGGCATTGAAGGGCAGGCAACCGAGATTGAAATTTCTGCGCGCCACGTCC
This sequence comes from Parcubacteria group bacterium Gr01-1014_33, assembly GCA_007376125.1. Classification (GTDB taxonomy): domain Bacteria; phylum Patescibacteriota; class Minisyncoccia; order Sungbacterales; family HO2-52-23; genus VMFQ01. The sequence goes on along the minus strand of VMFQ01000022.1, from coordinate 6,466 downwards.
TGCGGCTTAAAGAGCGGCTCAACCAAATTCTTTCCAAGCACACCGGAAAACCAATAAGCCAAGTGGAAAAAGACACGGATCGCGATTACTATATGGACGCGGAAGAAGCAAAAAAATACGGCATTTTAGACGAGATTATCAAGAGAAAAGCCAGCGGCAAATAATACTACGAAATACGAATGAGTACGAATATACGAATACGCCATAACGCCAATACGCGAATTTTCACCCGCCTAAGGTTTGCCCTGCAAAATTTGGGCGGGCAAGCCCGAGTGACGCGAATGGAAGAATTCGTATATCCGTAAAAAATTCGTATTCCGTAGCCCTGTTTGGTTAATCAACTTGTTTGAGGAGACTCCCCAACAAACTCTGCCCCGTCATCTCTTCCGGTTTGATAAGCTCTAAAAGTTCTATTATCGTGGGCGCAACGTCGCTTAAAATTCCTCCGACCTCTTGTTTTTGTTTCTTGATCTCTTCGGGCGTGCGCGGAGAGCTTCGCTTAAATGCGTCTCCTATAATATAAAAAGGGACCGGGTTTAACGAATGTTGGGTGCGTTTCTCACCGGTGGCAATGTTTCGTTTGAGTTCAATGTTTCCGTGGTCCGCGGTAATTACCATAATCCCCTCTTTTCCAAAGATTGCGTTTGCGATTTTTCCGAGCGACTCGTCAAGCGCTTCCGTCGCCGCGATTGAAGCCGTAAAATTTCCGGTATGCCCGACAATGTCGGCGTTTGCGAGGTTTGCGATAATAACGTCAAAGCGCCCGAAATTCTCTAAAATTTTTGCGGTGATCTCTTCCGCTCGCATCTGGGGAACGTCGTCAAAATGCACAGTTGCAATGGAGGGAACGAGTACGCGCTCCTCTCCGGGAAAGAGAGTCTCTTTTCCCCCGTTAAAAAAATAGGTAACGTGGGCATATTTTTCGGTTTCGGCAATGTGGAGCTGTTTGAGTCCCGCATTTTCCAAGACGCGCGCGAGAGGTTGTGTTATGTCAAGCGGAGGGAATGCGACGTGGGCGCGAATATCCTCTTGGTATTCAGTCATGGTAACCGCAAAAAGATTGGGTATTTTTTCTCGCGGAAATTTGTCAAACGCGGCGTCCGTGAATGCGTGGGTTATTTCCCGCATTGAATCCTCGCGGTAGTTGAAAAAGATAAGCGCGTCGTTTTCCTTGATGCGAGAGTTGGCGCATTCTTCCGGGGAGCCGCCGACCATTGCCGGGGGCGCAAATTCGTCCGTGATATCTTTTGCGTAAAGGGCCCGAAGATACTCGGCGGCGGAATGGGAAATCTCTCCTTTTCCTTGGATCATGAGCGCGTATGCGGTGTGTATCCGATCCCATTTCTCGTCCCTATCCATTGCGTAAAATCTCCCTATGACCGATGCGATTTTCGCAGTGGGCCAATCACTTGCCATACGGCTGCAAAGGGATTCCAGAAATCGCGCTCCATTTTCCGGGGGCGCGTCTTTGCCGTCAGTAAATGCGTGGACAAACACAGGCGCGATGTTCTCGCGTTTTGCAAATTCAAGCAGGGGAAAGAGGTGATCAATGTAGCTATGTACTGATCCGGAAGAGAGAAGTCCCGCAATATGAAGCCGCGAATTATGGGCGCGCACATGATCGCGTGCCTTGAGAAACGCGGGATTTTGATAAAACGATCCGTCGCGGATTGAGGAAATAATGCGGGGGAGGTGATGATAGATGATCCGGCCGGATCCGATCGTCAAGTGTCCGACTTCGGAATTCCCGGCTTCTCCCCATGGAAGTCCGACCGCGGGACCCGAAGCCTGGAGCGCGGTAAACGGAAACATACGGTCAAATTCATCCATCACGGGTTTTTTCGCCTGCAGAACCGGATTGTCCCGCGCTTCCAGAGAGATTCCGAATCCGTCAAGAATTATGAGAACAAGAGGTTTGAATCGCGGCATATATGTAAGTATACCATATTGTGCCGTGGAGAGAAGAAACGGCCGCGTAATCCCTCACACCTGTCATTGCGAGTCCCGCCCTTTTGGTAGCGTCCAAAAGAGCGGGGCGCGGCGATCCCATTCTCCGAGGTTGAGATTGCTTTACCGAAACTCATTAAGAATACTTTTGGCTCGCCCCGTTAGATACAAAGGCATCTAACGGGGCGAGCAATGACGGAGGAAGGGCTGCGAGGGGTCGCGGTACAAGTTGTTGACAAACAGATTCTCGTTTGCTATTCTTATGATGTGTAAAGAATCACTTATGTAATATAACGTGGGCGAGAAATACAGTGAATGAGGAGATATACTAAGTTGCCAAAAAAGGCGCGAGTACTGCGTTTTCCTATGTCATTTTCCTATATACGTTATCCGTTTGTTTCGTCTCGTGTATTCCGCTTCCTCCGGGAATTTTCCTCGGCGCGCGGGGAGATTTAGAAATGGGCGTCTCCGCAGTACCTTTCTGACTGTCCGGATTGAAGCGAGGACAAAGACGGAGTTGTCGGAGACTACGGTTGGGCATACGCGCTTCACAGACTTTTGCGTATACATGGTTTCTCTTTTTTGCGCGTAATTTTGTATGGGCATATGCAGTTAGGAAAACGCTTGAAAAGTCCCTTTCTCTACGCGCGCCAAGAAGACATTTTGCATACTCCTCATGCAGGGAATTCCCCGTGTTTCTTGTTCGTATTTTTATGGAACCTTTTATAGCGCTTCCTTTGGGAATTGCGCTTGTCGCAATCGGTATTGGCGCGGGATATTACGCGCGTCAGGTGATTTTACGCTCGCGCGTATCCTCAATTGAGGCAAAGGTAGAGAAGCTTATTGAGGACTCAAAAAGCCGGGCAAAAGAGATCCTTTTTGACGCGAAAGATAAAGCGGCAAAAGTTCTTGACGAAGCCAAGCACGAAGAAAAGGATCGTTTCCGCGAAATCCGGCGTCTGGAAGAACGGCTGATGGAGCGGGAAACCGCGACAGATCGGCGGGTACAGGATCTTGAGCGCCGCGAAAAAGAACTTGGCGAGAGAATAGAGCGGGTTAAAACAGTCAAAGGTGAAGTGGAGCAGGCGCGGGAAGAGACGATAAAAGAACTTGAGCGCGTTGCCGGACTTACCAAAGAACAGGCCGAGCTTGAACTCTTCCGCAAAATTGAAAAAGAGCATTCGGAAGATCTTATGGTGCGCATCAAGAAGATGGAAAGTGTGGGCATTGAGGACTTGGAACGGAGGGCAAAAAACGTCCTTGCCACGCTGATTCAGCGGCTTGCGACCGCAACAACTTCCGAGGTTACGACCACGACGGTTGCAATCCCTTCGGATGATCTGAAGGGAAAAATAATCGGGCGCGAGGGGAGGAATATAAAGGCGCTTGAACGCGCCGCCGGAGTTGAGATTATCGTGGACGATACGCCCGGATCAATCGTGATCTCGGCGTTTGATCCGGTCAGACGGCATATTGCAAAAAACGCCCTTGATATCCTTATCCAGGACGGTCGCATCCAGCCGGCGCGGATAGAAGAAACGGTGGAAAAAGCGCGCGAAGATATTGAGAAACAGATTAAAGAAGCCGGAGAGCAGGCAGCGTATGAGGTCGGCATTTTTGACCTTGATCCGCGGCTTTTGACACTTCTGGGCCGTCTCAAATTCCGCACAAGCTACGGCCAGAACGTGCTCCAGCATTCAATGGAAATGACGTATCTTGCCGGAATGCTTGCCGAGGAGGTGGGCGCGGACATCGCGATTGCGAAAAAAGGAGCGCTCTTGCATGATATTGGGAAAGCGGTGGATCACGAGGTTACCGGAACGCACGTGGAAATCGGACGGAGAATCTTGCAGAAATTCAATGTGGACAATCGCGTGGTGCAGGCAATGCAATCGCATCACGAGGAATATCCGTATGAGACGCTTGAATCAATTATTGTGCAGACCGTAGACGCGATTTCCGCTTCTCGCCCGGGAGCGCGCCGCGATTCGCTTGAAAATTACCTAAAGCGGCTTGGGGACTTGGAGCAGATTGCGACCTCGTTTGAAGGAGTGGAAAAAGCATACGCGATCTCTGCGGGAAGAGAAATTCGCATATTTGTAACGCCGGATAAAATAAGCGATCTTGAAGCGTATAATATGGCGCGTGAGATCGCGCGGCGCGTGGAGTCGGAATTGAAATACCCGGGAGAGATTAAAGTAAACGTGATACGAGAACTTCGCGCGATAGAATACGCAAAGTAAACAAGTTTTCTACAAAGAAGAAAGCGGCGCAGTACATTGGCTCACCTCTTTGAGATATGTAGCGCATTCCTTTGCGATCTCTTGGTTTGTTTTCTGATACGTGGTTTTAAGATACGCGGCGCTTGCGGAAAAACAATATGATCGCAGTTGCGGATTTTTGAAACTCGCGCAAAACGGAAATGCGTATTTGCCAGTCCATGTATTATCCATAAGGGCATAAATAACTCCGCGGATGCAGGCATTTTGTTCCTCTCCAATTCCCTTTTCACATTTTTCAGAGGTAACGGCCGGGTCTTTGATACGCGCGTCATTGGAGAGATCCCGCCCGATTGACTGGATACATATATTTTTATAGACACCGGCATTTCGGCATTCCGTAAAAAGTCCGTCAAGAGTAAGCCCCATTTCAGACATTCGAGTCGTTTGCATCATATAACAGTCGTTTTTATATTTTGCGTCAAGTTTACTGCATGGATAGTGATAATCCGTGGAACTCAAGTCCCGTTTCTCCGGAGTCGCCGAGAATACATTTTCCATAAACGTGCCACCAAAGCACGAACTTCTTGTCCACGAGTCGCCAAGCGTATCGCATGTTGCGAGCGTTTTCTCCAGTTTATAATTCAGAAAAAACATAAGCGCATGTCCCAATCCGTGCAGGCACTGGAAACGAAAGCGCGTTGCATCCGAAGTGCTACATGCGCCTTGTATTTTTGCGATAAGCTCTTCTTCGCTTATGTGCGCCTCTTGACCGTTTTCCGAATCCGCGCCCCGCAAGAATCGCTCAATCGCGCCGTGATAGCATCCGGAATGGCACGTTTGGTCGCACGCTACGAACGAATCGTGGATAGTTTTTTGCCGCAAAAATGTCTCTCTCCCAATGGAATGCACCACTGGATGGCAGGAGACGCGAAGTCCCGAATCAGTATTGCCAAGAGATTCCACAAGCGCGAGCGCGTATGCCGTGGAATACGCAGTAATGTAAGGACGGAAAAGCGCGTCAAGGCACGGATTGATGTCGTGTGCGGGTTTTGCAAGGCATCCTTTGATAAGAGATGCAGTCGGAGAAACTGTAGTATGGGTCGCGCGGCGGGCAGTATTTTTTTTCTCGTCTGGAGGCGGCGCTTGCGGGGTATTTCGGAGAGGATTCGGACTCACAGCGGAAGTATTCTTTGCCCGATTACTCTCTTGATTGCGAATTTGACTATCAGTGCCAGAAACTGCGCCACCAAAAAAATCTCTTTTCGAGAATGAAAAAAGCGAAATGAGAATGAGAAATGCCGCAGTGATAAAAATGGGTATGCGCGATTTCATGGGAAGATGGCACAATGTGTGAGAAACCATCTGAAATATTCTCTCCTGCCGCACGTTATGAGATTATAGGAAAACACGGACTTTTCAGAGAGTTTGTCAGATCGCTCTCATATTGGTTGTATCACAAAAAAGAGCGTTATGCAATAAAACCCGCACCTTTTGGTGCAGGTTTTATTCTTCTTGGTATTTATTATGGGGAATACTTGGCATGCGTTTTAAAAAACTCCCAGAACACTTCGGTCGCATCAATGTTTTTTGTGGAAGGACCGGAGACAAAAGGCACTTGGGGGGATTTGGGCGGCCACGTATGGCCCATGCCGTTTACGATATAGTAGGCGACTTCAACATTATTACGGCAGTTGGTGTAATGTTTTTTTGTAACATTCGTACCGTCATTTACTTGCGGAGGAAGATTAGTAACTGCAGGAGTGAGATTACAGCCATTTTTTGAAGCCCAGAATTTCATTGCGTCTTGGGCGGAAAGCACCAGTCCCCCATCGCCCATGTTCTTAAACCTCTTGTTTTTGGTGTCTCCTCCGTTTATAGGGATAAAAGGGTCTTCGGTTCCTTGAATCACAACCACTGAAATCGGATTTTGCGGGTTGCATCGGGGAGCAAGATTTGTGGCGAGCGATCCTACATCAGGCGCGATTGCGGCGAACACGTCTGCCATCTCGCAACCTAAATGATGGGAGAATATCCCTCCGTTGGAGACACCGGTGGCGTAGATTTGGTTTTGATCTATGGAGAGTTTGGTTTTGAGGGTTTCGATTAAGGTACGGATGAATTTCACGTCGTCTACTCCTTGCTTGTATGCATCAGTAGTATCTCGTCCATCATTCCAATTGTTCGCTATGCCGTCCGGAGCGACGAGAATAAATCCTTCTTGGTCCGCTTTGGCGGCAAATCCTGTTTGCGAGGCAATTTTCTGACCAGATCCTCCTCCGCCGTGGAATAGGGCTACA
>VMFQ01000077.1 GCA_007376125.1 Parcubacteria group bacterium Gr01-1014_33 | reverse complement strand
CAAAGCACCACAGAAAAATACTCTTTTCATTAGGAGAAAAAGAAATCCGGCGCGCGCAAAATGAAAAGAGCAAAGAGTATTTTTCTGTGGTGCGGCGAGCGTTAGCGAGCGGCGGCGGGACGGCTTCATTCGTCGGGTTTCGTTTGGTAGAAAGTTCGCCCCCAGTAGCAGAAACTTCGTTTCACTATGGGTAAAGATTTTGTTCAGGAGGGGCAGCCAACAAGGATAAGATTGAAAGATTGTCTCGCGTGCTCTACGCTCGGCATTGAATTCGGCGAGGATTTGCCAGTCCTTTTTGAACGAAACCGTCGCTACTCGCTCCGCGAGCTGGGGGTTTGAGCCGACTTTTTCAAGATAATGTTTCTTGAGAGAATTATCATCTCCCAAAGCAACTCTGACCAAAATTGAGGCGGATGTGATCACCGAACCCTCTATCCAGACAGTCGTCAAAATTGCTGCGGGGTTGGATACTTCGGTAGACCGACTTTTGAAATGAAAAGTAACCTCTTGCTATTTTATGTCCAATAAAATACCGCCAGACGTATATTGGTATACCGCAAAAGATCCTCATCCAAGCAAGAGTTTTTCGGGTGAAATCAAAACCAAAGTTGCGGTTATCGGCGGTGGAATGGCGGGTCTTTCTTGCGCCCAGAAGCTCCACGATGCCGGTGTCTCGGTAGTTGTGATAGAAAAAGATTTTTGCGGATCCGGAGCAAGCGGCAAGACATCGGGGTTTATTACCCCCGACTCTGAAATTGAGCTAAGTTCTCTTTTAGATACGTATGGTCCGGAAAAAGCCAAGCGTATTTGGGAATTTGTGCTTTCCGGCGTCAAAATAATTAGAGAGAATATACATCGCTACAGTATTTCCTGCGATTATCAAGCGCAAGATTCATTGTTTGTTGCCAATAACGCTTCCGGTTTCCGCCATGTCAAAAAAGAGCACGAGGCGCGCATGCAACTTGGCTACGCGAGTACACTCTATGAGAATCAGGCAATGAAAGAGATTATCGGCTCTCAAAAATATGCGGGCGCTGTCAGATATCCGGAAACGTTTGGAATGAATTCATATTTGTACTGCTTGGGCTTGCGTGATGCGCTCCGAGCATCAGGTGTTCCCATCCATGAACAAACTGCCGCAAAACATATTGACGGCCATGAGATTTTTACTCCAGGCGGACGCATTACCGCTGACCATATTATTGTTGCGACCGATCGGTTTATACCCGATATGGGAGCTCTGAAGAAGGAAATTTATCACGCGCAAACATTCCTCGGTATTACGAAGCCGCTATCGCCCGATCAGATTAAAAAGATGTTTCCAGAGAGTACCATGATGGTGTGGGATACGGATCTCGTGTATAATTATTTTAGAATTACCGGAGACGGCCGCCTGCTTATTGGGGGAGGGGATGTGTTATATACCTACGCGCGTAATGTCGTGGGCAACACCATGCGGTTTGGAATGAGGCTCAAAAATTACATACATCATACGTTTCCTTTCATTGCGTTAGATTTGGAATATGTGTGGCCGGGGATGCTTGGAGTGAGTAAGGATTTGCTTCCCATCATGGGGTTGGACGCACATAACAAACGGATCTGGTATGTCGGCGCCGCAACCGGCTTGCCATGGGCGGCTGCACTAGGATTTTATGCGGCGGAACGAGTGTTGGGTAGTCGAAATGAGTTTGATCAAGATTTTTCGCCCGAGCGTCATTTTGTCATCGGCCCGCGCATGCAATCGCTCCTCTCTACGCCGGTAACGTATGCCCTGTCACATGGCATTGCAAAATATTTATAAAAAAATTAATGGGTTTGTATGAGTCCCGTTAGAGATCTCGCCCGCGCCTCGCGGTCGAAGACCTTGGGCGGGCTGTCTCTAACGGGATGAATAAAAAAATATTGATTAGTACGGGGATAATTATAGCTTTATCTGTTGCCTACTGGCTCATTTCGCCATTTTGGAGGAATGTGACGTTGAATGAGGATTTGCCCCGCGCTACTACCTCGGTACCCATCAAAGATAATTTGTCTTCAATGGATGAGACAACAAAGTTAGATTTTGAAAAGCAAACCATGGAGATGAAGAATAAAGAGATGCACGAAAATGATGCAATACCCGCAAGCGGGCCTTTGATCATCAGTCGGGCGAATATGGTTGCCAGAGCGCATGAAGTCTCGGGCGAAGCGTTGTTGGTTAAGTCTGGCAATGAAACGTACCTTCGCTTTGAAAATCTCAAAACCATCAACGGGCCTGATTTACGAATCTACCTTTCAGCTGGCTTGAATGCCGATGATGTCGTGGATCTTGGTCCGATTCGAGCAACCGAGGGAAGCGTGAATTATGTTATCCCCGCCGCCACTGATATTAATAAATACAAAAATGCGATGATCTGGTGTCGCGCTTTTGGCGTACTCTTTAGTTACGCTCAATTGTAGAATGGCTTTATGAACCCCGCCCTTTCATAATCAAGAAATTGCGGGGTCAGACAAAAGATAATAGTGTATGAATGAAAACACAAAACCAAATATACAAGAGAGAAAGAGCGGGGTGAATAAAAATTTATCAATCATAATTGTTGTTCTCGCGATCCTTGCGGGAGGATACTTCTACTTTTCCTCAAAGCCCGCGTTTGATTTTTCTGGCGGATCAAAAGTAACGCGGGTTGCCCATATCAACGAAGCTCTCGCGGCAAAGTTTGATTATCTCTCCAAAAACGGCAACTCATCCTGTTCCGTGTCATTCAGAACTTCTATTCCTTCACTGCCGAATGATGAGCGTCTGCAGGGTTCCTGTTGCAGTCCGATGAGCGTCCATCGCTACAGCGAACAGGTCGGAGGACTTAAAAAATTCAAATCAGTTCCCGCTCAAAATATCGATAAAATCCCCGATGATCCCTACGATATTGAAGCAAAGCTCGCAAAAGAACTTATGTCTTATTATGACATGGAGCTCACTCCAGAAGAAGAAAGGACATACGAGTATGCAATGGAAAATTCACACGAAAAAGGGCCGTGTTGTTGAAAATGCTGGCGGTGGTCTGTTTACGGCGGCCTAGAAA
>VMFQ01000021.1 GCA_007376125.1 Parcubacteria group bacterium Gr01-1014_33 | reverse complement strand
TTCCAATTCCTCTTTTTTCTCCTCCGCGTTCGCTTTTTTCGCGAGAAGATCTTCTCTTACTATACGAAGCGCCGCAAGAGAGCGTTTGATTCTTTCTTGCGTGCGGCCGAGAAAATCAACCTGCTGGAAAAAATCGGACACGGCGTCATACTTCATTACAAGTTCTATCAATGACTCGTCTCCCTTCTCGGCAAATGCCTGAATAAGCGCGCCGAGCCCTGCTTTAAATGTCTGGATTGATGCTTCTTTTTCGCTGATTTCAATATGGAGTCCTCTGATCTCAAGCATGGTTTTCTGAACTTTTTTTTCGGTAATCGCGATATCCGCGCGCACGCGTTTTATTTCACTCGTGATTCGGTTAAGTTCTGTGTTAAGGGTTTTACCCACGCTCTGTTTTGCCGCGATTTCTTGGCGATATTTCATGGCTTCTTCTTCTAATTTTTTGATTTCTTCTTTCTTTTGCAAAACGTCTTTTTGCAGTTCCTCAAGTGATTCCGCGCCAACGCCTGGAACTGAATAGAGCGAAAAGGCGGCAATAATTGCAACAAAAAACAGCGCCGCAAGGACTTGCTTCCTGCTTTTATGATAAGTGCGGGACAGGCATTTCATTCCCCTATTATAGCAAAAAGTTTGAATTTTTGAAGAGATGACTGCTGAATGTGAATAGCTGAATGTGAATATGGACAGAAATAGAACAGGAAAAAAAATTATTACGCAGTAGGTCTTATTATTCCCTTCACGATCGTATATAAAATGCTTGAATAAATTTTATCCGATTTACCCAAATTTTTTAAGAGCGGAGTCAAGATACTCGCCCGCTTTTTTTATGCCCATAATCTCAATGATTTCAAAAGGTCCCGGGGACGCTTTTTTGCCGGTGAGCGCAACCCGAAGAGGCCAGAGGATTTTTCCTTTGTCACTCTTTCCTATCGCGTCAAAAAAAGTTTTTTCAACCTCTAATCGTGATTCGTGATTCGTAATTCGTGATTCTATTATATCTTTTGAAAACGTAAGCGATTTAGTAAGTTCTTCGTCCGCCATATTCTTCCATCGCAGCAATTCTCTATCATATTCCGGCTTTCTAAAAAAATATTCCGCCCTCTCCCCTATCTCAGAAAGCTTCTTAAGTCGCGGCTGCTCCAGCATCACAATTTTTTTAAAATAATCATCACGTATCAATGCGTCAGACATTCCGACATTCTCAAGAATGTTGGAATGTTGTGGGGAGACGGAGGAAGCGAGAAATTCTTCAAGATACGGCTTGCAAAGCCGGGCGAGCTCTGCGACTGATTTTGCCCGAATGTATTCCCCGTTCATCCAGTCCAATTTTTGCACGTCAAATATCGCGCCGGATTTTTGGACATGCGCAAGGGAAAATTCGCGTATTAATTCTTCTTTGGAAAGAATCTCCCGATTGTCTCCGGCTCCCGGGTTCCATCCCAAAAGCGCGATAAAGTTGAAAATTGCTTCAGGTAAGTATCCTTGGGCGCGATATTCGTTTACCGATGTGTCGCCGTGGCGCTTGGACATCTTGGAACGATCTTGCCCTAAAATAAGAGGGATGTGGGCGTATATCGGCACACGAAACCCAAGAGCTTCAATCAGCAGAATTTGCTTTGGCGTATTCGGAATATGGTCTTCTCCGCGAATCACATGCGTAATTTTCATCTCCTCGTCATCCGCCACTACCGCAAAATTATACAACGGCCAGAAATCTTTTCGCGCAATTGAAAAGTCGCCGATAAGATCGGACGCAAACGAAAGTTCTCCACGGATTTCGTCTTTGAAAGAAATAGTCTGTTCAAGAGGAGTTTTGAAGCGGATAATATATTCGGATGTTGTGTCTTTGAGCGTTTCTTGTTCCGCCAGAGTAAGCGAACGGTATTCGCATATATGAATCGGCAGTTTTTTCGCGTTCAAGAGTGTATCGCGTTCTTCTTTTAATTCTTTCCCGGAATGAAAACAGTAAAACGCCTTCCCTTCTTTGAGGAGTTTTTGGAGATATTTTTTGTAGGAACTTTCCGGAAGTTGCGCTCGTTCGCTTTGCCGATACGGACCGAAGCCACCTTTCTCTTTATGAGACCTGGTCTCGTAAGAATTCGCAAGTGTCGGGCCCTCATCCCACTCAATTCCAAGCCACGAAAGACTCTCTAAAATATCTTTTTCGTACTCCGGCTTTGAGCGTTTCAAATCCGTATCTTCAATTCGCAATATAAACTTACCGCCGTGTTTTTTGGCGTACAAATAGTTAAAAAGCGCAGTGCGCGCTCCGCCCACATGAAATGGTCCTGTGGGAGAGGGAAGGTATCTTGTGCGGATAGGGGTTGACATAGTTATACTCTTAGTTTACTATAAAGCCAGATCTTTATATTTTATGAGAGAAAGGAAGAGGAGAGATCATGACAGAATACCGAGAGATATGGGGACATAGGGATAGGATGTATTATGAATTGCGTATCAAATTGATGATATTAATTGAAAAAAATGAGAAAATCCACGGATATGAATTATCAAAACAATTAGCATCCACATATACATCTTTCATCAAAGAATTTCCTTACTTTAGCGGAATGCTTGTTTACGGCAGTTTGCACAGATTAAGAGATGATGGACTAATTGAACCCACCTATGAGATAAAAGGAAAGAAACAACTTCGAGTGCTTTATAATCTTACTGAACGCGGCAAAGACTGGCTAAGAAGAACAAGAAATCAAAGGCTTTTAGATGCTCTCCGAATTCTAAAGAATCAATAACTTCGAGCACGCGGGAGTGAACAATAGTTCACGTTCGTACTGTGTGCTTATTTTTTTAACGAGATTGCTTCGGTCGCTTACGCTCCCTCGCAATGACTCACCATAACCTGTCATTGCGAGAGCCGACTTTAGTCGGCTCGTGGCAATCTCTTTACTCCACTGCTAAATCTAACCACTCTGGATTCATACTTTTGATTAACTCAATTTTTTTCTTTCTTGATCCTGCTTTTATCTTCTTCTCTGCTGCTATGGCTTCCTGTGGTGTTGGAAATATCTCATAGTATACAAGCTTGTTGATGTTATATTTCGAAGTGAATCCTTCGATGAGTTTGTTTCTATGCTCATAGATTCTCCGAGCTAAATTATTTGTTACACCTGTATAGAGAACTGTATCTCCTTTGTTGGTTGTAATATAGACGTAGTATCGTTTTCCCATAAAATGAGATTGCTTCGTCCCGCCAAGGCGGGACTCGCAATGACAGAGACATAGATCAGTGAATTCCGAGTTTTAATATCTCCCTTGCAATTATTTCCCCCGAGTCAATTCGGGCGAACCGCTGTGCGGCTTCGCCCATTTTTTTCATCCCCTCGGGATTTTGCATCAATTTTCGGATTTCCGCAAGCAGGATGTGGGGGGAGAGATTGTCTTCTTCAATCACAAGGCACGCGCCGGCGCTCGCGTATTCGTAGGCGTTTTTTCTTTGATGGTCTTGCGCCGCGTTTCGCAAGGGAATTAAAATGGACGGCTTGCCCCATGCCGCGATCTCATAAATGGAAGACGCGCCTGCGCGCGAAACAACGATATCCGATGCTTGATAAAAATCGCGTATGCCCCGTTCGTCAAAAAAACCGATCGCATGATACCGTTCTTTGTGGCTAAATTCCAAAATGACTTTTGCCTCTTCGCGTATCTCCTTAATATGCGCGGCGCCGGTTTGATGGATAACTTCAAATTCTTCCGTAAGCTCCTTTAACACCCCAAGCGTAGCGTCATTAATCTTTCGCGCGCCAAGTGATGCGCCGATAATAGCAACCGCCGGAAGTTTTGTGAATATGCCGAGTTGTTCCCGCGCCGCATTCCGCCGTCCTCCGAGGATGCGTTTTCGTATCGGCACGCCCACAAGCGCGGTTTTTTGTTTCGGGAAAAAAGTTTCCGCAGTTGCAAACGCGGCTCCGATGCGGGTTGCGAATTGCGCGGAAAAGCGATTTACTCTACCCGGAACAGAATCTGATTCGTGAATAATCAGCGGAATCCGAAAAATAATCGCGCTCGCGACCGCCGGAAACGCGCCGTATCCGCCTTTTGAGAATACGACATCAGGCATAATTAAAAACATATTCCAAAGCGCTTGGAAAAATCCGATCGCGGTTTTAAAAAAATCAATGACGTTTGCAAACGAAACATACCGCCGCATTTTTCCGGTAAATATTGAAACGAGCATGATGTCTTCTTCTTTGAACGTATCAGCCCCAAAATCCGCCGGACCCATATAATAGAGCTCCAGCGCGACAATTCGCTCTTCTTCGGCGATTTTTTTTAATTCGCGGATAACGGCGATAATCGGGAACACATGCCCGCCTGTGCCGCCTCCGGTGAATAGAATTCGCATTGAGGTTGTAGGTTGTAGGTTGTAGGTTGTAGGGATTTGACTGTTCTATCTCACGTCTGCCTGCCTACTTTCTACTACCTACCACCTACTTGCTAAGTGTATTTTGAGATATTCAGCAAAACTCCCACGCTTGCAAGCGTAATGGCGAGTGTTGTTCCGCCGTAGCTTACAAACGGGAGCGCAATGCCGGTGAGCGGCACGAGTCCGGAAATCGCCGCCATATTCACAAATGCCTGGAGAGTAATGCTTGTTCCGATTCCTGCGGCAAGGAGCGTGCCGAATGAATCCGGCGCGCGTTTTGCGATCCAAAGTGCCCGCCAGAAAAAAAAGAGGAAACATGCGGCAAGCAAGAGTACCCCGATAAATCCCATTTCTTCCGCAAATATCGCAAAAATTGAGTCGTTGATGGGCTCCGGCAAATAATTATATTTCTGGATGCTTTTTCCAAATCCAAGCCCCCAAAATCCTCCGGAACCGATTGCGATAAACGCTTGGTTTATCTGATAGCCGATTCCCTGCGGATCAAGCCCCGGGTTTAAAAATACGAGCATGCGATGAAGCCGATACGGCGCGAGGTGTATAAGTATATATCCTAAAATGGCTCCAAATCCCGAAAGCGCCATCATCTGCGGTATTCTTCCTCCTCCGAGAAGGTAAAGCACTCCTGCGGTTCCCACGATAATACCAAGCGTGCCTATGTCTGGCTGCATCACAAGGAAAATCGCGATAATTCCGACCATCAGCACAAAGGGTGCTACGCCATACGGGATGCTCGCCACTTCTTTTTTTCGCGCTTCAAGCCACGCGGCAAGATACACGATAAACGAAAATTTAAGCAGTTCCGACGGCTGAAAACTCAATCCCCCGAACGTAAGCCAGCGCCTTGCGCCGCCCCATGAATAGCTAATTTCGGGAATAAAAATCGCCGCAAGCAGAACAAAGGAGAGAATCATAAGGGGGATCGCCATTTTTTTCCAAAACCGATACGGAATACGCCATCCCGCCAAAAGCCCGACTATTCCAATGCCTCCGTAGGCGAGATGTCGAAGGGTGTAGTAAGAAATAGTCCCAAAGTTTTTCTGGGAAAATGCAACGGAGCTTGATCCAAGAATCAATAGCCTGCAATTTCCAGATTTCGGCTGCGAATGTGCAAAAATTATTCAACATATACGCCGTATATGCTTCATACTTTTTGCAACACTCGCACGAAATCTGAAAATTTCGGAGACGCGAGGCGATTTCATTGCTACGAAATACGCCTCGCGTCTTGACACGAAAATCTTTACGCAGTAGGTCTATTCTTCTTCGGTCTTAAGAATTTAGAGCTTATACCATTGACTTCATCTTTAAACTTATCCCCGCGGTCAAATTCATTCAAAAATAATCCAAAACTCGTAGCACCAGGACTCAAGAGAATATAGTCTCCTTTTGTTGCACGTCTATACGCAGTTCGTACTGCTTCTTTCATAGACGTTGCTTCATAAAAATTCTCCGATTCTTCTTTTCTTATCCGTAATTCATAATTCATAATTCCTAATTCGTTCTTGAGTTTCTCCGTTCCGGTTCCGGGTAAAAGCACGAGAGTATCCACTGATTTTCTTACTTCCCGCGCCATCTCGGAAAAATCAAGATTTTTATCCATACCTCCCGCGATAAGAATCAGTTTTCCGTGAGACGCTTTTTTGCGAAATCGCCGTATTGCCGCAGAAGCCGCATCAGGCATTGTTGATGTCGTGTCGTTTATAAAGTGTATTCCATTGATTGCGCAAATCTCCTCTTCTCTTCCCGGAAGACCGCGAAATTCCATAAGAACTTTCTTCACTGACGCGGCCGGGATTTTAAAATGCCGCGCCACTGCAATCGCAAGCGCAATCGACGATTCGTAATGCGCGCCGATATTGGCATCAACTAATTTCTTGTATGCGGCGGGAAGACGAGGATATACGACGCGCGATGGAGCGGAGCGCGCCATATTCCGGACACGCGGATCGCGAGGATTTGCAAAAAGATAGTCTTTTGGGCTTTGAAACTGGAAAATCACTCGCTTGGCGTCTTCGTATTCTTTCATCGTCCCGTGCCAATTCAAATGGTCGTGCAGAATGTTGGTTATTACCGCAATGTGCGGGCTCTTTCTTCCGGTCCCCGCGCCGTCCCCTCCAAACGTATTTTCGCGAATATCCCACAGCTGGAAACTTGAAAGCTCTACCACTACTATATCACCTTTTTTCAGGTTCTCCAAAGAGTCAAGAAGCGACTCTTTTCTCCCAATGTTTCCTCCAAGAAATACGCGCACGTTTTTTGTCTTGAGGAATTTCCAAATAAGATGCGCCGTAGTTGATTTTCCGCGCGTTCCGGTAACGCCGATGAGTGTTGCCGGCGCGCACATAAAAAAAATGCCCATATCGCTCGTTACGGGAATACGGCGGCTTTTCGCGAGCAGAAGATATGGTGAATTCGGACGCACACCCGGATTTTTAACAATAAGATCCGCGCGCGTAAAGTCGGATTTTTCGTGTTTTCCAAGAACAACGCGTATATTTTTGAACCGCCGGAGCGCATCAAGCGAAGGCGCAAGTTCCTTTTTTGAACGAGTGTCGGTTATGGTAACACGCGCGCCGCGCTCTGCCATAAACTTTGCCGCCCCCAATCCTCCGCCACGGATGCCAAGACCCATGATCAGCACTCGTTTATTTTTTAAGCTCAGTACTTTTTGTTCTGAATGTGTGTGTCCATTTTGTTTTTCCAAGACGAATCAGGAATCAGGAATCAGGAATCAGGAATTAAAAGAGTAAAAGTGTCATAATTCATAATTCATAATTCATAATTCAATTTTATGTTTTTCTTATCACTTTTCCCGCCCGTATTCCCAGAAACCTTCCTTCTTCCACCGCCACTCTTCCGTTTATAATCACCCAATCAATTCCGGCCGGGTAGCGGTATGGATTTTTGTATGTTGCGCGATCGCGGATAAGTTTCGGATCAAATACCGCGATATCTGCGATATGCCCTTTGCGGACAAACCCGCGGTTCTTAATCCCGAGTTTCACCGCAGGACCCGATGATACTTTCTCAACCGCTTCTTCCGGCGTAATGCCGGTCGTGCTCCCGACAAAACGATGCCAAAAGTGGGGAAATGTTCCAAATGACCGCGGGTGCACTACATTTCCTTCTCGTAATGCCTCCTGGTCGGTTCCTATGCCGTCCGATGCAATGAGCGCGTTTTTATTTTTTACCTCAAGAAAGAGATTTTGTAAAGAGAGTGTTTTACCGACAATAGAAACTCTGCCTTCGTTTGCACGCACGGTTTCAAGAAGCGCTTCCTCCGGAGAGAGCCCGGCGCGCTCGGCAATCTCGGCGATAGTAAGCCCCACTACATTTTTTACCTCTGCCGAGCTCACCCGTAGGCGGTCATAATGAATTGTCGCGTCTTTGAGGACCTCAATGATTTTTGTCCGTTCTTCCGGATTATCAATCCGTTTGAAAAGTTCGGCAAATCCTCCTTGCCGCGCCCCGGGAGGAATAAGAAGGTAGAGAAGCGATCCGGTGGTACGATACGGGCTTACGTCAAAATGGATGGAAAGCCCGCTTTGTTTTGCGGTTTCCAAAAGTTCAAGCGCAAGCGCGAGCGCAGGCCATGATTTTTTTCCAATTGCCTTTAAGTGGCTTATCTGGATTGAAACTCCTGTCTCGCGGGCGATGCGCACGACTTCGTTTACACTTGCCAAAAGTCCTTTTCCTTCGGAGCGAAGATGGATTTTGAGCACCGCTTTTGCGTGCGCAACCGTCCGGCTTACGTCAATCAATTCTTCGGTTGACGATACGCGTTCGTGTCCATAGGAAAGCCCGAGTGAAAGTCCGAACGCGCCTTCGTGGAGGGACTCGGCAAGAAGATACTTTACCTTTTCCCGTTCATCCGTAAGAAGCATACGCGCATCGTTTCCGATGACGCCGCGGCGAAGAGTTCCGTATCCGACAAAACTTGCAAAATTTACGCCGGGTCCCTGCTTCTGCACCTCGCCAAGATATTCCTCAAACGTTCTCCAATTTACGTTGATCAGCCGCGGATCCGCCCATTTGCTAATAGCATCAATCGCCTGGTCAGACGCAAGCGGGGCAAGAGACGCGCCGCAATTTCCTCCGACAATCGTGGTTACTCCCTGCATCACCATACTCTCAAGATTGGGATAGCGGAAAAGCGTAAGATGGGTGTCAGAGTGATTGGTAATATCAATACATCCGGGAATAACATATTTTCCGGTTGCGTCAATCGTTCGGGTTCCCTTAGAATCTCCGAGCGCTCCGATATTTTCTATACGATCTTTTTTTACGCCAATATCACCGGTAAATTTCGGTTTTCCGGTCCCATCAATCACCGTGCCGGATTTTATGAGGAGGTCGTAGGGCATAAAGAAGGAATCAGGAATTATGAATCAGGAATTAGGGATACGACAGTGGTAAAGAAAGACGTAAATTTAAAACCCATGATTCATGATTCTTAATTCATGATTCAAGTTTGCTTCTCAATCGGCGGCGTGTATCTTTTCAGAAACAATGAATTCGTTACCACCGACACCGAGCTAAACGCCATTGCAAACCCCGCAATTTCCGGACGAAGCGTTGCTTGGGAAAAATTGATAAACGCCGTGCCCCATGTGCCACCAAGGATTTGTCCCGCAGTAATCACCCACGGAGCCGCAACGCCAAACGACGTTTGCGTGATGAGAAAATGCGCGCCTGCGGCAACTGGAATCGCAACCACATTATAGAAAAACGCCCAGAAAAGATTTTGCCACACTTTTTTGATAGTTTTCCGGGAAAGCTGAATTGCGGTAACCACATCACGCAAATCGTCTTTTACCAGCACGATCTGTCCTGTCTGCACTGCCACGTCAGTCCCGGATCCCACGGCAATACCGGTGTCTGCTTGCGCCAAAGCCGGAGAGTCGTTAATCCCATCCCCTACCATTGCCACATTTTTGCCTTCTTGCTGAAGTTTTTTTATTACCGCGGCTTTGTCGTGCGGTAACACCTGCGCAAGCACGCGATCAATTCCGATTTCGCGGGCAATCGCATCTGCGGTTTTCGGGTTATCTCCGGTAATCATAATGATCTCTTTACCCATTTTTTTGAGCTCCTCAATTGCTTCTTTTGCGTAAGGCTTGAGGGCATCTGCCATGGCAATCAGCACGGAAAGTTTTCCGTTCACCACCACATACGAGACTGTTTTTGCCTCGCCCTGCAGTTTCTCAACTTGCGCATCCGCGGAATCAACCGCGATATTGAGCGATTTCATAAACGTGGTATTGCCGATTGCAATTTCTTTTCTTCCCACGATTCCTTTTACTCCCATTCCGGCGATTGCTTGAAAGTCCTTCATCGGGGGTAAAATTCCGGTTACCGCTTTTCCTTTTTCCACGATCGCGCGCGCCAAAGGATGCTCGGATCCGGTTTCAACCGCGGCAATCGCGCGTAGCATTTCCTGATTGTCGTCCCTACCCTCAAGCGGGATATAATCCGTTACCACCGGCTTTCCGATCGTAAGCGTTCCGGTTTTGTCAAACGCGATCGCGGAAATTTTATACGCTTTTTCAAGCGCTTCTCCGCCTTTCAATATTATCCCGAATTTTGCGGCGCGTCCGATTCCGACAATAAGCGCGGTGGGAGTCGCAAGCCCCATCGCGCAGGGGCATGAGATTACCAAAACCGCGATTGTGCGCATAAGCGCGCCGCGAAGCTCGTCCGGCACCACCACAAAATACCACGCCGCAAATGTGAGAAACGCGATCACCACCACCGCGGGCACAAAGTATTCGCTTATTTTGTCCACCAAATTTTGAATTGGCGCGCGCGTTGCTTGGGCTTCTTCCACCAACTGAATAATCTGGTACAAGAGCGTTTCTTTTCCCACTTTGGTTGCCTGAAATTTGATAAATCCTTCTTGGTTGATGGTCGCTCCTATCACTTCGTCCCCTATTGTTTTTCCAATGGGAAATGACTCTCCGGTTACGACTTTCTCGTCAATATGCGTTTTTCCTTCCAAAATCACGCCGTCCACCGGAATTTTTTCTCCCGGGCGCACCACCACGGTCTCGCCTTTTTGGATTTGATCAATCGGCACGGTAATTTCCTCGCCGTTTCGCAAAATATGCGCTTCCTTTGCTTCAAGTTTTAAAAGTTCTTTGATCGCGGCAGACGCGCGGCCCCGCGCTACTACTTCAAAATATCGTCCAAGGAGTATAAACGAAAGAAGCGCTGCGGATGATTCCCAAAACGGATGGTCAATATTGAAAAAGAGAAACCCGATCGTTGAGTAAAAATACGCGGCGGAAGTTCCCAGCACCACAAGCACATCCATATTTGCCGCGCCTACCCGAATTGAGGTAAACGAGTTCCGATAAAAGGGCCACGCAATCACAAATTGGATCGGCGTGGAAAGAATCCAATAGATATAGTTAAGATCCGTAACGCCAAGCAACGGAAGCGCGATTGAGTGCACATGTTTTAAATTAAACATGTGGATCACCATGTAGTAGATGATGATTGGGAGGGACAATGCGAAACTTGCAATCACGCGCCTTCGCGCCTCGCGGATTTTTTCCGCTTCTTTTGCTTCCTCTTCCTCAACCGTAGCACTTTGCTCGTCCGGCCGGATAATATCGTAGCCCAATTTATGCACCAGTTCATCCATTTTCAAGAGCGAAATTTTTGATTCGTCAAATTCAACTGCGGTTTTCTCCGCCCCGTAATTTGTCTTAACCGAAACCACGCCCTCCTGTTTGCCAAGGAGCTTGTCAATCAATATGGAGCAGGACGCACAATGCATTCCTTTTATTTTCAAAACTAATTTCGTCATATAGATTGAATAGCTGGGTGAGAGACTGCAATGACTTTTTGTAGGCACAAAAGGAATGCATTGTGTAAGGAAAGGGTCGGAAAACCATGCATACGGTTTTCTGTGTAGGAAGGATTCGGAAACCGTGGGTTTCCGAGGAGCACTCGATTCGACTCTGTTGAATCGGTGTGGAAGCAATGCATTCCTTTTACTTTAAGAACGAGTTTGGTCATGAAAGCTAAATTATCTGCACCCGACTCCGACTTTTACTACACCTACTATACCCCCTTTTTCGGTATCTACAAAACACTGCCGGTTATAACGCATTCCATAACAAAGAAATCTCCCCCCATAATCCGGCCAAGGCGGCGTAAAGTCGTAAGAAAATCCAAAGCAACTGTATTCTTCTCCGTATGCGGTCTCGTCAGGTCCTATTGGCCCGCCGCGCAAACCACCGATGATGCGTTCTTTTGGATAGAAAAAGACCACAGTGCCTCCGAGTAACAAAAATATCATCATAAGGATGTGAAGCTTATTGGAGATCATATTTATTGGATATTGAAGTCTCACTTCAATATGAGTAATCACAAGGAGTTCTACGAGGGTAAACCCCGCACTAACAGTTAGTGCGGGATGAATCCTTTAGTATGTGCGTGTCTGTTCATATATCCTTGAAGAACCATATTGAAGTGAGACTTCAATATGGTTTAATTGCTATTTCGTTGGTCCATAACGGTTTCATTCTGTGGCAAGACCAAACTGATCCGGATGTTCCAACACGTTTTTTATTGCCGCAAGGAACATGTCAAAATCGCCAAGGTTGTTGGCAATGATTCAATAGTACTCATCCGGAGTGATCTGGGCGTAAAAATGCACAATGCGATTGCGGTATTTTGCCATTTTCACGAGGGTGGTATTTGCAAATTCTTTACTAAAAATACCAAATTCTCCGAGCTTCCGCGCGGTTTCCGTATATTCCGTTGTCTGTCCGCCCGGCACGCGAGAAAGAATATGAGAGGAAATATGAAAAACTCCTTCCAATGCCCGATGCAAGTGGTATTCGGCAAGTTTATACCCGTCTCCTGCGGAAAACTCTTCTTTTGTCTGTTGTCCCAGTTTTTGAAGTTCGGCAAGTTCCGACTGGATGCCGTTTATTCTTTTAATGATGGTATCTTTTTCAATAGACAACTGGTTCATATCCGTGCAAGGATTGCGTGGGTAAATGCGCGGCGCAGAGGCGCAAAATCCGCGTATCGTTCCATAACGTATTCCCTGAAATTGGCAAGCGAACGAATATCTTTTTCGTAGAGGGTAACCCCATATTTCGCCACATGGTATTTTAATTGCAGATTTACCGATTGATCTTGGAGGAACACAATATCAATGTCGCATAAACGCTTGATTGCGTTGCCCGCCACAGGAGAGAGAATGTCATAAAGCGCATCGTAGAGCTGATGTTTTTGAGTATGATCATTTAGTACATGGGGATTAGACAGTAAAATTCCCACATCAACATCGCTCATGGGTCCGGCGATTCCTTGCGCATACGAGCCAAACAAAATAAGCGCTTCAACTTCAAGGCGCTCAAGCGCTGCTTGCTGATCCGGTGAGATGATAAATGGATGCGTCATATATTTAATATACCCGCGTGATCGAGATATGCCTTTATTATACTCGCGGAATATAAAATCTACAAGTTCACAGGGGTTCATTATTGTACCTTGAAGCGTCACTGTGGGATAAAAAGAGACATCTATTTTCCCTCCGCCACCCGATGCGTTGACGCTCCCTCTCCATACATCTGCTGGATTTCGTAGGCAGTGAGGGCTTCCGAGTAGATGCGGACTTCGTCAAGGAAACCATTGAGCCAGTAGGGCCCGCCTGAAGGCGCTCCTGAATATGTTCCTATACGTCCTCCATTGGCAAGACTCATAGGATCACTGCGAAGCGCCAATGAACCGCTGGTGAATATATTACTGATTGGACTTCCGTCAACATACGCATGCAGTTCGCTTCCCTGCCGAGTCAAGGCATAATGTGTCCATCTCCCTACTGGATTCTTAATTGGAACATCGTATTCTGTGTGACCGCTACCGCTGTAGGCAAGGTAGTGATGTACCTCACTAACGCCCGCGATATTATCAAGTATCAATGAAAATGTATTTTGTACGGCAGGGGGACCGTTTCCTCTAAGATCAATAATATAGGTTCTGCCCCCTGGGTTGTGCGCTTGCATATTTACCCAAACACTTACGGTAAAATCTGTTAACAGAGTTTGTCCTGAAAAGACGGGAAGCCCCACAAACTGATCCGAACCATTAAGTTGCAGACACCCTCCTAACCCGAGTCCGCATGTACTTGCAGGTACTTGTTGCGCTCCGTTTACAAGAGTTCCGTTATTCCCAAGCGCGCTATCATACGCAGTATTGTTTGTTCCCGACTGTTCAAAACTCCAGCTCCCTACCGCAGACGCGCCAAGCGCATGGTCGGTTGCGGAGTAAAACTGCTTGCCTGCGCCAATCCTCGCTTTCTCTCGCGCAGAGTTTACATTGGTGAGTATTACGCTCGCAAGTACCGAGATAATGGATATGGTAACAGGGAGTTCTACGAGGGTAAACCCTGCACTCACAGTTAGCGTTGGGGTAAATCCCGCCCTTTCTTTGCGTAGTGTGTTCCTTCTATGATGTATCGTCATAAAATGAGAGATGTATATAGATATTGAAGTCTCACTTCAATATGAGTATAATATGAATTATGAAGGCGATCACTTTCGCAAACGACGCTATTTATCATCTCTACAATCGGGGTGTTGAGAAACGGGATATCTTTCTTGGCGAGAAAGATTACTTGCGATTTATTTTGAATTTATACGAATTTAACGATGTCGCTCCGGCACGGAATTTTGGTTATCAACTTAACAGAGATTCTATTGAAGTGAGACTTCAATATGAGAGAAAACAACCGCTTGTAGAGATTCTTGCTTTCTGCCTCATGCCAAATCACTATCATTTAATGCTCCAGCAAAAAGTGGACAATGGCATCACTACTTTTACGCGTAAACTCGGTACCGGCTATACCAACTACTTTAATCTTAAGTATAATCGTGTCGGCTCACTTTTTCAAGGGAAATTTAAAGCAGTATTACTTGAGCGAGAGGCGCATTTTGTGCATCTTCCTCATTACATCCATCTTAACCCGTTAGACTTAAAAAAAGTAGAATGGCGCGATGGACGTACGGGAAATATAGAACAGGCACTAAAATTTCTTAAAAATTACCGATGGTCTAGTTTGCCTGATTATCTCGGAATGAATAATTTTCCTACTGTCACGGAGCGCGTCTTTCTTAAGGAGTGCATCGGCGGACCAAGTCAGTTCGTACAAAGCATGCGCGAATGGCTGGAAAATATTGATTTCGAATTCATCCATGACAAAGTGATCGAAGAACCATATTGAAGTGAGACTTCAATATGGGATTATTGGTTACTTCATCTCGCTCACCATGCTCTTGACATACAATTTCCCCACCATGTCAAAATGCGTTCGCTTTTTGCCGTCCACCACGCCTTCTCCGCACGGGACAGAACAATAAAACGGAAAGTCCCCTTCCTGCGTTACGGTAAATTCCACTTTAATCGTGCTCTCAGCAGGCATCCTTTGGGATACGCCAAATGCGTCAATCGCGATTCCATGGTCATAATCGTCCTCGTTTATGATCGTTGCAATGATTTTATCTCCGCGTTCCGCTTCTATTATTTCCGGTTGAAACCGCCACTCGTTTTTTTTCGCGATGATTATAATTTCACGCACTTTTCCGGTGGTTACTGGCGCGGATGACTCCGGACGCAAAAACACGCGGTACGCCACGCCGCCCGCGATCACAAAAACTCCAATTACGATAAGGATGAGGTATTTGTTCATACTTTTGGTTCAAGGAATCTTTTCACTCCCCAGCTCAATCCCACTATCAGCGCAAGAGAAATGACAACAAGCGTTGCCTGCGATACTCGCTTGGGCGGCGCAGTTTCTTCCACTTTTATCCAGAAACTTGCGGTGAGCGCCTCGTCCGGCGAAAGATCAATGCCGCGCGGGCGGAATTGGGCAAATGCTTTATAGAGTCCCGACTCCGGAAAATTGACGTGAAATTGGATTCCGTGCGGACCCGCGCGCATCATTCCGCTTGCGGGCATTGAGTGAGTTTCTTTTTCGTCTCCATTCGCGCGCGCTTCATTAAAAAAGAGTTCTAAACCGCCATGCTGATTCATTGTCATGTTATGGTCCTCTGGGTGTGTGTGAATAAACTGCTTCCAGTCGTCTTTAATCAACGTGAGGTGTATATCCGCGCCAAGATATGGCTCAACTTCAATCTCCTGTCCGGTGAGCGTGTGGATATCAAACGCAAGATCCGTCGCTTGATTTTTTACTGCGGGCTCATCAAAGAGAAATGCTACTTGGTAATTATCCGCAATCACATTTCGCGCAAAAAAAACTTGCTTCTGCGAACGCGTACCCTCGCCTTCCACTAAAATCGGCGAATGGCCAAATGTATGTACCACCCCGTCTTTTTTTATTTCCGACCAGATTTTGTAACGGCCGGGTTTTTTGAATACATACGGGGTAGAAAGTGTGCTAGCCATAATAGGGTCATACTCTTGCATCGGCATCAATTCCGGATGGATATGGAAAAATTCATTCATATCGTCGCGGATGCCGATAACGTGCATCAATTTTGTGTGTTCAAGTTCTAAATCTGATGCCGGCACCGGGACGTTGCCAGGTTTTTCGTTCACAAAAAAGTCTAAGCGCGTGGATGTCCCGACAGAAACCGGCGCGGGCAAAACACTAAGATTCACGGCAAGCCCCTCTTTGATATCGCTTTCCTCGTGATACACGTTTGCCCCGTGTTCGTTTCCGCTCATCATTGCGCCTTCTTCCATTGCATGTGTATCCCCTTCCATCATAGAGGTAAACACCATCTGCTGGAATCGAAGCGGCAAATACAAAACAAACGTTACTAAAAGGAACGCCGAAATAGCCGCAAAAAGCCAAAAGCGGTAGGGCATAAGGCGTGACTCCATTATATTTTCGAATCCCGTGGTAGATTTTTGTTCTTGTTCCATAAAACCGGTAATAACAAGGAATAATGAATTATGAATCGTGAATCAGGAAAATCAAAAAAAGAAAAGCAACTTCACTTCTATCCCTAATTCCTAATTCCTAATTCATGCCTCTTTTTCTTATAGTACCACCACATCGGCAAAATCCACAGTCCCACCAAGATCCAATTTCCGAGTGCAAGCGGCAAACCAAAAAGTCCGGTGCCGGTGGGGATGCCGTGCGCGTGAGGCGGGGCGACGCCAACTCTTTGGGCAACGACACCGATAAAACGCTCCTCTTGCGTAATGTTCTCAAGCAACGTATGCTGACCTGAATACACCCACCAATCATGGGTGAAAAGCCCGAGAACTAAAATAAATCCCGCGACAAACACCATCCCCCATCCAGTCGCCTGCTCCACTTGTGTCTTGCGCGCGACAAGCCAGTGGAGCGCGTTTACTCCGAGAATTGCCAAAAGCGCAAGCAGTAATAACGGAAGCACGCGACCAACGGCGTGCACGAAAAATAAAGACCAACCATAAAATATATCGCCGGATGCCGCGATTCGAGTCAAAATCACCGGAGTTGCCGGATGCGGGCATCCCACGCCGATATTTCCCAAAAACAGTCCGAGCAAAAGCGCCTTTAAGTAATCGCTCTGCTTTTGAATAAATGCCGGAGCCGCGCCGGTATATGTCGGCATACGCACCTTTATCAGTCCGATTTCGCCAAGCGCAAAAAGATATGCAAATGCGCCCGCTACAAAATAAAGCCAATTTTTAACCACTTCAAGCGGCGCGCCAATGGATCCAATTGCGACCTGTCCGATAAGCGCGGCAATCACCCCGTACATTGAAAGCATGATTGCAACGCCAAGTCCAAACGAGACCGCAATTCCCAATCCTTTTGCCGCGCCTTTTCCCATTGAAAGCGGAACAATCACAAACGCAAGCGGAAGCGTACACGGAAGCACGATCATCGTAAGCCCCGCGGCAAAGCTAAAGAGATACCATCCGGTGCCAACCGGCGATGCGGGACCCAAAAAGAAAAACCAAAAGAGCCCGAGGAAGATTAAGGCGAAAAGTCCGAGCGCGAGCGAGAGGATAATTATTTTGAAATGATGAGAGGATTGAGGCATATAAAATTTCTTCGCTGTTATGTTAAACACTCGGTGTTTAACAGGGATCAGTTTATTGAAAGAACACGAGGGAGAGTATTACACATAGCCCATTTTGATTACTCTCTCTTTCTCAACACATCAATCGCACAACAAATGTTCCTTTTTCAGATCGCACCTCAAATTCAAGCGCCATTTCTTTTACATTTTTGGAAGAACAGTATGTGATTTGCTGTTTGTCCATAAAACTGATAAATGTTTTTGCATGTTCTTGTTCTGTTGAAAAAACAATCCTGAATTTATTTTCAAGACCGAGCATTAATTTTACACGGTACACCACCTCTCCGGGCGTTGTCGTATGTTGCACTATAAAATCGGCAATTCCCATATCGTGCGCCTTCTTTTCGTCCTCGGGAAGGCCGCGATGGGAAATCATTGCTATCGGAATAGATTGAAAGGCAGCGTCTTGGCGCATATTGGCCACCAGTTCAAATCCACTCATCCGGGGCATCATAATGCCGGTAAGAATTATGTGAGGTATTTTCCCTTCTTGGAGCATGGTGAATGCTTCCTTGCCATCATGCGCCCGCAGTACCTCAAAACCGGACTCTCTAAATACCGAGTCATAAATGCCCGCAAGCATATCGTCGTCGTCAACGATAAGTATTTTTTTCGGGCTGCTTGCGTTGCCAGACGCAATTGAATTGCTTTCGTTATTTGAATTATTCATAAGGGATGCAATCTTTGAACTTTGGCAAATTTCCTAATCTCTGGATAGTTCGTGCCTCCCCTACCGCTCCCCCACAACACTTATGTATAAGTGCGTGAGCTCGCCCCTCTCCTTGAGAGGAGGAGGCGCAAAACGATTGGCAATCGTTTTGCGGGAGGGGGTAAAATTTGCCAAAGGTTAGAATTCCCGACCTGATCGGGAATCCAGTGTGTGGCGTATCTGCTGGATTCCCGCTTTCGCGGGAATGACAAGATACGCGAAAAAACTAATTTTGAGATGACCTCTAGTAATCTGATAAATTCTCACAAAAAACAATACTCACCAGTTAAACTCTTATCACACTACGGCATTATTCCTGATATGGCAGAAAACCATTCTGTAAGCCGCGGCCATTCGGCGGCAATCCGATAGCGCAGGAGCTCTCCCACTATCAGAAGATCCTTGAGCTCCGAGCGAAATCCTCCAGGGCCGGTAATTACTTCTTTCGCTTCTTCTCCGAGACGAACTATATATGCGCGCGTATTTTCAGTTTCCTTCACGATAAAAAGATCCGCATCACTATCAGGACCGGGAGTTCCCCATACTCAAGAGCTAAAAAGAATAATCTTCTCAGGTTGAAATTCTTTTACAATCCTTTCAGCAACCTCTTGAATTTTTTGCTCCATCGTTTGTCTATCCATATCGCGTATGGTACCACTTCCCAATTTTATTTTCAATTAGGATTTTCCGCCACCCGATGCGTTGACGCTCCCTCTCCATACATCTGCTGGATTTCGTAGGCAGTGAGGGCTTCGGAATAAACGCGAGCTTCATCAATAACGCCGTTCATTAATTCGGCGCCGAAATCCGCCCGATAACTCCCGATCACGGTTTGGCCATGAGAATTGGAGAATGCGTGAGTCGTGGGCCCGCTCGTCCTCCTGCCGTCCACAAAGAGGCTCGCCTTCGCACCGTCATATACTCCGACAATATGATGCCATCGGCCTAGGGCAATATCTCCGCCAGTGATCCACCATCCGCCGCCGCCGTTTTGACCCATGTTTACCGTAAGGTTGTTGATGGCAATCTGCGCCAATGATATATGAGTTCCTATGATGGTCTTCCAGTATGTTCCTCCGGCGCTTGTAGGTGAAGTGATATTCACCCACGCGGCAAAGGTGAAGGGCTGTGTCGGGCTTGGCGGCAAAATTTGGCCGAATACAATATAGGCATTCGTCCCGTTAAAACTCAAACACCCTCTCAATTCCAGTCCGCATTGGGATGCAGTCGGCCACGAAGCTCCTCCGTTGATCGTGCCGTTGTTTCCGTATCCGGAGCCGTCTCTCACAGTGCTGCCCGATCCCTCTTCAAAACTCCATTTGCCGACTACTTCATTCAATGTGGAATCAAGCTGGGCATAGAGATGCTTGCCTGCGCCAATCCTCGCTTTCTCTCGCGCAGAGTTTATATTGGTGAGTATTACGCTCGCAAGTACCGAGATAATGGATATGGTAACAAGGAGTTCTACGAGGGTAAAGCCAGCACTCACAGTTAGCGTTGGGGGAAACCCCGCCCTTTTTTTGCGTAGTGTGTTCCTTCTATGATATATCATCATAAAATGAGAGATAGACATTGAAGTAGATATTGAAGTCTCACTTCAATATCTAATATGAGTATACAGAGTTTACATTGGTGAGTATTACGCTCGCAAGTACCGAGATAATGGATATGGTAACAAGGAGTTCTACGAGGGTAAACCCCGCACTAACAGTTAGTGCTGGGGTAAACCCCGCACTAATTTTTAATACCGAGTCCGGAATCAGCACTAAGTTGATCCACCTAAAGTCCTGCTTTGCAGGGTTTTTTGGTTCTCGCTGCTGGCATCGTTTTTCTGAAACGCCATAATTATAAGCGCTACTGCCGCGCCCAAAAGCCCAATGTCGCGAAATGTAATGGAGTCAAGTCCCACAAGCAATAAAATTGCTCCCATTTCCAAAACCGCAATGCCCGCTGCAATTTGTAGAAATTTTCGCGGCAAGAACCATGCAAGCAAAAGGAATGCAAGAAACACTTCCCCTATCCCCTGCATAAACAAAAACGCATTCATGCCAAAAAGCGTGAGAATCTTTTCAAGCGCGTCCGGTAATTGCCGTACCGCCCAATACCATCCGGTTGGATGGCGTATAATATCGGCGCCGGAATACACATACATAAGCCCAAGACCAAGCCGGAGCGCCCATTCGGGATTGAGTTTTCTTAACAAATTCATATCGCGATGCCAATCTGCAAATTGTATGCCAATTTCGCAAATTGCGAATAAGAGTTCCTATTCGTCCCGACACGTCGGGATAGATTCGCATTTCATTCGCATTATTGGCGTCATATTGATAACTCTTTCAGCTTCTCCGTAAATTTCTCTCTATTAAACCCGCCGGTTGCCCAGAGTTTATTGTTTAAAATTATTCCCGGAGAGGCAAAAATCATATACTTGCCCGCCATTTCTTGTCCCTCCGGGCTTGTTACATCCACTTTTTTGTAGGCTACATTCGGCCAGTCCTTTTCAACGGAATGCCAAAACTCCTCAAATGCTTTGCAAATATGGCATCCGGGCGCCACAAGTTCTTCAAGAAGTACGGGTTGCATAAAAAAATTCTACCATATTTTAGACAAGAAATCTTTCGCCGTTATCCACACCCCGTAATACACCTTTTCGTATATCCTTCCTTTGTGTCCTTACCTCGTATAAAAGGGTGCGAGATAGGTCTTATAGTAGGCAGAGACACTTTGGCAGAGAATAGGAAGGATAGTATGTCACACCGCTCTTCTGTACCTCTAGTATTCTCTCCTATGCAGGCACTATTGTATTACTGATTGACACGCACCTCACATGAGAGCGGTTTGACACGGAAAGATGATATACTGGGCACACCCAGTAATACAACTTTCCCTTTGTTCTTTCCTTGAAGGAAATGGTGCTTTCGCAGTATGAGCAATGGTACAATGCCGAAGGTGCATGACCCTCTACTAAAATGTATCCTGCGATCGTAGGATACATTTTAGTAGCGGGTATGTTCCATGGGAAAGATTTCAGAAGATATATATGCTCGGTACTGTCATTCACATAGAGACAGAGAAAGAACAAAT
>VMFQ01000020.1 GCA_007376125.1 Parcubacteria group bacterium Gr01-1014_33 | reverse complement strand
GCGGTGGAGAGGTTGATGGGTTGAACAAGAAAAAGCGCGTAGAGCGCAATTGTCGTTAAGAGAAGAAATACCTTTCCGAACATGATGAAATTATAGTACGCAGAGAAGAAAGCGGCAAAAAAATACTTCGACTAAGCTCACTATATAAAAAAATGCGGCGTAAGCCGCGGTTGCTACTCCTCATCAACTTTGTGGATGTTGACGGGGAGAAGCGTGTTGCCGGTCTTGGTTTCATAAAACCATGACCGGAGCCAACCAAAGAAACTCTGGATTAGTTCCCAAAGAACCATGATTCCGTCCTCCTGCACCAGACTTAGTCTAGTACCGTGATAGACTAAGTCTGGCACAGGAGCAGGTTTTAGATTTTGGACCGTGCGAGAATCGAACTCGCATCTCCCGCGTGCAAGGCGGGTGCTCTGCCACTAAGCTAACGGCCCATATTGAAATTTTTGGCGGGTGAACAAACCGGTTGCTTTACCACTGAGCTACGGGCCCCTCACTTGAAAAGGATCAAGTAATTTTCAATGAATTTTCAATTCTTTTCTTTAAATGGATGTATGCTCCCGAGAACCGCTTGAGATGGTGTTCACGTACGCGGGTATCTTTTTCCGACGCATACGCTTCATAAATATACGAGGCTGAATGGGCCTCTCCTTTGTGTGGATTCCACTTTACCATCGTTATGTTCCGCAAGACGCCTCTTGAGATCATTGGTACTCCCGATGTACAGGTTATCATCCTTCTTGCTTTTCAATACATACACATAGAACATATCCTTTTCAAGTGAGGGGCGGGCCCACCAAGAGAGAAGTTCCGCCCACCAGGTCTCGAACCTGGAACCTCTTTTGTTTTTACAAAAGCCCCGGGATTGCTTTCGTTTTCAAACCTTTCTCCGCCCAGGAGGAATCGAACCTCCAACCACCGGCTTAAAAGGCCGTTGCTCTACCAATTGAGCTATGGGCGGAGAAAGGTTTGAGTTTTGAAGGAAGCAATCCCGCGAAACGATTGATAATCATTTCGCCCTTAAAAGGGAGCTGCTCTACCAATTGAGCTATGGGCGGTCGGGGAGATTGTATCACGAAATATTGCTTGAATCAATCATTCTGAAATGATAAGGACTCCGCGAATGGGCGGAGTCCTTTTTTGTCACCTTTGAAAGTCAATGACTTTCAAAGGTTCAAAGAGTTTTTGCAACTGCCAGATGAGACGTTTCTCCGACAGCTTTATATAAAACGTTCCCGGACCTGCGTTACCGCGCACCATGCGGCTCCAGGAAACATGTATTTCAATGGTGCTTGCTGCCGATTCCTCGGCGCAGACATAGCAGGCCTCTGCGCCGTTTGGGCTTGGCAACAAGAGTAATTGGTGGCTACCAAGAAACCCCTGAAGTTTCTTGTGTATTTCCCCAAGTTCCGGTTTATCCGGCAACTCCTGGTACAAAACCAGGAGTTGCCGTTCGTGATCTGCGTCCATGACGGACCTCCCAAAGAACAAAAAGGTGCTGACAACCGAGGGCATTCTAATGGGGAAGAGTGTGATTGTCAACGTTGACAGGACTTGTATTATCTTGCAAATCAAGGTAGCTTACTGTTTAAGGAGGTATTATATATGGACGAAATACCCGAGAGTAAAAAATTCATCAATCTCGGAATCGTGGTGAATGGGAAGGACGAGATTCTTATGATCAGGCGCGCCAAAGTTGAAAAGTCGGGCGACGACGTGCTTGAGTGGGCGTTTCCAGGCGGCAAACAGCGTTTGAACGAAAGCAGGAGTGAATGCGTGAGGAGAAAGATACTTGCCAGGACCGGTTACGATGTGGATCCTGTCCGAGAAATTTCACTCCGCGTCCACCCAAGATTTCTTGTGATGATTGCTTACCATCTCTGCCGTTTGAATTCACCCAAACAAATCGTCGAGCCGCAGGAGGTGCATGAGATTGCCGAAATTCGATGGGTGGCGCCGGAGGATGTCCGTACCCTCATCACGTCCGATCTTGATCCGAAAGTAGCGCAAGAGATTGACCGTCTTGCCAAAAAGAGGCTGCAGAAGTAAAGACCGCGATCCATGATCGCGGTCTTTTTGTCATAATGGGCAAATTTGCATATATTTCGGATATGTGGTATGCTTTGAAATACGAATGACTTATGGGTTTTAAACGACACATAGGACATATAGAGCGGCTTGCGGCAACGATCAGCCAGCTTGTTATCTGGGTGCCTTTGCGGGTGCTTTTTTTCTTTTTCGGGCGGCTTGAAGTGCGCGGTTGGGAGTATATGCATAAGATTCCCAGCGGCCCATTTATCATTATTTCCGATCACATCTCATTTCTTGACCCATTTTTAATATCCCATCTTTTTCCATTCAGCACGCGTTTCTTCCCTTTCCGTTACCCTTCAACCCCGAATCATTACTATACATGGAAGCGGCCCTTTATGTGGCTGCTGGGAGCATATCCGATTATCAAAAAGGGGAATCTTGACGACACGCTAAAAAAAACAATTGAGATTCTCCGGAGCGATCAGCGCATCATAATGTTTCCTACGGGGAAGATTGCGCGCTACGGGAGAAAAAAGAACCCGCGGCGGGGCGCTATCTATCTTGCGGCAAGGACTGGCTTCCCCATTTTTCCTTGCTCGGTAAGAGGATTTCAGTCCCGTCTCTACCCGATGGGTTTTCGGTGGTCTGATTTTCTTTTTCGCCGTTACCGGCTTTCCGTTGCTTTTGGAGAGCCGTTTTTTATTCAGGAAATATATGGTACACTGCCAGAGACCGATGAGGAATATCGTGAGGCATCGGAAAAAGCCATGCAAAAGGTCTATGCATTGCAATCAGGAGAACCCATGCATGAGACAAAATTGGTGTGGGGACTTCAGGGCAAGAGATAGCGATTTTGTAGTAAATTTATGTCACCCTTATATCTTTTTTCCCAGATAGCGGCGCCATTCATCGTAGGTCTTCTTCAGATCGGTCTTGCGATAGCGATTTGGCGGAAGAAGGGGCGCCAGGACGCAAGTAATATCTTGTTTGCGCTTACTGTTTTGAGTATTAGCTTTTGGTGCTTCGCTGTTGCGCTGTTTAACTACGCACCACTATTTGGTTATATAGAGATTTTTAGTACGCTTAGTTACATTGCCGCAAGTTTTATTCCTTACTTCTTTTTGCTGTTCACTTTCAATTTTCCTTCAGAGAAACTCCGTATTTCCAGAAAAGAATTGCTACTGCTCACTATCCCATTTGTTATTACATTGCTTCTCAGTTTTTTCCCATATAAAATCGTGAGAGAGGTGCGTCAGTTTTCTCCAGAGAATAGCATTGTAATTCCGGGTAGTGGGCAGGTTACCTATTCGCTTTTTCTCATAGGATATTTTTTGTACGCATTTTTCAACCTCTTTCGTAAATATCATACCACAAAAGGCGTGCTTAAAACTCAAGTGGTACATATCGCGCTCGCCACATTGGTGCCGACCTTTATCGGGATTACCACCGATTTCTTTTTCGTTATATTTATCGCTGTCCAATACAATTGGATAGGTCCGGTCTCTACCATATTCTTATTTTTGTTGATTCTATATTCTATGAGGAAGTGGAGGTTGTTTAACTTACTGATCATCCAGCATGGAAATAGATTTCTCGCGCTGGTGCCATCAAAGGAGGCAAAGTCGCTTGGTTTTTGCGTGGGCTATAAACGAGATTTATTAGGATACGCTTTACGTTAATTTATCTTATGTCTCCTTTATATCTTTTTTCCCATATAGCAGCACCGTTCATCGTAGGCCTTCTTCAGATCGGCCTTGCGGTCGCGATTTGGCGCAAGAAAGAGGGGAAGGATGCGAGTAATCGTCTTTTTGCGCTCGTCGTTTTGAGTGTCGCCGGTTGGGCGATAGGAACTACCTTTTGGCATGCTTATTTTTTCGTTGGCAATCTCCGTTTTGCAACGACACTTACGTATTTTGCCGCAGGATGCATTCCATATTTCTTTTTACTTTTTACACTCAACTTTCCTTCAGAGCGATTGCGGGTATCATGGAAAGATATTTTCTTGATAACTATTCCTTTGGCAATTGGACTCTCTTTTGTTCTCTTGGATTCCGTGATTCGGGGATCGCAGGAGGTGGTGCAGAAGGATATCGCTCTTATACCCGCAAAAGGTTACCTCACGTATAGCATTTTAATTGTGGGGTATTTTTCGTTGGCGTTTAGGACGCTCCTTAAGAAGTTTCGCACCACAAAAGGTCTTTTATACACCCAAGTGCAACATATCTTT
Source organism: Parcubacteria group bacterium Gr01-1014_33 (assembly GCA_007376125.1). Lineage (GTDB taxonomy): Bacteria > Patescibacteriota > Minisyncoccia > Sungbacterales > HO2-52-23 > VMFQ01. The sequence continues at coordinate 8,713 of VMFQ01000020.1, read as the reverse complement.
TTGGCTACCTTTCTGCCGACATGCATAGGGGTCATGACGAATCTCATTTTACCTGTATCTCTGTCTGGACAGTATATGTGGCTAGGACCGGTTGCGACTTTACTTCTTTTTATACTGATTGTGCGTTCTATGAGAAAACAGCGATTATTTGATTTGAAAATCATCCAGCACGGAAACAGATTTCTTGCTCTTGTTCCGCAAGACGAAGCAGAGAAAGTAGGATTTATAATCGGTCATGAGCCGTATCTTGTAGTGGGATCCAAGTAATGAATTATGCTATCCATATTTAGTGTGTTTTTGGTAACTATAATTATACTTTTCACATTTTCGATATATCAATTGCCCCTTTGGTGTTGGGTAGTTTTTTTTATTATTCTAGGGACGTTCATAGGCGAAGGATACGGTATAGTGATTATATGGTTACTCGCTGTTTTATTTACTCTATTTTCTATTCCTTTATTTCGACGTTTTTTTCTTGTCCAGCCGATATTTCAGATAGTAAAAAAACAGAAGGCTCAGATATCCAATATGGAAAAACAAGCGCTTACAGCTGGAACCGCTGGATTTGAAAAAGGATTTTTTTCCGGTCGTCCTGATTGGCAGGCGTTGAGATCCTTACCGCCACTTCGACTTACGCAGGAAGAGTTAAGTCTTCTTAACGGTCCCGTGGAGGAGCTTTGCAGAATGACTGATGATTGGGATATTCGCTATAAAAAAAGAGAAATTCCTAATTTTATTTGGGATTTTGTAAAAAAACATAAACTTTTCGGTTTACGTGTTCCGAAAGAACGTGGCGGATTTTCACTTTCATTCCAAGCACAATCTCTTATTCTTGGGAAGATTGCCTCTCGTTCTATTGATGTTGCGACGATAATTGAATTGCCGACATCACTCTGGCCGGATGAAATTGTGGAGAAGTATGGTACAGAGGAGCAAAAAAACTATTATATGCCACGTTTTGCAGAGAGTAAGGAAATTATTTCTTTTGCAATCACTGGCATATCAAATGGGTCTGACGCGACTGCAATGCGTGATGTCGGGATAGTTGAATATGGTATGTATGAAGGTAAAAAAGTGTTAGGTATTCGTCTGAATTGGCAAAAGAGATACATTACTTTTGCACCAAAAGCGACGCTATTAGTACTCGGCTTTCAACTTTTTGACCCCGATCGTTATCTTAATAGAGAAAAGGATATAGGTATTACAGTTGCACTTATTCCTGCTAATCATCCCGGCATTCGCATTGGTCGTAGACATTTGCCGACGAATGTTGCATTTCCCAATGGGCCGGTATGGGGAGAGAATGTTTTTATCCCTCTAAGTTGGATTATTGGGGGTGCCGAGCGGGCGGGGCAGGGTTGGAAAATGATTATGGAGTGCCTTTTTATCGGTCGTGCAATCGCCCTTCCTTCCACATCTGTCGCTGCGATAAAAGTTGCTACGCGTTACTCCGCGGCGTACGCGCGCGTACGCAGACAATTCGGTTCGCCTATTGGATCATTTGAGGGAGTAGAAGAATCTCTTGTTCGTCTTGTTGAGATAGCATACCTTACGGAATCCGCCCGTATGGTTACAGCGGCTATGGTAGATAGTGGTGATCGACCGCTTGCGGTATCATCTCTTATGAAGTATCGGACAACTGAGTATGCCAGGCAGGCAGTGAATGACGCGATGGATATTCATGCGGGTCGCGGGGTCTCTGATGGTCCATCAAATTATTTGATGTCTGCTTTTTTAGCTGCACCGATCGGGGTTACGGTAGAGGGGGCAAATATCGTTACCCGTTCTATAATTACTTTTGCCCAAGGGATTTTACAGGCACATCCATATCTATATGAAGAATTGGAAAGTGTCGAAGAGCTGGATAAAAAGCAAGGATTCAGGCGATTTGAGGCCGCACTCTTGGCACACATCTCGTTTACCGTTTCTAACATCTGCCGCGCGTTATTTCACGGTCTCACAGTTGGTGTATTTGGACGAGCCCCTAAAGGTGTACCTCCTAAGATCGCGCAATGGTATTCTCAGCTTTGGCGGTACAGCTCCCACTTTGCTGCAGTTGCTGATGTTACCATCATTCTAATGGCAGCGCGCCTCAAGAAAAAACAGAAGCTCGGTGGGCGTTTGGCCGATGCGTTGTCTGAGCTTTTTCTTCTTTCTTCTGTATTGAAGCGTTACGAAGATGACGGTTTTCCTGAAAGCGACTACCCGATTGTGGAGTTATGCATGCGAAATGGTCTCTGGCGATTTCAAGAAGCGCTTCGCGGCGCCATTCGTAATTTTCCTGCTCCGTTTATCAGGTCAGTACTCTATATCCTTGCATTTCCTTTTGGCGCCTATAGGGCACCTGCTTCAGATAAGTTAGGACATAGTGTGGTACAGTTGATACTCAAGCCCGGTGAGGTACTCGACCGTCTTACTCGTTATATTTATATATCCAACGATCCCAATGATATCACTGGTCGTCTCGAGGTCGCCTTCAAGAAAGCGGTAGAAACGGAAGGAGCTCAAAAAAAATTAGATCTTGCAGTTCATGCGGGAAAGGTACTGCGTGTATATGGTGTGGATTGGGTTCTTCAAGCTGAACAACAGGGTATACTCACCAAGCAAGAAGCTGAGAATCTTCGTGAATTGGAAAGATTAACAGAACGGGCTATCTCCGTCGATGATTTCGATCCTAAAGAGATTTTAATAGTATGAGTATACATTCTAGAGGAAACAATTCTACTACGGTTTTACTTACTGGAAGTACAGGGACGTTTGGAAAATTTCTAGCTCGGGAACTTTTGGTGTATAATGAATTGAATTTGATATTGCTTGTTCGTGGTACTTCACAAGAGGATACGCGAGCTCGTGCGCAGGAAAGTTTAGGAATACAAAGTGACAGAGTTGAAGTTTTTCATTCGGATCTTTTAAAAGATCATCTTGGACTTTCAGAATCAGAATATTCCGATATTATGGGTCGGGTAACGCATATCCTGCACGCGGCCGCTTCTATACGTTTTAATCTTCCGCTCGGAGAGGCACGACTCTCTAATGTTAAAACAACGGAGAATATCCTTAGTTTTGTAGCAGATTGTCCTCGTCTCACTCGTTTTGGTTTCGTTAGTACCGCAATGGTAGCAGGAAAAAGGTCAGGTCTTATTATGGAAAGCGAATTTGAGCATACTGCAGGGTTTAAAAATACTTATGAACAAAGTAAATATGAAGCGGAAGCGCTCGTACGAGCGAATGCTGAGAAATTTCCGGTAGTGATATTCCGACCTCCGCTTATCATTACACCTGTTTCATCTGAAAATCTTGGGGGACCCGTCAATTTTCTTGAGCTTGCCACATCACTTGTGGCTCGGGGGCGCCTACCTTTCATTCCAGGGTCCGAGAAAAGCACTGTGGATGTCGTAAATGGCGTTGATGCTGCTCGTAGAATGTGCGAGCTGATGTTAAAGGAGCGTCTGTCACATACGACGTATCATATTACAAATGGAATAAAAGCTCCTACTGTTAGAGTGATACACACCTTAATGGAACAGAGATTTGGGAGGGCTATACCGCTAGAGTTCTGTGGCGATATGGAGGCGTTTATGAGACGGGTACGAGAGGTACCATGGTATCGACCAGCGATGCGGATAGCATATAAGCGCACCGCAAGTTTTTTGCCAGAGGCAGCGTATCCTAAGGTATTCGATAACCGCAATACTCTTTCCGAGCTTCACATCACACGGATTGGGGAGGATCCTGCTGACACACTTCGATTAGTGTTTCAAGGTGGTTTATGGAAATTCTCAGCATAACGCTCACGGGTTGGGCGGCAATCACAACCGCCCTATCAATGGTAATTCTTGCCGGGTTGATGTTCATTCTTGGCAGAGAAAAAATCCACTTCATGTGGGGGGTTTTCAGTTCCGTTGTAGCCTTATGGATGGGGGCATTCTATGCAGTAACATTGGCAGGCGATCCGGAGACAGCAAGATTCTGGTGGAAAATCGCCTATGTCGGTATTATTTTAATCCCGTTCACTTTCTTGCACTTTGTTTTGGAATTCATTGGTAACGAGCGGCTCAACAGACTTAAAAATCGGATAATAGTAATATTATATGCAATTGCGCTGGTCTTCTTATTTCTAAATCTCACTACAAACCTCATTATTGATAAAGTTACATTTTTATTCGATGAGCTGTATTACAACTCTCCGCCTGCATCTTTGCATCCGTATTTCTTAGCGCTTTTCAGCGCGCTAACGATTTATGCCTTTTATCTAGTATATCGAGAGTACAATGTGAAACGCGACGATACGCTATTTCGTTCTCGCGTACGATACTTCTTTTTCGCATTAAGCATTGGATATGTTGGTGCAAGCATGAATTTTCTCGCTGTTTACGGGATACAAATGCACCCTCTCACGAACCTAATGGTTATTATCGGTGCGTCAATTGTTGGTTATGCAATTCTCCGCCATCAACTCTTCAATATTCGCATTGTGACCGCGCAGCTCTTGACGCTGATTCTTGCCGGATTTGGGCTTTTCCGGTTGATTGTGTCTGCCTCGGTGCAGGAAATGGTGTTTAATGTACTGCTTCTCGCGATCACTCTACTCGTTGGCGTATACCTTATCTTAAGTGTCAGAAAAGAAGTCGAACAGCGGGAGCGGTTGGAAGTTCTCTCTCATGCGCTTGCCGAAGCAAACGAGGAATTGAAAAAACTTGACGCCGCAAAATCCGAGTTTGTATCCATTGCCGGGCACCAGCTTCGCGCGCCGCTCACGGTCATCAGGGGCTATGTTTCCATGGCAATGGAGGGGTCGTTTGGGGCGATTGACGAGAAAGTGAAGGACGCGCTCGGGAAGGTGGAGTATTCCGCGGTGCAGCTCGTGAAGCTCGTGGCGAGTTTGCTTGACCTCTCGCGGATTGAGTCCGGGCGCATCAAGTACGATTTCGTGATGGGCGATTTTCAGTCGTTAACAGAAAAAGTCATTGAGGAGTTCACCTCACCTGCAAAAAAGAAGGGCCTACGGATTCTTTTTGAAAACCGCGCGGGCACGCTCCCGCAATTTCTCTTTGATCAGGACAAAATGCGCGAGGTGGCGGTGAATTTGGTGGATAACGCCGTTAAGTATTCTAAAGAAGGGGAGGTGGCCGTGCGCCTGGAGGTGACGGCAACCGGCGGCAAACCTCATGCGCGTTTGAGTGTCCATGATTCCGGTATTGGAATTAAAAAAGAAGACATCGCAAAACTCTTTTCAAAATTCGCGCGTACCGAGCAGGCGCAATTGGCAGACCCAAACGGCATGGGAATTGGATTATACTTCGTGAAGCGCGTGGTGGAAGACCACGGCGGCAAAGTGTGGGCAGAGTCAGAGGGCGAAGGAAAGGGAAGTACGTTTTTTCTGGAGATTCCGATGAGGTCCCGTTAGAGATATGGTAATGACGACACTATATAGTTAATCAAAACCCATTGGATCATATTTTTGCGTGCGTTATAGTCATAGTAGAAATCTCTAACGGGATGAGGAAATGATTATTTAGACTGGGTATGTAGGAATGGTTCATTACTATGGAGCAGGAGAAGAAATGGCTTTCGCTTCCGGTGCTCCGGAGCATGATACAAAATAGTTTTCGGGTGCTTGGGATCGTCTGGGAAAAGAATAAGGGCGCGGTTATCGCGCTCGCTTTTATCTTTCTCGTGGTTTCTGCAACGCCGTTTTGGCAGTCAGGCGCACGCGCTCTTCTTATTAATGAACTGGTGCGCCTCGCAGGGGGAGCATTGGTCACCCCCTACCTTATGGCGCTCATCATTTTTCTCGTCCTTTCTATTTTTGTGCCCTCATTCCTTTTTACTGTCCAAAGCTATCTCTCGCGGCTCTTTTGGTTTTTTCTTGCAGAGACGTTTGAGCTCCTGATGATTAAAAAGAAGGGCGAGATCGATATCGCTGCTCATGAGGATCCAAGGCGTATGGATCTTTTTACAAAAGTGTCGGAACAGGGGATTTGGCGGTTGCAAAACTTTGTAGATCGCCAGTTCTATGTCTTGCAAAATATTTTCCAAGCGCTGATCGCATCAGCGGTGTTGCTGTACGCACAGTGGTGGGTGTTTGTGATAATTCTTATCGGATCTATTCCGGAACTCATAGCTGAGGCACGCTATGGCTGGCGCGTATGGGGTATTCATACGGCTCGGGCCGAACTCCGGCGGCGTTTCTTTGATGTGAAATCGCATTTTGAGAGTCTGCCCTCCCTCACGGAACTCCGTCTCTTCCAGAATATTCCCTATTTTCTCTCCCTGGTAAAAGAGCTTTTTGGAACCTTTCAGCGCGAAGAGCGCGCTGCCGAACGCCGGCGCGTGGTTCACCGGATTGCTTCACTTCTGATTTCGGAAGCGGCACTTGCGTTTGCGGCCGTCTGGTTCATTCTTGAGGTGGTGCATGGCAATCTCCAGATAGGTACTCTTCTTTTCCTCTTGGCCTCCATGGGTGATTTGCGGCAATCCATTTCCGGTCTCTTTGCGAATCTTGGTCGGCAATACCAGGACAGTCTATTTGTGACCGATGTTTTTGCATTCCTCGATATTGAGCCAGTGATTCAAATACCACAGAAGTGTATTTCCCCTGATCCGCAAAAAACCCCGGAGATTGTATTTGAGGGTGTTACGTTTTCATATCCAGGCACCACGAAAGAAGTTCTTAAAGATTTCTCATTGCGGATTCCTCCGGGAGAGAAGGTGGCATTGGTCGGCGTGAACGGAGCAGGCAAGACCACTGTCGTGAAGCTTCTCTGCCGCTTCTATGACCCCACGAAAGGACGAATTATGGTTGATGGTATTGATCTTCGTGAGATTGATCTTGAAAAGTGGTATGCAATGCTGGGAGTGCTTTTTCAGGACTACGCACGGTATCATTTTGTAGTGAAAGACACTATTGCGTTGGGTCGCATCACCCATCCTCTTTCTATGAAACGGGTGCGGGAGGCCGCTCGAGCGAGTGAAGCAAGTGTGTTTATTGAGGAGTGGGAGAAAGCATATGAGCAGATGTTGGGGAAAGTCTTCACGGAGGGTGTTGAGCCGTCGGTGGGACAGTGGCAGAAGTTGGCGCTTGCGCGTACGTTTTACCGCGATCCGCGCGTCTTGATTCTTGATGAGCCGACTTCATCCATTGATGCCCAAGCAGAGGCAAAGATTTTTGAGAAACTTGAAGAGCTCCCCAAGGATCATACGGTGATTTTGATTTCCCATCGTTTCTCTACAGTGCGCCATGCGGATCAGATTGTTGTTATTGAGAATGGGATGATTACCGAGCAGGGAACGCATGACGATCTCATTTCGCGCGCGGGGACATACATGCGACTTTTTTCACTCCAGGCGCGGGGGTATCGGTAGAAGCGTTGAAAGGTGGGGAATAAGAGGGTAGAGTTGATGGTATGGTAAAAAAGATTAAGGTGCTTGTCTTGATGGGCGGGCCGTCATCGGAACACGAAGTGTCGCTTATGAGCGGGGGAGAGGTGTTTAAGGCGCTTCCCCATACATACAAGGGGATTCGGGGCGTCATTCCAAAAGACGCGAATTTGGGAGAAATGGTGCATGGCCTTCTGCGCCGTCACAAGCCCGATATTGTTTTTATCGCAATGCACGGGTCATACGGCGAGGACGGGCGGGTGCAGGCGCTTCTTGAAACAATGGGAGTGCCGTATACGGGCTCTGGGGTGCTCGCAAGCGCCCTTGCGATGGATAAGCCCCGCGCATGTGCCGTATTTCGCGACGCGGGATTTTCTGTTCCTCCATCTGAGGTAATACATAAAGATGAAAAGCCCGGCAGGAAATTTTTCTCGTCGCTCTTGCGCCGCGTGGGAATGCCGCTTGTGGTAAAGCCGGCAGACGCGGGCTCAAGCGTGGGAGTAACGATTGTGCGCCGCCCCAAAGAGTTTCAAAACGCACTGCGGCGCGCATTCCATTTTTCAGAGAGAGTCATTGTCCAGAAATTCATCAAGGGCCGCGAGGTCACGTGTGGAATTGTTGAGATGCCCGGAGGATTCGGAAAACTCCCCCCTATTGAAATTATTCCGAAAGCCGGTGCATTTTACGACTACAAGTCAAAATACGCCGCCGGCGGGAGCGAGCATGTGATTCCGCCGGAGGGGCTCAAGCGGCGAGTCCTCTACATGATTCAGGACTACGCGCTTCGCGCGCACATGGTCCTTGACTGTTCGGGGATGTCCCGCGCGGATTTTATCCTTGATTCAAAAGGAGTATTGTGGATTCTTGAGATAAATACCATTCCTGGCATGACGCCTACGAGTTTGCTCCCAGACGGCGCGCGGGCTGCGGGCATTGCATTTCCCCGCCTTCTTGATTTAATTATAAGAGCCGCTTTACGGAGATTTCCATCATAAAGTCATACCTTTATGCCCAAAGAACACGATTTAAGAAAATTACAGCAAGAACCAGGACTTCATACAGAAGAACTAAAAGAGCGGCAGGAGGCTTTTTTGAAAGCGGGTTTTTCTGACGAGTGGGTGGAGCGCCTGAAAGAAACACGCCCCACGCTCTATACACCAGACATACTTGAATTAAAGCTCTCCGGCCTCAAGGACCGAGGATTCTCAAACCCCACCAAGTTGATTGAGAGTTCACCCGCGATTCTTGGTCTTGCCTTTGACAACATTGACAACAAGCTCTCCGGCCTCAAGGACCGAGGATTCTCAAACCCCACCAAGTTGATTGAGAGTTT
>VMFQ01000076.1 GCA_007376125.1 Parcubacteria group bacterium Gr01-1014_33 | reverse complement strand
CTCCGCGCGGCGCAGGAGCAAGGATCGCAATATCATCCGCTGGTGGTCAATGAGGACGAGGCGCTGTTCACCGGCGCCAAGGCGCATGCGGCCCAAATGGGCGAGGTCGTCGTGGGCGATTTCAATGTTGCGGAGTATCGGGATACGCGCCTCTATGTCCTGCCGTTTTTGAGCCCGCTTATTATGGGGAGCATCGCGCGCATCACCGGGTCCATTGAGCGGGCTTTTATCGTCGGCGACTTTCTCTTTCCTCCGATTATTTTCTTGCTTTTTTATGCGCTGATCTTCCTGCTCTCGAGACGGCATCTGCTTTCGCTTTTTGGCGCAACGCTTTTTATTTTTCTGCCTACTCTCCTGCTTGCGATGCCGCCCGTGATCCCGTATCTGCAGGCAACGCTCCTGACGCTCGCGGCAAAAGGATCATCACTTTATTTCTCGCGGGTGGAAGACCCCCAGCTTACCATGCCGCTATATCTGGCCGCGCTCATCTTCTTCCTTCTCATTTTTAAGGACAGAGGGGAGAAATGGATCGCCGCCGGAGCCGGCATTTTCTACGGACTTCTTTTCTATTCTTATTTTTATTACTGGATGTATATTTCCCTGGCGCTCCCGATCGCGATCCTCCTCGCGTGGCGCCGCCCGCCGGAAATACGCCGCCGCCTCATTAGCGCAATGGCGCTGGGACTTATTATCTCAATACCGCACTGGATCAATGCCTCAATGGTCGCATCGCTCCCCCAGTATCCGGATCTTTTTGACCGGCTACGGCCGGAAGTCGGGCGCGCGCTCAATCTGCAAACACTGCCGGTCTTTGCCTATTTCCTCCACGCAGCCCTTGCCGCCAGAGCGCGGCAACGCGCTATTTCTTGTATCTTTTCTCCTGCCGATTTACGCGGCGTACAACATCCAGCTCGTCACCGGATTCAATGTGCATCCGGATCATTGGTTCAAGGCCGCGATGCCCGTCGTGAACGCCGCAATGCTCGTTGTCGCGTATCACGCGTTCAGGAAGTACCGGCATGTGCTGACCCTGCGCCTCCTCGTCGTGCCATGGGCACTCTTCGCGCTATTTCTTTTTTTCAAAGCCGCGCAGACCGAAGTAACGCTCGTGCGCGATGCTTCCGTGGCATTGCTCGCGACCTCATCCTTTGGCTTGCTTTGGATCTATGGAGCCGAACGCTATCCGTGGCTCCGCGGCCAGCGAGCTTGTGCGACACTCACCGTGTGCGCCATGGCTCTGCTTTTTACAGAAGGTCTTGCCTTACAACGCCATTTCATCCGGCAAAACAGCGCAAAAACCATTCCTACGGAAGAATTTGCGAGCTATGAATGGCTCACCGCAAACACCCCGCCATATTCAGTTGTGGGAACACCTTCCTTTACGACAAATGCCAGATTGCAACTTTATACTCGCAATAGGATATTCTTACCTAATGGACACAACACGCTTGCCTCTCATGCGGAACTCTGGGAACGGCTTATAGTTATAAACAAAATTTTTGGCGCGCCCGAGAAGATTTTTCGTTCGTACCTTAACGATCCATCTGTTGAGAAAGACCGTTCAGACAGGGACACTGAAAAGGGTATTTATTTTTCTTTCATGCCTGAACTCGATACCAATGCCGCATTTTATCTTTTCACTTTTTATTATAGCGATCTGGATGTGCCCGGTAGCAACTTTAAGAGCGAGGTGCCTATTGTGATACCATCGGAAGTGAGGAAAGAAAAAAGTAATGCCTACGCGCGGTCATTACAAAGTACTGCGCAAAATGTAATAATGCCGTATCGTCTGGATTATCTCTATTATGGTCCCCGAGAACAGAAACTTTCGAAAGATCCTCAATTAACGGACAATCAACTTCGAAAAGTATACGAAAAAGACGGCATCATGATCTACAAGAAATCGTCTGTAGCTACTTCGTTTTAGGAAAACATAATCTCTCTCCTAGGGGCGGCTCGCTCATGTTCCTTTTCCGCGATAGCCACCAGAGATATCCCGAACGGGAAATGAAACCATTGCATCCAGAGCGCCTCCAGGGAAAATATGAGTGTTAGTAAAGTATTTATCGGGGTGGGCGGCATACTTACCTCTGCGCCGTCTAAAACTTTTGGCTCACTTGATCGCGCCCATATTTTTAAAATTGCGATTGGAACAAAGAGTAGCGTATTAAAATAATTCACCCTGAGTGGTTTGAACCTCGCGGAGAGCAATGTGTGAAGCAATCCTTTCTTATGATACCGCCGATAGTGATGCGCGCGTATATCGGCATTACTCCACAAAGATGTAAACGCGGGTACGGTAAGAACGAGGATTCCGCCGGATTTCAGTACGCGCCTCATTTCATGCAACGCAACATCCTCGTCTTTCACATGCTCCAGAACATCCAGAGCAAAAACAACATCAAAAAAAGAGTCGGAAAAAGGCAAATCAGTAGCAGATGCTTTTTTTACCAGCTCCCCCACGCCGGATAAACGACAAAAATGTATCGCTTCTTCATTATCTTCTACGCCTGATACCTCACCGTAGCGCTTAAGAAATTTTAACTCTTCGCCTGTTCCGCATCCTATTGAGAGAATTTTTCTTGCATCATTCTTATCCTTTGCAGAAATAAAATATCGCGGCAGGAGTATTGCTAAGATGCGGCGGCGGCCAACATACCACCAATGCTTTTTTTCTATTGAAGCAATACCCTGGTAAATGATCGGCTCCATAAAGACAACAACACACTTATCTAATTTCGCGACTTTTTTTCCTTCCCCAGAAAAAGAAGATGGACGCGATATCCTCCGAAAAGGCAAAGATAGTAAAGAAAGGGTCTAAAAGTTTCAAGGGAGCTAAAAAAACCATGAAAACATAACTGAGGAGGAAATAAACCTTTCTTGATCCGAAGGATAACATGATCGCAAGAAAATGCTTCATGAAGCTAATAAAGGCCGTCATCGGGCCAGACCAAATGCCAATTTTGATTATACGAAAGCAAGACAGTTCACGGGCAAAACCGTTCCTGGTCCATCGCGAGTAATCATTGGGTGACTCATGAAACGGATACAAAAACGGAGCCGTCACATAGATAAATCCGCTTGGTTTTAATACTCGATGCATCTCTTGAATGGCTTTTTGCGGCTCTGCAAGGTGTTCCAATGTTACCTCTGAAATAACCATATCCAGGGAATCGTCGCGAAAGGGAAGGTTTGCCGCATCTGCTATAATATCTACATGGGAAAGCGGAAGAATATCCACATTGAGAACATCGGATCGAATTCTTCGGGTGCCAGAACCTATATTTACGATCAGTCCTGAATCTTTTGGGATGAAGCCGAGTGCCTTTTTAGCCGTAAAACCGAATGGCGCTATCGGTGTCAACACAAGATAGAGAACATAGTAAATCCTAGGGAAGCGCTGTAAAAAGGCCTTGATTCTGTTGGTGAGCCCCTGCATGACTTCTTCTTGATGCCGTAAAAAGGTCTCATGCCGCGTAAGAAAAAGTTTTTCTTTGAAAAAAGAATATTCTGTTTTACAATTCACGCATGTAAAATCATGCACTCCTTTCGTGAGCCCGGAGGAGCATAGCGGACAACATAGTACCGATTGAAATGTATCAATAAGCATAGAGCAATTCAGAAGCGATCAAAAGCGCTACAGCGAATAATCTCTGCAAGCGCACGGATCCCGTCCCGCCATGTTATCTTCTTGCCCTCCTCGTATGTCCGCCCGGAGTAACTGATGGGCGTCTCATACACGCGGGCTCTCGCTTGCGCCACGCGCACGGTGAGTTGCGCTTCTATGGTAAAGCCGTTTGCGGAAAGCCGTGGCAGAATTTTTTTCAGCAGCGGCATGGTCAATACCTTATACCCCGCGTAGATGTCGGTCAGCAATAAGTTGGTACAGATATTGGCGACGAGTGACACTATTCGGTTGCCCACATAGTGCCAGAAATAAAGGGCGCGCGTCGTCTCCCCGCGAAAGCGCGAGCTGAATACGGCATCCGCCTTTCCCGCAAGGATT
>VMFQ01000075.1 GCA_007376125.1 Parcubacteria group bacterium Gr01-1014_33 | reverse complement strand
GGTTTGAAGAAGATTTCTACATACCGGTCTTTTCTACTGCATGTGACAACTCCTGATCACAAATTTGAATGGCAACTTGGACTTGAGTTTCAGATAGAGCAGTGCGAAATTCTCATACTCACCCTCCCAAGTCACGGCCGCGAAGAAGTAGCGGTCTATACGAAGGGGAAAATAGATATTCAAAAAATTAGAAAACTTATTATGATGCTGACCCTCAATTTACAGATAACTCCGTTTCTCGAGAAAAAGAGACAGCTGCAGGATGCACTTCAACAAGTTGAGAATAAAATTAGACCATTGCAAGAAGAGATTGACACTTTAACGGAAGAATTGGCTTAAGAAATAGTGTGTTGAACTCTTTTTTACCCTCTTAGAAATTTTTTTACTGCTTCACTTACCCTTTCTCCTGACGCTTGTCCTTTCACTCTCCCCATCACTTCTTTCATAACCCTCCCAAAATCCTTTTGGGTAAGTTCGCCTAACTGTCCAAGAACATCTTGGACAATTTTTTCTATCTCTTCTTCGGAAAGTTCTTGGGGAAGATATGCTTCCAAAATCTTTAACTCGGCGGCTTCTTTTTCGGCGAGCTCTTTTCTTCCGCCTTTTTTAAATCCTTCAATCGCGTCTCGCCGCTTTTTTGCTTCGGAGCGCACCGTAGCAACTACTTCTTCTTCATCAAGCACTGCGCCCGATATCTTCGCATGCTTTTCAATCTCGCGATTTTGCAAAGCCGCCGCAAGCATGCGTAAAACAGAAAGCTGCAACTCTTCTTTGGAGCGAAGCGCTGTCACAATATCCAACTTAATTTTCGCCTGCAGTGAGATTACCACAAAGAATTGTGAATTATGAATCTGGAATTATGGAGAGATTGAAAAAATATTTTATTCATAACTCAAAATTCCAAATTCCTGCTTCCTTGTTCTATCTTTGTTCTCCCGTAAGTTTCCCCAATTTTTCCAATCGTTCTCGTTCTTTTGTCATCTCTATTCTCCGTAACGCGCGCGCGCGCGTTGCCCGTTTTGTCGGCTTTGATTTGTAGGATTTCAGTTTCCTTGCATTTATTAACACACCGGACTGCTGGACCCGTCGCGTAAACCGGCGCAACATGGATCCGGCTGTTTCGTGTTCTCTTCGTCGGACTTCAACCATACTATGAGAGATTAGTGATTAGAAGTTAGAGATTAGAAAGAATTTTAGATGGTTTATCTCTAAACTCTAATCTCCAACCTCCAATCTCTACTCTTTATACATTTATACTCCTCTCCTCCTTGTTCGACCATCCTCCTAATAAATGCAAATGCAGATGATCAATCACCTGCCCCCCTTCTTTGCCTACGTTTAATATCAACTTATACCCTTTCAACTTATGATTCTCTGCAATATTTTTTGCAGTAGAAAATATTTTTACTAAAATATCGCCCTGTTCTTCTTTAAGATGCACTATTGATTCAATATGTTCGCGTGGAATAATAAGAATATGTGTGGGTGCCTTGGGATGAATATCATAAAATGCTAGCACTTTTTCATCTTCATGCAAGAATTCTTTCGGAATTTCTTTATTCACAATTTTACAGAAAAGACACTCCATAGAGTATTCGCGAATATACGAATATACGAATCACCTCTAATTCGTATATTAGTGATTACTACTTTTTCAGTTTTCTCTTCAAAAATTCAATCAGTTTCTCTTGCGGAACGGTCTCCTGGACTCCGGAGTCCATTTCGCGGACAATCACTGTCTCATCCAGCGCCTCCTTCTGACCCACCACAAGAGTGATCTCCACGCCAAGATGTTCTGCAGTTTTTAATTGCGACTTTATTGAATCCCTCCCGAGCGATTCCCGTGCCGGAATGGCATTTTTGCGAAGCGTTTCAAGTATCTTGAGACTCCTCCGTTTTGCGTATTCACCCAGTTGGGTAAGAAACACTTTTGGCTTTGCAATGTCGAAATCCGCATCCTCTCCTATCCCCGCATACACTCCTACCTGGTCAAGAAAAAGCGTGCCCACCGCAACATCAAGCCGTTTTCCTAAAAGCAGTTCCCCGATTTTTGACATCCGGCCGCCTTCCGCAAGAATAGTTCTCTTCCATTGAGAAGCATCAGAAACCGTATGTGGGGCTCCGGAATCTGATTCCTCTTTGCGAAGTAGCGCCCCCGCACATTCAAAAATGATTGACCCCAGCCATGACCCTTCCCGAAAAAGGCGTCCCTCAAGAAAATAAGGAATTTCCACTTCATCCAAAAACTCAAGAAACCCCTTAAGGTGTTTTTTACACTCGTCACACAGAAAATCAAGCAGCTGGGGCGCATGGTTTGCGATCATTGCACAGCGTTCCTCTCCGCAACTAAAAACCCTTGTGGGGGAACTTTTAAGCGCTTGTTTGCAGTCTTTACACATTCGTCCCGCGCGCGTGCGAAGATACGACATAAGCGAGGAACGAAATTGCGGATAGCATTGGGCGCATCCAGTCGCGTTGAGCTCAAGCCGAAGCGCTTCCAAAGGTATTTTTAACTCCTCAAGTGTTTTCCAAATAATCAGGGCAATTTCCGCCTCGGCAACTGCATTTTCTTCGCCGATCATCATAAGACCCAACTCCTCGCGTCCGCTAATCTGATCATAATTTTGCGGGAGACGAAAGAATGATGGACTGTAGTATGCAAAACGCAATGGATGAGGGAGATCATTCATCTTATACATCGCATACGCGCGTATAACGGAAAGCGCTCCTGAAAATGAAAGCCATACTTCCTCGCCGTCCGCATGCGCAAGCGCGACAGGTATGCGCTGGTTCAGAAACCGCGTCTTCGCAAGAGGTAAAAAGAAATACGCATCCTCTATCAGCGAAAGAATTATTTTTTCAAACCCGTAAAACCCGGCGAGAGCAAAAAAGTTCTCCTGGCACTTCTCATATATGCGCGCATCTCGGCCCATATGATCCCTCATGCACAGAACCCCTTTTTCGGATGATTTCTCTTTAGACATAACGCGTATTCCCTATTCGCCAATATGCAATCCATTTTGACAATACCGTAAAAAAAATGTATCGTCAACCCCGTATATCAACTTTGCGTGCCCAGTAGAAGAATGCGGACAAGTATTCTTTTTGGCGAAGCCAGTCCGCGTCCTCTACTGGGCGCGCCAAACCGTTTAAGGGTGAATCGCTTTCAACT
>VMFQ01000074.1 GCA_007376125.1 Parcubacteria group bacterium Gr01-1014_33 | reverse complement strand
GTCTTTGATTTTGTCCCCCGCAGATGCACGCCAAAAGGCTTACCCTGCCATAGATATTCTTCCCAGTCCGGATTCATGCCGCGAATATCTGGGCATCCTAATTCTCGAAAGCCTTGACTTACAAAGTACCCCTTCTTTTTTGGAATAAAGCACAAGCGATCGGGAAGAAAGAACTCAATAAAACGGTTTGGCAAGTAGAGGATATTGGCAGGAAAATGAAGTTCACGGAACGGAGAGTAGACTGCGGTGAGAAGTCCGTAATGGATTCCGGGGCGCCCGTAAAATTTCTTGAAAAATTCATACCCCGCATCCCGCGAGTCGCCAATAAAGACGCGGTTCTGAAATGTGAGACCAAAAAGTGAGCGATGAAGCAACCGTGGGAATTTTTTTATAATCTTCATCAATTTGCTGTGTGATTCTTTCGCGTCCCCTGGCATGAAGGTAAGTTCTGCAAGCTGAACTTTTTCGAGATCAATAAACAAGCAATGCGTCGTAGGAAAGTAGCGATATTTTGAATAGTAGCGCGGATGCCAGATACTCCCGAAAAATGCGAGTTTCTGTTTCTCCATATGAAGCGTTACTTCGCGGATCCAATTTTTTCGCACAATGTAAAAATCAGGGTCAATAATTAGTAAGAACCGATTTCTTGCGTGTGGAAATACATTATGTAACGCGGTCGCGTGGCGCAGACTCGCCCACCCGGGTTTATACCCCCAAAATTCATTTCCCGCGCCGCGGAATACTCTAAATTTCACAGGGTCAATTTTGGGAAGAACATCGTCTTGGGTGTTATCACCCGCAAGCCACTCAAAATGAACATCCGGATTCATTGCAGAAACCAGATTATAATTTTGCTCAAGCTCTTCCTTGGATTCACGGGAATGATACACCGAGACAATTGAAAGTTGCGGCATCATATTTTTATCCATTTTCGTTATATTTATAGCGGTAGCGTCGGAGCGCATCCTGCCAGGAAGGCAGCGAGACGCCAAGCGCTTTCGCTTTAGTATTTTCAAGCGCCGTAAACTGCGGCCTTTGCATTATGCCGTCATAGTTACCTCTATCAACCGGCACCACTTCTTTATTAATCCCGTATACAGAAAAGATTTCTTTTGTAAATTCGTACCAGCTGCAATACCCCTCGTTTACCAAATGATAAATCCCCGCCTTTATTCCATTGAGGGAGAGAAGCGCGAGTACCGCTTGACTCAGGTCCTCTGCATATGTAGGACTTGCAATCTGATTGCGAGCCACTTCAAGCTTTCCAACTTTACGTGCTTCTTCTAACATGCGCAATACAAAATTTCCCTTCCGACTTCGGCTTCCCTCCGCCCCCCCATACACGCCGCAGGTACGGATGATGAATGAACCTTCCGGATATAAGGCGTTTGCCGCTTCTTCTCCCGCACGCTTCGAAAGTCCGTACCACTGAAGGGGTTTTGGCGGGGCGTCCTCTTGATAGGGAAGAGAACTTCTTCCATCAAACACATAATCCGTGCTAAAGGTTACGAATTTTGCCCCCACATCGCGGCACAAAGCAGCCATTTTTCCTACTGCGGCCGCATTTACTTCAAGCGCCATTTCCGGATGTGCTTCGCATTCCGGGAGCACATGATACGCTGCGGTATTTATAAGAATGTCCGGACGCAACTCCCCAATGATTTCTCTCGCTCGCTTTGTATCGGTAATATCCAAATCTTGGCGTGAAAGTCCCACTGCATCAAATCCAAAAAGAGAGGCGTTATCCATTAACGCTCTGCCCACCTGTCCGGTTTTTCCGATCACAACGATCTTTTTATTCATACAAGGAGCGGCCAATTCGCGTCCCGATCCGAAAGAGTGGGAGACGTAATCGGCCAGACTATATCGAGCAACGGATCATTCCATCGGACCCCGCTCGAAGATTCCGGATGATAGAATTCAGACATGAGATACTCTACTTCGCATTCTTCTTCAAGCGTCTCGAATCCATGCGCAAATCCTGCGGGAATATACAATGCAATATTTTTTTCTGCCGCAAGTTCCATACTCACCCACTTTCTATACGTCGGTGACTCCTCACGGAGATCCACGAGAACATCATAGATTTTCCCTTGGAGACACGAAATAATTTTCGCCTCGGCATGCGGTTCTTTTTGAAAATGCATACCCCGTAACGTACCGCGACGCGCTGTGCGCGAACGATTAATTTGAGTAATGCGAAACTCTATCGTCTGATCCTTTAGCTCCCGCGCACAAAATGTACGCATAAAATAACCCCGTTCATCGTGCCGAGGTTCGAATTCAATACGAAGCGGTCCTTTAATAGGGAACGTATGGAAAATCATGGAAAAATTAAATGCCGAAAATGATGAGCTCTCGAAAGTTTTTTACTTTGCAGCGGTTATTGGACACGTTTCAGGTACCCCTTAGGATTAAACGTCATATAGAACTTTTCCGCACTCTCATCTCGCACAAAGTTTTTGTTCTCTTGTAAGAACGCCTCGAGCGCCTCCATTGGGCCAGGCCCGAACTCCAACGCTACTGGATGTCCGTATATATTGGTATCCTCAACAATTAAGTAACTCCCCATTGTAACGAGCGAATGGTACTGACGGAGTTCTTCCAAAACGTGCTTCTTGCTATGATCCGAATCTAGTATGACCAAAACAGTTGAAGCGCCCTTTATTGCCTTCCGTACCTCCGCGAGTATGTCTTCAGAAGTTGAGGATCCTAGAAGATAGGTAATACGTTCATGTTGCGGACGCTTCTCATCCTGCCGGATATCAATGCTCACCACTCTCCCTTTCCCTAAAAGATCAAGGAGACACGCAAGATAGTAGGCGCTCCCCCCGTATGCGGTGCCACATTCAACCACTACATCCGGTTTGATTTTGTAGAGAAGCTCTTGGTATATCCAGAGATCAAACGGACATTTTTTGAGCGGCACCCCAAACCAAAATGTATTTCGCCAGGTATTTCTCCCAAATCGCAGGCCATCATCATAGTAGAGCGCATGAAATTGGTTAATAATATTTTTTTTGCGCTTGGGAAATATGCCATACCAATAGAAGGATCGGCGTAATGAATCTTTCATTCGCATCGGAATCAATTTTTTAATTATTTTTTTCATGTATATCATGAACGATACAGAAAATAATTAATTGAAGAGCATGGAGGCTCTCACAAGTGCTATAATATAATATGGAA
>VMFQ01000073.1 GCA_007376125.1 Parcubacteria group bacterium Gr01-1014_33 | reverse complement strand
AGCAAGGGAACGCCACCCACTTATGTAGTTCTCTTGCCATGCCCAATGCATGAGATCAAACGTCATGGAAACCTCACCAATGATTTTTTCGGCTTTATTTGAGTAGAGGTTTCCTCCTAAATCATGATCCTCGAGATCGCGATTTGATAACCACTGCCCATTTGTAAAGTAAAGATAGATATCCTTAAATGTTTCGGGATGGAGGGCTACCCGCAAATCAACGGTAAGAGCAAGATACATATCTTGTTCGATCTTTTGGGGCAATGCTTCTTACACACGTTTAATGAGAGTGCCCGTTTTCCAGCCAAGTCGGTTGGATAGAGAAACTACATTCGGATTATTCGGAACAAGTGAAATTTTATCGCTTTTCACAATATACCAATGGTATCTATTTTCATTCTTTGCCATATATTCCTCCTCTCTATCAGATATTCTAATATAAAAAAGCTGATAGAATACTAACTCTCTCTTAAATGTCAAGAGTTGGTCAGCTAATATTACCCTCACGTTACTCTACTCTCATTTCGCTACGATCGTAGCGAAATGAGAGTAACGGCGCTTGCGTGCGTTGGGGGCAGGACAAGTAGGACGCGGCAATTCCATTCTTCAAGATTGAGATTGCTTGTCCTAAGGTGTCGGAGAAACGATTGACAATCGTTTCTCCACAGTAACAGGAAAGGATGTGAGACATTACCCCCCGCGTTATTTTACCACCCGCCACTCTTGCGCCGATACAAGCGGGTCTCCGAAAAGCTCGGTGCTTAATCCCGATATTTTTTCTTCGCGCTTCTCCTCGGTAAATGTATCAACCCCTGAAAGATATATTTCGCGCACAAGTACGATTGATCCACCAATGTCCGATTCGGAAGGTATTACCGATACCTGAAACGCACCTGTGAGCGCAGGATTCAAGACACCTGTTCCCGCCTTAATCTCGCCAATGTTCCAACGCACCTCGCCTGTTGCATTATCAAACATCATCCGCACGTCCGAAGGAAGATATGCGTTCTCCCATTTGACATTTGGCGGAAGCGGAATTCGGATTTTTGCGTCGCGGATATCGTTCGTAAAGTTTCTCAATTCTTGTCGTTTGCATTTCGCACCGGAGGTCGCTCTTTCGTGGAAATGGAAAACGTAAGTTCTCCTTCCTGGCCGGGTGCTATTTCTTTGAGCGCGTCCGTACCGCTCGGTCCCCAGACAATCGCGCGCGCGCTCCCGTCAAACACTCCGCCGTTTTCAATGGAAAGTTCTTTAAAGTTCAAAAATCCTTGCCCGGGCGCGGAGAACGGCGCAGTACTTCCTTTGGGAAAGTCCTGGAGGATTGCGCGCACAAACACGTTTTTCATCCTCGCATCCGTATTATTTTTATACCGGATCACCCCGCGCATCCGTTCGCCCGGAATAATACGCGTATCGCGGCTTTCGTTTATGCTCCCTTCAACGAAGAGTGGCGCGACTGCGATTTTTGTGTCACTGCTTGTTTCAAGATAGGAAGTCCACTCTTTGGTGGATGCGTCAAACACTCCCAAAAAGCTCCGAAATGGTTTTATCTCGCCCTCTTCTCCGGTGATTTCCCCGCGAACTGTAATCTTTCCCTCGCTCGCCGGATCAAGCATACCAATCTGCCAAATTGCATCTCCCACGTCCGGCTTCGGATCCGCAGATATGAATAAAAATCCTGGGGGGTACTCAAGACGTACCGAAAGATCGCTAAAAGCAAGTTCGGCGCTTGACGCATAATGGAGAGTAATTTCCACTTCCTGATTGCGCGCTACGGTGTTGGGTATACTCCAGCTCAATGCAAGCGGCACCCGGCTGATTGTTATTTTCTGCGCATTCCTTGAAGAAAATCGCGCATTGATGCGTGCTGGCTGATACATCAAAACCGCCTCAATTTGCTTTTCCTCTCCTTCGCGACCAAAAATTCTTGTTTTAAATTCTAACGTCCGTTCCTCGCCCGGGGAAATACTTCCGATTTTTTGGGTAATCCGCAGAGGAGCAGGATGGGACTCAACTCCTTCATAGATGAGCGTGCCTTCGGGAAGTACCAACGTAAACTCCGCGCCTTCGAGTTGAGATCCCGACGTATTTTTGAAAGAAACAGGAATAGTGATTACTTCGCCGGATTCCACTGTCTCCCGCGCGTGGATCTCCACGCGCGCCTCCTGGCCACGCGTGCTTATGTAGAAAAACACGAAAAGCGCCCCGCCGAGTATAAAAAAAAGGGTGATTCCGGCGATGAAAAAAGGAATCATTTTCCGCGGGCGGAAAAAGTTCTTTTTAGGCGCCGCGCGCGCATCCGCGCCCCAAAGAGGTAGCCTTTTTTTATCAGAAATTTCAGGAAATATCACGCGCCGCTTCATGCGGCTTGCGATATGCCGATCTTCCGATGGAGAATAAAGCTCTTTTTCCAAGTCCTCCAGTTTTGCCATGGTATCAGTATACCGCAGATTTTATAAGGTGAGGAGGGCGCACATCTTCTCCCCGTTCTCCGAGCGCGCTTTGCATACGCTCTTCAAACACGCGCAAGAAATCTCTTGACGCAGGAGACATGCGCACGCTCAATTCGCCGTTCATGCCTCCCTCTAATTTTTGTGCCTTTTCTTCCGTCGTAAACGTTTCCTTTTCAAGAAGAAGAAATCCACGGACGATTTCATCCCATACTCGCTCATCCTTTTCTCCCTCAAAGCACTTGCGATCCACGAACTCCGCCATGGAAAGTCCGATAAGAAGTTTTTGTTCTTCTTGCCGCACACTAGGGAAAATGTCCCGGAGGGATGCAAACGTAACACGCATCCCGTTTTTGCCGGAAATAAACCCAATCACAACAAAATGGAGCGGCTCTAAATGCCCGCGGAGTTTTGCGTCCGGCTTTTTAATGCCCTGCGCGCGTAAAAAAAGCTTTCCGAAGTCCTTCGTATACAGAGTAAAAAACGCATCCACCTCGCCGGTATCAATTTTTTTCAGCACCACTCCTTGGGTGAAATACATGAGAGTGAACTCCCGACTCGCGTAACCCATAACGTGACACCCGTAACACATAGCCCGACACGCTTAACCCGATACCAGTTATAGGAGTCGGGTTACGAGCTATGGGTTTTTCGGTTTCGGACTATGGGTTATGGGTGTCGGGCTATGCGATTTATGAGATTCCCACCTTCACCATTTCTCTCCCGATATCTACTTCCTGCGCAAGACGAAGTTTTCTTGTATCTCCAAAACCGAGTCCCCGCGCGTTTGTTTCCTTCATAAGATTTTTTTGCCAACGTCTTATTATATCTTTCAGTTCGTTCTCCCCTTTGATCCGGAGGACAATGCGTTGATGAGGAGTAAGTCCGAGCTCCCGCCTCATCTCTTGAATATTCCTTACAAGTTCTCGTATAATTCCTTCTTCTCTAAGTTCGAGGGTGATATTTGTATCCAGCCGCATTTCTTTTCCGAACGTAATTTTTTTCACGTGTATTTCTTCTTTTATCAAATTCAAGAGCTGGGATTTTCTTCGTAATTTGTCATCTGTAATTTGTAATTCGGCGAGGGGTTGCCGCACCCGAATTCCGGCTTCCGCACGAAACCGAAGCGCATCAGAAGCAATTTCACGGACACGCGCCATATCTTTTTCAAGTTCTTTTTTGATCGCGCCCTTGTTTGCGCTTGACCATGATTCAATATGCACGGACATCTTTTTTTTATCCGACACTTCTCTAAAAATCATCTCGGCAAGAAAGGGAGTAAGCGGCGCGGTAAGCCGGCTAAACTCTAAAAGCGCTTGCTGGAGCGTGGCAAGCGCCTGCCGTGCCTGCGGGGTATCTGCCTTTATCCGCTCGCGCGATCTTCGGAGCCACCATACGGACAGATCCTGGATAAAATCAAAAAGGGCTTTTGCGGCAAAATTCAATTTGTAGGTCTCGAACGCTTCCGTTACCGCTTGATTCGTGCGTGCCAATCGAGAAAGTATCCATTGATCAAGTATATGCGCGCTTTGCCTCCCTCCAGGTACGCTTTTTTTAGAATGACGTTTATAGAGTGAAAAGAAGTTGAGCACGTTTAACGCAATCGAAATATATTTTTTATGCACTTCATCTACCGCTTTTTCGGAAAAATTAAGATCTTCCCCATGCACCACCGAGGATGATAAAAGAGTGAAACGCACAGAGTCCGCTCCGAAACGCCTGACAACATCCATAGGACCCTCGTCAATGAAATTTGCCGGAAATCCTACGCCTTTTTTCGGATCAAATATCTTTTTATTTTCAAACGGATAATGCCACTGGCCGTAGGGCATAGAACCGGATTCAAACCAGCAGTCAAATACTTCCGGTACCCGCTCATACACTCCGCCGCAGGCGCACGGAAACTTCACCGCATCGATGTACGGACGATGCAGATCAATAATACCAAAACGGTTTCTAGGAATCTGCCGTACTTTCAATGGATATATTTCTCCATATCCCAAGAAATCCCGATACCTTTTCCCTTTACGAAGATTCTTTACTTCTTCATTGTTCAATCCTTGCCCTACGGCGGCAAGCATCCATAAAGGAGCATCGTGACTCACAAAAAATATTGTTTTCCCTTTATACTGCCGTTCGTATTCTTCCAATAAGTCAAAAACGCGCGCCGCCACATCGCGTAAATGTTCGCCCCCTTGCGGACGTTTTGTAAACCACTCTCCGAATGAAGAAAAAAAATGTTCATACTCTTTCCCCGTTTTCCCCTCAAAAATACCGAAATGAATCTCACGTAATCGCTCATCCTCCTGGATCTCATTTACTGATAAGATTTTGGCAACAATATTCGCGCTTTCCTTTGCCCGATTCACTGGAGAACAAACCACCAAGTCCGGCGTTATGCCAAATCGCAAGAACTTCTTTGCCGCCTGTTCCACCTCACGACGACCTTCCTCCGTCAGACCATATCCATCATTTCCACTTATTACTACTCCTTTTATATTCGTCTCGGCCTTGCCATGGCGCATGATAAAATAAGAATTGCGGTTACCTCCTGTTTTTTGCTCAAGTTCCTCAAGCGATCCCACTACCTCCTGCTTTCCGCATTTCTTGCACCTCCATACCGGCAAAGGCGCGCCCCAAAACCGAGAGCGCGAAATTGCCCAGTCGCGCGCGCCTTCAAGCCATTTACCAAATCTTCCATCGCGGATATGCTCCGGCACCCATGTAATTTTTTTATTCACACCCACTAATTTATCGCGAATCGCGCTTACATTCACAAACCATGAGACGGCCGCATAGTTTAAAAGCGGCGTGTCGCACCGCCAGCAATGGGGATAGGAATGCGTGATTTCTTCTTTTGAAAAAAGAGTTTTGTTTTTTTCCAGATACCCTATTGTTTTTTTATCCGTTTGCTGATGATCACCCTTTGGCTTTACCGGAAGCCCTGCAAAATCTTTTGCCTCCGGCTTAAATTTTCCATCCATTCCAATATGCTGGACAAACGGTAAATTATATTTTTTGCCAAGTTCCATATCTTCCTCCCCAAATGCAGGAGCAATATG
>VMFQ01000072.1 GCA_007376125.1 Parcubacteria group bacterium Gr01-1014_33 | reverse complement strand
GTTTCCCCGTCAATTCCGGGAATGGAGATATTGACGTTATTGGGAATCCGCTCTTTTGGATGCCCGTTTAATACTGCGACCGGAAGACGCGCAAAAATTTCTTTTATGAAATAATCGCGGAGCTCCGACATCCGTTTTACTTCAGCCGCTCGCGCGCGTTCCGCGATCTCAAGCGCATGCGCAAACCCCACAATCCCCGGAACATTTTCCGTTCCCGAACGCATCCCGCTTTCCTGCCCTCCGCCGTACATTACCCCGGCCATCGCTACTCCATGCCGCACAAAAAGGCATCCCACTCCTTTTGGCCCGTATATCTTACTCGCGTTTAACGTCATAAGATCCGCCCCGAGTTTTTCCGCGCGTATGTCACAAAATCCTGCGGCTTGGGACGAATCAATATGAAAGTATGGAATATGCGCACTTTTTTCCTTTCGGCGCTCTTTTATCATTTTTCCGATTTTCTCAATCGGCTGGATTGTGCCGATTTCCCCGTTTGCGTATCCGAGAGAAACAAGAACAGTATCCGGACGAATTGCTTTTTTAACCTGTTCGGGCACAACGCGCCCGTATTCATCCACATCAAGATAGGTTACTTCAAAACCGTCATGTTCCATCGCGCGCATACTTTGCAAAATCGCGTCATGTTCAATTTTAGAAGTTATGAGATGTCCTTTTTTCCTAACCATAGTTTCCGCTGTGTGGGATAATCCGCGCGTTGTTCCAAAAATTGCCAGATTATCCGCCTCCGTTGCCCCGGAAGTAAACACAATCTCTCCGGGTTTACAATGTAAAATTTGGGCGATGGTTTTCCGCGCGTCTTCCACCGCTTGTTTCGCCCGCCTTCCCTTTTCGTGAATGCTTGACGGATTCCCGTACTCTTTTGAAAAGTACGGCTCCATTGCTTTTTTCACCCGCGGGTCAAGGGGAGTTGCGGCGGCATAGTCAAGGTAGATTTCATACATGGAATTAGGAATCAAGAATTATGAATCATGGATAAATCCCCACACCTTCCCACGGGGTATTAGACCCCGTGGGAAGGATTTTATAACACCCATTCAGCCCGAGAGCTGCCTGCGGGGTATTCTGGGAAGGTGTGGGGATAAAGACCTCGCTCTCCGCCCAATTCATAATTCCTGATCTATGATTCAAATCTCCGAAAGCGTTATTCTTTCAAATATTCTCATTACTTTTTGCTCAACTGAATTCCAAGTCTTTTTTGTGGGACACACCTTCGCAAGCGCACAATGCTTTTCCGGATGAGGAGATTTCATGCACCGCATCATCTTCGGCTCTTCAAACACATCAATAAGTTCCTTTAGGGTAATTTCTTTGGGATTCCGAATAAGCCGATATCCTCCGTCCGTTCCTCGCTTTGCTTCAATAAATCCTTCTTTTCTCAACTTCTCGGCAATTTTCTCTAAAAACGCGAGCGGAAGGTGATATTTTTCCGCGATGGATGCAAGCGACACAAATTCTTTCATGCGGAAACTGGGTTTCAACGCCTCCATCAAAATAACCCCGTAATCGGTTTTTCGAGAGAACTTCATAGTTGATTCTTGACTAATTTAGTCGGATTTAGGCGTACCTTACTATTGTATGCGAAATTATTTTTATGTCAATACAAAAATCCGTAATCTCTCACAGTCCTGTCATTGCGAGTCCCGCCCTTTTGGTAGCGTCCAAAAGAGCGGGGCGCGGCGATCCCATTCTCCGAGGTTGAGATTGCGGAGTTTTATCCTGAGTCTTGCGAAGGACCTGCTCGCAATGACGGAAGAAGGGGTGTGAGGGGTTAAAAAAATCCCGACGCATCGGGATTTTTTCGCGGTAAAATTCACATTTTACCGCTCGCCTGAAAGCCGGGCAAATGCCTGCATGCCTGCCACCGCGCCAATAATCGGCGCTATAAGATACAAAAGAGAAAATGATCCGATGCCAAGCGCCACTGCCGGATTTAATATGCCGTTTGACAAAGGAGAGGCAAGGGAAATTCCCAAAAGGAGCGATCCGCCCACTATCGCTCCGCTCATTTGGGAGGGAACGCGCCCGTATACTACGGCCGCGATTCCAAATGTAAAGAAAAATGTGCCTATAAGTTCCGCGATCCCCACCCACATCGTATCCGCCACCGGAAGCCGGGCAGGAAAGATAAGCGCATGGGACATGATGTATGCCAACGCCCCGCCGACAAACTGGGCGGCAATATAAAAACCTGCATCGCGCGTTTTTATTTTTCCGAGCGACCATGCACCGATGGTAACCGCCGGATTAAGATGCGCTCCGGAAATATGCCCGATCGTGTATACAAAAAGCCCGAGCGTAAGCCCCGCAATCACCGGCGTCGGCACCGGAAACATTCCGCTTACGGAAAGCGCCACCGCAAACGAAAGTCCAAACGTTCCCAAAAATTCTGCGCTATATTTTTTTAACGTAAAGTTTTGCATAGATTTATGTTGTCACCCCGCGTCCTTATGCTATAAGCATACAACAAAAGGAAGAAGAAATGCAAGGGGCGCAATCCGTATGATTTGCCAAATTCTCTTGCGCACAAGAAGGCATCTACCGCCTTTCTCTGATAATATGGACTACGCCGGGAAGCAGGGAGACAAAAATAATCACAAGAATTATCGGCAAAAGATATGAGTCCGCGTCCGGAATCACGCTTCCGAGTAAAAATCCCAACCCCGTGATCCCCGCGGTCCAGAAAATCCCTCCCGTGATATTATACGCCAAAAATGTGGGGTAGTGCATGCTTCCGATGCCCGCACAAATCGGCGCAAACGTGCGCACCACCGGCACAAACCGCGCGATAATAATTGTTTTTTTTCCGTGCCGCTCGTAGAAACGGCTCGTCCGCGCCACATATTCCGGACGGAAAAAGAATGATTTTTCTCGGGTAAAAAATTTTGCTCCGATTTTTCGCCCGAAAAGATATCCAAAACTGTCCCCGCTTATCGCGGCTACGGCCAAAAGGATCACGAGCAAAAATATGTTGAAATACCCAAGAGATGCAAGAAATCCGGCAGTGAAAAGAAGCGAGTCACCGGGCAGAAAAAATCCAAAAAAGAGGCCTGATTCGGCAAATACAATAAGCGTTACTCCAAGATACCCTCGCCGTAGTTCTACTACGCCTCAACTCTTTTTGCTCGTCTTTCTCGGCGTAGCTCAAGAATCTGAAATTTCGCAACGAAATAGTTTTGAAACCATCTCAATGAATTTATTCCATTGAGTGCCCCCTGTTATCTTAATTACTGAACTTTGGCAAAAATAGTTATTTCCTGAGCGAAGTCAAAGGAATACCTTATGTTCGGTAGCCCTTCGATACACTCAAGGAATATTATTCTATGAAATTTGCCAAAGTTTTGTTTATTTCTCGTCTTTATGCCATCATACCAAAAAATCTTCTCCCTATCCATACTCGCCTTTCTCCTGCTTTTCTACGGGCTTCTTACCGCTCAAGAAGTTGATTTGGTAACCGCGGATTTGGGAAGACATCTTAAAAACGGCGAATTATTTTTTGCCGATCGTTTTTTTATCCCGTTAGAAATGCCTCCCCCCAACTTGACAGTACCCGATGCGACATCTCATGCCTCTCGCAAAAATATCCCTACCGCGCAGAGATTTCTAACGGGGTGAACGCGGGTTACCAAAAAGATTTCTATCCTTCCCACAGGGTCTAATAATCCGTGGGAAGGTGTGGGGATTTATTTCAATTTGCTTACCTCCTCGCCAAGATATTTTTTCATCTTGGCAATGGTATCTTTCATCTTGTCTATCACAAACCCAGCTACTTGACTCCGTTAGAGATGTAATAAAACTGTAGCCGAACATATGTGTAAAGTTGGACTTTCTGGAGGCATATTTGGTTGTGGATAATAAATCCCGCGAGAATCCGCGAGGTATTTGAATCTTCGCCCCGTTAGAAAAACTTTCTAACGGGGCGAGCGTGAATTACTCCATGCGCGAAAACGATTGTCAATCGTTTTCGCCCGCGTTGCAGAGGATAAGAGCATCGGCGATGCTTTTATCGGGCGTACTTCTAACGGGATAAAATCTCTCACGCAATACAATACTTACCGCCCCACTCTTCTACTCACTATTTTTTTTATAAATCCCGCCCTTTCCGCGGGGTTTTCAGAAAGGGCGGGACAAACCAGCCACCGATAAATCCTATAACTAAACCACCAAAAATTCCTATCAGGATTTGATGTACGCGATATCCATTTAATGGCTTCTGAACATCAATTAAGAAATCTGGGGCTTCGTACACTTTTTGCGGATTTGAGGCAAAAGCAAAATCAAAGAAAATCTCGTGAAGTCCATTTTCGGTAAAAGTATAAGGCAGTTCAAGAATACCGCCCTTCACGGCTATTTCTTCTTTTTCAAAAAGAAAGGTTCTCATATCTCTTCCCACGCCGCCAAGTTTTGCTATGCGGACGCTAACAATAAGGTCTTCGCTGACCAGTTTATTTTTCTCCATGTCTACAAAGGACGCCAAAAAAGCAACTTTATCTCCTGTATGGGGAGTGAAAGGCGCTCGCGAAAGATTGATAAGATATTTTCCATCAACAACGCGCTGGTCTCCGCCATTGGCAAATGCCGCATTTGCAGCTATCAAGACAATAAAAATTAAAATAAAAATTGTAAGTGATTTAGAAAACATTATTTTTGTTTTAGTATTTCAAATTTTTCTCTTAATTGTTTCTCCGTTGCGCCATCCATTGCAAAAAACTCGTCATTGATAAGAATGCCGGGACTTGAGAGAATGCCGTGTTTTTGGATTAAAGCTTGACCTTCCGGCGTTGACAGCGCTGTTAAACTTTTTCCGATATAATTATTTTTTGCGTAGAGAGTACGCATAGTATTATTGTGTTTAATTTAATAGCGAGTAAAGTATTAAACTGAAACTTTCCTTTTTTGGAGATATGAAAGCGCACAGCCCGCTGCTAATCCAATAACTCCGCCAATCAGTACGGGGTATATGGGAAGGGCGGAAGATGGTCTTGGTTGTTCTTCGCTTGCTGTAACGGCTAACGGAAAGGATGCCTCGGTAAGAGCCTTATCTTTGTTTTGAAATCTCACGCTTAATTCGTAATTGCCCCGTCGAGGGAAAGGAAAGGTGAATCCCGCTTTACCAAACTCTGGATTGTGGATGCCGCCGGCAAAGAGCGTCTCTGTGCCTTCAGTAATTCGTACCCACGCATCGGTAAACTCAACGCTTCCGGGAGAATCTTTTTTGCTGATAGCAAAATCAAGCCGCACTGGCTCTTCAGCCTGCAATTCAAGTGCTTCATACTCAACTTCCACGTTATAGTCGCCGACCGTCTTTTCAATTGATTGTCCATCTCCATGAGCCGAGGTAAGATATGGCGATATGTTTGCAAGGGTTTTTTACTCATTTTTTGATACATGATTTTCATCCTTAAAGTATTGAGCATTGGTTAAAAGTTGCACTTCTAAATTGATTTCACCTTACACTTATATTATCAGAATTATCAAGCGGATACAATTTTGAAGATGATTTATGTCCCGCAACTTGCGCCACCTTTTTGTTGCGGAACAAGACCACGCTTTTTAATCTCGCTATCAACATTTGCATACCACCCGCCGGCGCTTGAATAATCCTTACCCATCACCGCTTTTGGATCAACTTTTTCCCAATCGGTGTTTTTTACTGCTTTGAAGTAAAGCGCGGTTTGAATGTAGTTTGACGGAAACCAGAATGAATTGAAGGCAAGAGCTTCGCGGTAAAGCTCATCTTCGGAAAGTCCTTGTGCCGCACCTAATTGAAGTAGACCGAGAAGAGCCGATCCGTGATTACAGTCCTGATAAAAAGTTGAGTTATTGCAACATGGCCGATAGGTATTTTGAGCAATTTTTGTGACAAGTGCTTCCTGTTCCAGCGTAAGTTCTACGATTTTGAATTTATTGAAGTACGCGCCGCCGTTCTCTTCTTTACCTAAATCCCAGCCGCCAGTGGAAGCAAGGTTGAAAAGAGATTTGCCGTTAATAGGGCTTTGTTTGTTTGATGACATGTAGTTTGCAAGCCCCAGCGGCCACAAAAGATTAACATAGTAGTTGGCATTTTGTCGGGTGAGGAGTATCGGCTTTGAGGATGGCTCATCAAGTACGCTTTCCAGTTCATCGGGGAGACCGCCGCGATCTTTATCTACCCCCACACCAATGCTATTGGTGTGGGGGTAGATCGCCAAGAACTTCTCGCGATCAATCACCCCATTCTGGACGAGCTTTACCACACTGTCTCCCAAGACGATCTTACTTTGGAATCCTTTCTCCGGGAGGACCTTTGCGGTAACTTCATCAATAAGTTTACTCCCCGTTCCCGAAATGTTGGCGTTGTAGAACGTATTGTCATTTGTGTTGAGGATGCGGTTTTGAGCAAGCGCCTTGGCAATTATCGGCTCGGTTTTGAGCATATTCCAGCTGATGAGCGACAAAACGATCACCACAGCGAGAAGCACGAAGAGCCATGGTCGATCCGATTCTTTGAAGGAATGGTCTTTGGGTAGAGGACATACCCCGCTTTCGCAATCGGTCTCAAGCTTTTTCAAATCCTTTCTCGTCAACCATAGCGGTAGCGCCAATAATCCGAACGAGAGCGCTTTGAGCTCCAGTCCTTGCAGGGGGAAAGCGGTAAGCCCGCCGGCGATTCCGATTGCCGAGAGTATGGTTGATCCGCAGACAGGACAAGCGGATGCCGCAATGCCTACAATAGAACCAAGACCAGCACCGCCTTCTGTTTTTAATTTCGGGGGACCGAATTTTCTCCAGCGATAAACAAGGAGCGAGATATTGACGCCGAATAACACAATTGCTCCAAGCGTAAGAACCGCATACGGCCAGAAATAAAGAGGCGTGCTATATGTGTTGGTAATGATATTCGTAATTGCCGAATCAAGACGAAGCACCCAATAGAGGACGAGGAAAAACGCCAATGACGAGACAAC
This sequence comes from Parcubacteria group bacterium Gr01-1014_33, assembly GCA_007376125.1. Classification (GTDB taxonomy): domain Bacteria; phylum Patescibacteriota; class Minisyncoccia; order Sungbacterales; family HO2-52-23; genus VMFQ01. The sequence continues at coordinate 435 of VMFQ01000072.1, read as the reverse complement.
GCCTATCAGGCCATAAAAAAGTTTGGTGTTAAATTTTCTGTCTTCTTCATTGGGCAGATCGCCGTCTTTTGCAGTGTTCTCCGGCGGCGTTCCGTGAGCTATTATCTTGATATTGCAACTTTGATGTTCTTTACACCACGCTTGGCATTTTTCCGCCCACTCCTTATCTTCGTATCGGAAGCCGCACTCCTCGCATTGATGCAGTTCTTTACCTGTACTGACCGAAGTTGAAGTATTTTGTTGTCGGATTATTTTGACCATAGATTATTCATCCCGTTAGAAATTTAATGATTAGAGGTCATCTCAAAATTAGTTTTTTCGCGTATTTTATCATTCCCGCGAAAGCGGGAATCCAGCAGATACGCCACACACTGGATTCCCGATCAAGTCGGGAATGACAGAAAGATAATTTTGAGATGGGTTCTAATAATTCTA
>VMFQ01000019.1 GCA_007376125.1 Parcubacteria group bacterium Gr01-1014_33 | reverse complement strand
GCGCCGGAGACGACCTACGAGTTTACGCTTTTTGACGCACTTGGGCCTGTGGCAAGAAAAACCGGAACTGCGTTTGTATTGCCGCAGGAAGAATTTATGCTCGTTGAAACCAATCTTGAAACAACGCGCCGGCCCGTTCGGGTTGAGCTCCGGATTCTTGCCATTCGCTGGGACATCCGAAAGGAAACTATTCCCGGGCTTATCGTAGAGAAGCGCGATTACGAAGTGCGCGAAGAAAATGGGAAGAAAAGGAGCGCGGTTGCCGCGCGCATCTTTAATGGATCACTCTACGATCTCGGAAAGATAGAGGTGGTAACGGCGGTGTTTGATCCGGCGGGGAATCTCATCGGCGTAAATAAAATTGTCGCGGAAGATGTTGCGGCATCTTCCCGCCGCGAGATCCAATCGCTTTGGCCCGAGGAATTAAAAGGAGACGTGGCGACGATTGAAGTAACCGCGCGGGTAAACGTGTTTGATCCGGATGTGATTTTGAAACCACAGTAGGAAATAGGTTGTAGGAAGTAGGTTGTAGTAGAAGAGGAAGATATTTTAAAAGTTAGAGAAAGTTCTCTTCTTCCTACCTCCTACCTCCTACCTCCTACTACCTACTACCTACATTCTCACATGTCGTATTTCTTATCCCATCTTCGCCAATTCGACTGGCTCCTCATGGGGGCTCTTTTCTTATTGATGGGGCTTGGGCTCTTGTCCCTTTTTAGTTTGTCTGAAGCAAGTGTATTTCCCTATTTCCATCGCCAGATATATTGGATAGGCGTGGGGCTTTTATTTCTTGTGAGCGCAAGTTTTGTGGATTTTCGATTTTTCCGCACCCAAAGCATCGCTGTTTTTTTGTTTTATCTGATTTCGGTTGCGCTCCTGGGATCGGTGCTGATTGTGAGTTTGAAAATCAGGGGAGTGGAATCGTGGCTCCGCGTGGGTGGGATTTTAATTCAGCCCGTTGAGCTGGCAAAACTTGCGCTTATCATTTTGCTCGCAAAGTATTTTTCAAAGCGGCATATAGAGATTTATCGCGTTCGGCACTTGATTGTCGCGGGGGCGTATCTTGCAATCCCCGTCCTGCTTGTGCTTGTCCAGCCGGATCTTGGTTCGGCGATTGTGCTTGTCGCGGTCTGGGTTATCATGGTGGTTTTTTCCGGCATTCGCACGCGCCATTTTTTGATTCTTGCGGTAGCGGCTCTGCTCCTTTCCCTTGTGGGGTGGAATTTTGCGCTCCAGCCCTACCAAAAAGTTCGTATCACCTCATTTATCAATCCGTATGCCGATCCAAAAGGCGCCGGATACCAGATGATCCAATCCATGATCGCGGTAGGTTCCGGAAAAATATGGGGCAAGGGTCTTGGCTACGGCTCGCAGTCGCATCTTAATTTTTTACCCGAAGCGGAAACCGATTTTATTTTTGCGGCGTTTGCCGAGGAATGGGGATTTGTCGGAATTGCGGTATTGCTTTCGCTCTTTTTGCTCGTGATCTGGCGGATTGTCGCAATCGGCAGAAGGAGCGCGGATAATTTTTCACGCCTCTACACGCTTGGATTTGCCGCGCTTATATTTGTCCAAAGTTTTATCCATATCGGGATGAATATGGGAGTTTTGCCAATTACCGGTATCACCCTTCCCTTTGTATCATACGGCGGTTCCAGTTTGGTAACGCTTCTCATAGGAGTGGGCATTTTGCAGAATATTAAGATCAACGCGCGTCCGGTTACCGCGGCAAAAAACAAAGCAGATTTTAGATAAACGATTTTTGATGAATGTCTCCATATCTCTTTGGTTGCGCTTTTTAATGTATCGTGTACAATGAACAGAAGTAATAGATCTTTACGTTGCGAACGGGTTCTTATAGTAAGGAGGGATACTATGACCACGGAGATCAGGATAAAAGGCAGTAAAGATTATGAGAATGACAGACTAAGAATTACGACGAGTCTTGATCCCGAACTTAAAGGGGCTATGATAAAAATAGAGAATGCGGAAATAGAAGTGCGTCTGCCCATGGGAGTATACTTTAAAGCAGCGCCATGTAAAGAATATAGTGGATCTTCCTATCTTGATTGTTTAGAAAAAGGCGAAATAGTCTTCCGCTTACGCATGGAGTGGCCTTATTTAAAAGCTCTTTTTCATACGTTGAAAGAAGCATTTCCGGACGAGGATTAAATGAAATTACGGAAGTTAAGTTATTAAAATCCAACTTCTCATAGCAAAAAGGGCAATACGCCCTTTTTCTTTTTGCCCCTTTCTGATATAATCACACTATGCTCTATCTTGCCGCAGATCATCGGGGGTTTCAGTTAAAAAAGGAACTCAAGAAGTTTTTGGGGGAGCAGGGATACCAAGCCGAAGATATCGGGGCTTTTGAGTATGATAAGGATGACGATTACGTAGATTTTGCAATCCGGGCGTCGGAAAAGATCGCTGAAAATCCGCGCGAACACAGAGGGATTTTTATCTGCGGCTCCGGAGTAGGGATGGACGTGGCGGCGAATAAATTCAAAGGGCTTCGTGCCGCGCTTTGTTTTGATACACACGCGGCAAAACAATCGCGTGAGCATGGAAATACAAACGTGCTTGTGCTTGCTGCGGACGATACCGCCTTTGAAAAAGCAAAGGAAATAGTGGACGCATGGCTCAAAACTCCGTTTACCGGAGAAGAGAGGCATGGGAGGCGGCTTGCGAAGATTATAGAAATAGAGAATAGGAATTTTAAATGAGTATTTCCTTTTCGCTGTATTTACTGAAAGCGGTGGTTTTGAATTATGAATCATGAATTATGCAAAATTCCTGATTCCTGATTCCTGATTCCTGATTCATGCTTGAAATCATCTCTTCCATCAACCTCTCAACACTGGGAAAAGCAAAAGAGCGGATCAAGGGAGTGTTGCTCGATTGGAGAAAATGAGCTATCATACCACCATGAGTACTCAAGTGATAGAGACAAAAAAATATGTTATTGTTCGAATTCCTAAGGTAAAGATTGAGAAAGGTTCTAGGCGTAAAAAAAAGGTAGATTGGGGTAAGATTGCCGGGGCTTTACGCGGCGACAAAAGGTTTCGAGGAATGACTTCTGTAGAAGTTCAGCACCGTGCGTTTGAAATATGAGATTCGTCATAGATGCAAATGTGTTTCTTGAATTGATACTTGGTCAAGAACGGGGTGATGAATGCCGGAAGTTTTTGAATTGGCTTTCTGATCGGAGTGAAGGAATTGCCGCATCGTTTACTATCCATGCGGTTGAGGCAATTGCAGGTAAAACAGAAGCGGGAAGAAAATCCCTTCGCACCTTCTTTGAGCTGCTCGCACAATCCGATTTCGAAGTATACACAACTTCACTTGAAGAGGAGGAGATGATTTTGGACATTACAGAACGGCAGGGTTTAGACTTTGATGATGGACTCCATTATTTTATTTCAAAAAAGTTTGGAGCAATTCTTGTGAGTTTTGATAAAGATTTTGATCATACGGATATTAAACGTCTTACCCCGCGTGAGGCACTTTTACGATATACGTAACAGAACATCCACGGCGCGTAAGAAGGTAGTAATCGCGAATATACGAATTTGCGTTTGGTTCGTATATTCGCGATTACTCCTATGGTAGATATAATTCCTTCCATAAACGTCCCCACATTTGAGGAAGTCAAAGAACGGGTCGCCAAAGTTGAGCCGTATGTTTCGTGGTGCCATTTGGACGTTACCGATGGAGTGTTTTCAACACATCCGACTTGGCGTAATCCGGCGGATTTGCCTTTGCTTGATACTCGGTTAAAAGTGGAAGTACATTTGATGGTAAGGGAACCGGAGAAGATCATGGAAAAGTGGCTTGTTGCGCCGGTAAAAAGAATAATCGTCCATATTGAGGCGGCAAAAGATATGCACATGATCTTGCGTAAGTGTCGTGAAGCGGGGATCCAGACCGGACTTTCGATGAATCCCGAAACCATGTGGGGAGAGGTTGAATTCTGGTACGAGAAGGTTGATATAATTCAGATCCTGGGCGTTCGCCCCGGTCCTTCAGGACAAAAAATCCATGAGGAGATTTTTGAAAAAATCGCTCATGTGCGAAAATTTTGCAATCAATGTATAATAGAAGTGGACGGAGGAGTGAACGGAGATACGGCGCGGCGCGCGGTAAGCTCGGGGGCGGATATACTTGTAGTCGGATCCTATTTATTTGGAGCAGAAGACATCGCATCTCGATTGAAGGAAATCAACGGCGTAAGTGCGTAATATGTAGTAATAGGACTGCACAATGTTGCAATGGTATACTCAATTGAGGGGCATAATCCCACAATGCGTATGCATCTCAACATAATTGCGAGGAATGTGTTATGAAAAAGCTTTTTATTGGTCTTTTATTAGTTTTCATAGTAGCAGGGGTTAGTCTATTTCTTTTCCGGACGAGCGATTTAGAAAAGTGTAAGGATATAGTTCTATCTCATCCCAATGTGAATCCGAATGATTATGTTTACATAAAAGATGTTCAAGGCAAAGGACACTGCGTTTTGAAAGAAGATATTGTGAAGGAACAGGAACTCAGGAAACGGCCGGATTGGGACGCAATGGTAGAACAGAGGAGAAAAGACAGCGCAGATGGATCACGAATTAGTAATTTGAAGAACATATTGGTATTTGAACTATCGCGCTATAAGGCAAAATTTTCAGCATATCCAAAAGAATTATCTGATTTAAATACTCTACTATGTTCGGATTCGGATCCAAAAAAATGTCCAGAGAGACTAGATTATAATGAGAATACTCAAGCGTATAATTTGATTTATATAGATACGTCAAATCCCTCAAATGAGAAAAGTTTTTCTCATTACTATTACGCTGTTAAGTTGGATTCAACTGGTAGGGTTCGCGCATATCATTTAGGTGTCAGCTTGGAAAGTTCCGGCGCACAGATCAAACATTATTTGAACCAAGATTCTGACTTTAATTCTAATGCCACAGGGTGGTTGAGGGGATTTAGTGGCGGTGATTCACAACCTTGTTCTCAAGATGATTCTGGCGTGGCATGTTACGACGTTAAGGTTGAGGAATAGTTTCCTCAAAGAAACAGCAGATTATAAAACCATAGGTATATGCACATATTGATAGGCACATTTATTGTATTTTTTTCTGCATTTGTCTTCCGACATCTTTCACGGCTTGTGGGTGTCAGTAAAAGGAAGTTTCTCAGGTTGATGGGGATTTCCTTTCTTTGCATATTTGCCATTCTGTTGTCTCTTCAAAACTTTTACTTTACTTTCCCAAGAGGAACTACGCCTGAAGACATAACATACCAACTGGTACATGATCCTGAATTTCCGGAGAAGATAATGCGCATGCGGGATATAAAGAATACACTCTGGGGATTCATAGAGATTACATTCCTTGTCGGCCTTGCGCCGTTTCTCCTATCTTTTACGAGCGATCTTGATAACGAAGGAATACGAGTACAGCAGCAATCAGCGAGTTCAAGTATCTGGCGTAGACGTCTGAACCCGATTCTGATGTGGTCTGTTATTCTTATAATAGCTATCGGATTGTTTATATACGCGTTTGGCGGAGGTGCGTTTCTTTATTTTTTGAAAGATATTCCATTATCAGCGACGGCATCTTCTCTATTTTTTATCATTGTGACTTTATATATAATTCGCTACTATGGAAAAAAATCATGATTTTATAGCAATCGGTGACATCGTAACCGACGCGTTTATACGGCTGGAGAGTGCGGCGGCGCATATTGATATTGACCGCGACGTGCGGGAGATTTGCATGCGGTTTGCCGACAAAATTCCGTATAAAGAGGTGTCCGTGATTCCGGCAGTAGGAAATAGCGCCAATGCGGCGGTTTCTGCGGCGCGTCTCGGACTTACGAGCGCACTTGTTACCAATCTCGGAGACGATTATTTTGGCAAAGAATGTCTTGGAGTTCTTGAGAAGGAACGTGTAGGCGCGGAATTTGTGAAAGCGCATCCGGGAGCGAAAACTAATTATCACTATGTCCTGTGGTATGAAGATGATCGCACCATATTGATAAAGCACGAAGAATATCCGTATGCGCTTCCTGATATCGGAAGCCCGAAATGGGTGTATTTTTCGTCTCTCGGACCTCATTCGGCTGAATTTCATACCGAAATTGAAAAATATCTTGTGGGGCATCCGGAAATCAAGCTCGCGTTTCAGCCCGGGACGTTTCAGATGAAATTGGGACGCGAAAAACTTGCCGGGCTTTACCGCCGCTCGGACATATTTTTTTGCAACAAAGAAGAAGCGCAAAGGATTCTGGAGACAAGCGAGAGCGACATCAAGAAACTCCTTTCTCTGATGCGAGATATTGGGCCAAAGATTGTGGTGATTACCGATGGAAAAGCCGGCGCGTATTCGTTTGACGGCAACGAAGCGCTTTTTATGCCTGCGTATCCGGATCCCAAGCCGCCCTACGAACGTACCGGAGCAGGGGACGCGTTTTCGTCCACCATAACCGCAGCACTCTGTCTCGGACTTGACTTGAAAACCGCGCTTCGCTGGGGGCCGATAAACTCAATGTCCGTGGTTCAGCAAGTAGGCGCGCGCGCCGGGCTTTTGAATCGGAGTGAACTGGAGAATTATCTTTCCAACGCTCCTAATGATTACTATCCTTGCGCAATTTGAACACACCGCAGATTTATGGATATATTACCTCAATACGAACGGGAGCAACGGGGAAAACCGAGACCGGATTTTAGTTTCCATTCGCGGGAGATTTTAGGCGATGCTGAAACTCCGCGTATGATTCTCTGGATCATGCGTCTTTTGCGCGGCTCCATTAAAACCGAACGGCAAGCGGCGTATGTACTGTTGGGAGCCGTTTGCCTATCTTTTCTTTTAGCCGTTATTCTTTTTATACGATATTCGGGCGGGCCGTACATCCAGCGTGGAGGGTCCGGCCCCTCGCAGCGAGAATTGGAAGAGTATCGGAAAATTCAACCTTTTTAACTTCATCACTTCATCACATGACTCATGATGATAAAAAAACAGTGCGGTTCTCTTATGGAGCAGGATTTACATTGATAGAATTATTGGTTGTGATTGCTATTATCTCGGTTTTGGCAAGTGTGGTGCTGGCATCGGTCAACTCCGCGCGCGCAAAAGCGCGAGACGCAAGACGTCTTTCGGATATGAAGCAAATCCAACTCGCTCTTCAGCTTTTTTATGATACGAACAACCGGTATCCTTCCGTGGCAGAAAGCGGAGACGACCCGGGACTTGCAGGATGGAGAGTAAGTTTCCTTCCGAATTTTTTAGCGGCGCTTACGCCGACATACATGCCGATTATTCCGGGTGATCCAATCAACTCCGGTCCTCCGGTAAGCGACGGTAATCCTTTCGGCTCCATGTTTAATAGCCGTCCAGACGGAACTTTTTTCTATATGTATTATAACTATGGTGCAGGATCATCCTATGGCTACTCATGGAGTGGTCCCTTCTCTGTTTTCGGTTTTCGGTCGGTTGAGGCTACTGACAAAACAAAACTGCCCAAAGCACAATGCGGTCCCATGCCGTGTACCGGCGGTTCTTATCCGGGCATTAATACGCCCACGTGTCGGGATTGGTCTTCTGAATTTGACTATTCCATCTTTCTTGTCCCATAACGTGGCGCGACTGGTCAACCGAATTTGATTATTCCGTTTTTTTTGTGAAGTAAAGCGGACTTCATGCGTATTCTCTTCTGGTTTTTCATAATATCTGCGGCTCTTGGTGGTGCGTTTTTCCTTGCCGACGCGCTTCAGCGTACGCCGCCTCGGGATTTTACACAGGCAGTCGGTGTTTTGTTGCAAGATTCTGTTCCGTTAAACACAAGGGGTTCATCTCAAGAGAAAATCGCGGCGCTTTCCTCGGAGGAAAAAATAGGACAAATGCTTATGGTTGCAATTCCCGAGGGACCGCTTTCGGACGAAACCGCTGAATGGCTACGGATACATCACATCGGGGGAATTATCCTGCTTGGCGGCAATGTGAAATCAGAGGCGCAAGTTAGGGAATTAATCGCTGACCTCCAAAAAACTGCTCGGAATCCTGGTGACCCACCACTTTTCATTGCTGGAGATCAAGAAGGCGGACGAGTGTCGCGGTTTCATTTTCTCAACGAGTTAACTCCTCAACGGAGTGTTCGGGATGAATATCAGGCGTTTTTGGTGGGAAAAGCGCGCGGGACAGAATTACGCGGGCTCGGCGTAAATGTGAACTTTTCTCCGGTGCTTGACGTGTCAGAGGAACCTGGAGAATTTATGTACGCGCGCACATTTGCCGGTGACTCCGAACAAGTGACAAAATTGGGGATCGCGATGGTGCGCGGGTATCAGAAAAGCGGCATGGTTGCTGTGGCAAAACATTTTCCGGGACACGGCGAAACGCCGGTGGATTCGCACCGAACTCTTCCCATGCTCAATCGCAACGATCGGGCATGGGAAGACCATGTTCTGCCCTTTCGAACAGTGATACGCGAGGGAGTGGAAATGATTATGGTGGGACATCTTAAATTTCCGCATATTGACCCTCTTTATCCGGCAAGTTTATCGCCTTTTTTTGTAGATGAAGTATTGCGGGAAGAATTGAAATACCGAGGAGTGATCATCACCGATGATCTGGCTATGGGTGCGGTGGCCGACTCATTTACCCTTTCGGACGCGGCGGTGCAAGCGGTAAGGGCGGGAGCAGATATTGTACTTGCGGTAAAAGACAGACAAGATTATAATGCGGTATATACGGGACTCGTGAGAGCGGTAGAGCAAGGAGAGATCTCGCAGGAACGGATTAATAAGAGTGTCATCCGTATTTTGGCCCTTAAGGGGAAATTTTGAAAAAAAACATGGATGTCTTTGAAACGAAACGAAACGAAACAAAACTTTCTATAAGTTGAATAAAAGACGCCCATTATTATTAATGTGAAAATACGTTGGCCGTACGCAAAAGGGCTCAATCGCGTGCGATTGATTCCGTTGCGCGGTCGCCTATATTATCTATATGGCGCACAATCATCAATATAAATCGCGGGTTCTCCTCGGAGAACTTAAAACGCCGTGGATGGTTATCTGGCTCATGAAGCATTTCCCCGGCATTATTAAGACCGAACGCCAAGGGGCGTATGTGCTGTACGGGACATCGCTTATAGTTTTTTCCATAAGCGCTGTTCTGTTTTGGTTTGCGTTGAAAGAACATGGGATATATTCGTATTACGATGACGGAGAGAGGCAATTCCCGGGAGAATACACCAATTCTCCCTCCTATCGCAACTAAACTTTGTGGGGATAAGCTCCCGCGGCTTTTGCGTCGCGGGTAAACCGGAGATTATAATTTTTCTTATTGCTATGGATATACTAGACCAATATGAAAAACAGCACGGTTCAACAGAACCGGCGCGAGTAAGCCCTCCGATTTCTTCCCCGCAGAATTGGGGAAGAAACGAAGAATACGGCTCGTTTGTTCGCTTGGTAATGCGGCTTTCCGGCGGAAAGATAAAAGATGACTATCAGGCAAACATCATCCTTCTTGTCATAGGCGGGATCTTTTTTGCCGTATCTATTTTTCTGTTTGCGCGAGCATTTTGGTCTCCGTCAAGCACTCCTATTATAGAAACTCCCGGAGAACAGCCGCGTGGGGTAAATGAACCATAGATGGAATATAAATCTAAATTTTATGCGGGGTTTATACCCCTATACCTATTTTGTATAAGAGCAGGTACGGGGTATATGCATAAAACTATATGCGTCGTTTAATTGTATGGAAGTTCTGCACGAGACAGGTGTGGGGGTTTACCCTCGTAGAACTCCTTGTTACCATCTCCATTATCTCGGTGCTTGCGAGCGTGGTGTTGACAAGTGTAAACTCTGCGCGGGTGAAAGCGCGTGATACGCGACGACTTGCAGATGTCAATCAACATGGTCCCGATTCGGTAGCAACCGAATCGGGGACTCGCGACAAAATCGGGACCAATCAGATCTGGCAGAATGTGATTAAGACGATGGCGCATATCGGTTTACCTTTTCTCCATTTTGATGTATCATATACAGTATGGCGATGACTCAATATAAAGGAAAAGCAAGGAGGATGCTCGGCCGATTTGCCGGGAAATGGGTTGCGTTGCTTGACGATGAGGTAATAGAGTCCGCAGCGACATTATCAAATCTCATGGCAAAAGTGCGGAGGCGGAGGCTAACTCGGAAACCGTCCGTCATGCTGGTGCCACGAAAAGATGAAGGCCCCTACATTCTTACAATCCGAATATGAGGATTTCGTTTCCCTACGTCCAGAAAGGAGCGCAGTGGTATCCGACCATTGATATCACCTTGCGCGGAAAGAAGGACGAGTTGACGGTAAGGGCGCTCCTTGATTCCGGCGCCTCTTTTTCAGTGTTCCGTCCGGAGATAGCCGAACATATCGGTATTCAGGTTGAGAAAGGAAAAGCGATATATCTTGAGGGCATCGGCGGCCGGATTCTTGGATACCTGCATCGCGTGCGTGCCGTGGTAGGGAATAAGAGATTCGTATGTTCTATTGTATTCTCCCGCGAATTTACTGTTTCGTTCAGTCTCCTCGGGCGCGACAACTTCTTTTCGCAGTTTCGCATTACCTTTGACGAGAAGAAAAGAATGGTTGTTTTGGAATGACTTTACGTCTTTTTTGAGTGTAAGTGTATGCTATACTCAAAGCTAAGTTTGATGAATAAAGATTGTTTTTGTCATTGCGAGGAGCCGAGCGTTCGCGGCAATCTCTTGAAAGAGGACAAGATTGTTTCGCCTTTCGGCTCGTAATGACTCCAAGATAGACATTATTCACCAAACTCAAAGCTATGGATCTGCTTGAACAATAGAGCTGTTGCTTCATAATTTCAGTTATCGTGATATATGTCGTATTCTCAAAACAAACCATATAATACAGCCGGATTTACCTCCCACCTTTTATGGAACACATCCGTTCCCTCCTTGGGAAGCGCTTCTCTATGAAAAAATCCTTCTCTCATCACTCTTCCCAAAAGGTGGGAGGGTTTACCCCCACACCAAAAACCATTCTCATGAAGATATTTGCATCATTCCATAAATCTCCATTACTCATACCCTATAAGAAAGATAAAACACAGTTGGTGTGGGGGTTTACCCTCGTAGAACTACTTGTTACGATCTCCATTATCTCGGTTTTGGCGTCTGTGGTGCTGACATCAGTAAATAGCGCGCGGGTGAAAGCAAGGGATGCTCGTCGCATTGCGGATCTGTCCCAGATTCGCACGGCGCTTGAGTTTTATTTTGACGCCAACGGTTATTATCCTCAATCCGAGTGCGGATGGGATTGCAACGGCTACCGCTACAGCTATAATTCCGGCTGGGACGCGCTTGCGGCGGATTTGCAGCCGTATCTGCCGACACTCATGAAAGATCCTTTGAATAATGGTGGCTGTCCTCCGTGGGCAGCAGGATGCCATACCTATGCCTATGGGAATGTGGGACGCAACAGCCAGCGGGTGCAATACGATTTAACCGCGAACCTTGAGGACACGGGCAATCCAAACCGTTGCGGGGTCAAGGGATGGCGTTATTATTTTGACAACAGATTTTGGTGCGCCGCGTTCGGCGGCGACGGCTACGACAACCAAATCTACGAGGCGTCGCTGAATTGATCATACCCCACCTCCACGAATCAAAAATCAAATTTCTTGAAAAAGGGTAATTGCGTTTTTATTGAAACGGGAGTAACATAAGAAGTGTGATGAACTTAAATGTACAAGTGCCGGTATCTATATTCCGCGAAGGCAAGCATTATATTGCGTATACGCCGGTTTTGGACGTATCTGCTTCGGGCAAGGATTATACGCAAGCGATTAAACGATTTCATGAAGTCGTAGTGATATTTTTTGAAGAAGTGATGAAAAAGGGCGCGCTTAAGGAGGTGTTGACAAATCTCGGGTGGCGAGAAATTAAGAAGCAATGGAAGCCGCCCATGCTGATTGCGCAGGAATCGCAGCGGATTGAATTGGCAATAAAGTAATTCTCCATGGCTGCGTTGAAGCCGATTTCGTGGAAAAAATTTGACAAGTTTGTTCGCTACACAGGGTGTCATTTAGAAAGGAAGTGTGGTGATCATCGGGTTATCAGAGGAGTGATCTTAAAAGACCGGTTGTTAGACCTACTGCACAATAATTCTTCTGCTGCAATTTCATAATTTCGGCCAAAATCGTCTCAAAATTTCTTGGCTTACCTTACAGGTAGGCCGCGAAATTTCTTCAACGATTTTGTCTCGAAATTCTGAAATTTCGCTACGAAAATTATTGTGCAGTAGGTCTATTTTTCCTGAAGACGAGGAAATACCCGTTTTTATTATCCGTAACAATCTTCGCACGCTTGGTATGAGCTATAACGAATACCTTGCAATTTTAGAAAAACTTTAACTTTATGCCCCATCTTCACGAACCAAAAATTAAATTTCTGGAAGAAGTGGTCAGTCAGATCCGGCAGGATGTGATTGAAAATAAGCAGGAAAGGTGGTAGAATTTCTCTATGCATCGCGCATCTGGCGGACAAAAATTAAATCCCGTTAGAAATTCCCGCGGGGCATTGAAATCCCCGCGTGAATTACTCCAAGCGGTAACTCATGCCGCAGAGCGGAGGGGTATTATTTCTAACAGGATAAAGGAGATCTGCGAGAAGATCGCTCCCATTGGCCGTCAATACGACCTCCGTTTTATTATTCTCTACGGATCGCATGCCAAGGGAACCGAAGCCGAAGAAAGCGATATGGACATTGCAATTCTCCGCGACCTAAAAATTACGGCAGAGGACTTCATGAATATTCTTCGCGATCTCGAAACTTCCGCAGGCGCATATGCGACCGGGGGTATTGATCTTGTTTTACTCCATAATGCAGATCCGCTGTTGCGCCATCTTGTCGCGCGGGACGGGATTCTCCTCTATGGCAACCCTACCGCTTACGAAGAATTCAAAGCATTCGCGTTCCGCGCTTTTTTGGAGAGCGAAGACCTGCGCCGGCTGGAGCTTGTCATGATCCGCGCCAAACAGGATTTGCTCACCCGGAAGTACGGCACCACATTGGTTCATGCTGGACAGTGATTTTGTAAAACGCAAAATAGGTTTAATCCAGGACGAGCTGATGCGTCTGGGAGAGTTTGCGAATCTCACGATTGACGAAATCGCGAAGGACTACCGTACCCAGGCGATTGTGGAGCGGCTGCTGGAGCGGATCATCGGTCGCGCGGTTGACATCAATCAGCATCTCATCGCTGAGTGCGGCGCGCATCTGGAGACGGTTCGAAAATACAGAGATACTTTTTTGCGCCTCGCTGATCTCGAGGTATACCCGCATGAGTTTGCAACGCAGATTGCGCCGAGCGTCGGGCTCCGTAATGCCCTGGTGCATGACTATAACGATATTGATCGCGAGGTCTTGCAGAAAAGCATCGGGGAGGCGATCGCCGAGTTCAACGATTACACAAAATATATCCTCGCGTTTCTTGAGAAAGGATAACGCTTCCTCATACTATGGACATCCTCTCTCAATACAAACGTATCTGAAGTCCCTTGGGATATGTGGCAGGAATTCGTGCCAGGTTTTGTATGCTGTTACCAAGTGTCGGATGATGGGAAGCTGGGGTGTCGGGGGGGGGGGTACGGGAGACAAAGCAGGCAATGGAACACAAAGGATTTACCCCACCCTTTCTCTATGCGGATAATGGGATAAAGGGCATCTTGAATTTTATGACCATACATCATAGAAGGAATGCACTGCATAAAGAAAGGGCGGGGTTTACCCCAGCACTAACTGTTAGTGCGGGGTTTACCCTCGTAGAACTCCTTGTTACTATCTCCATCATCTCTGTTTTGGCGTCTGTGGTGCTGACGTCGGTAAATAGCGCGCGGGCGAAAGCGCGAGATGCGAAGCGGCGCGCGGATATGCGCCAGGTCCAGACCGCGCTTGAGTTTTATTACGACACGAATAATGCGTATCCGTCGGTGGTAGCGGATAACTTGGGGACCGAGCTTTCAAATCTTTCAGGGTCGCTGGCTCCATATCTTTCGGTAATTCCTTCAGATCCGAAGAGCGGGTGGCATACCTATCAATATGTGCGGGGACCGGCGAGCGACAACTCCTATGGCCTGTGGGTTCGACTGGAAAGTTCAGGATATTGTGTAATAGGAGTAAGCGTGAATCCCGGCTGGTGGGGGTCTCCAAATCCTCCACTTTGTCCTTGATTGTTCCGTAATAGCAAAAGCAATATGAAATCTCTCCAAGAATTTTTATCTGAAGCGGCAAAAGAACGCTGGGCAACCGGGCATTTTAACGCGTCCGAACTTGACCAGATGCGCGTGATTGATTACTGCGAAGAAAAGTAGTATCATATTTCTATGGAATCCAGACAAGCAATTGAGCAAAAAATCAAGGAAATCGTCCAGAAAATCGTCAACGAATACCAACCGGAGAAAATTATCCTCTTCGGCTCTTGGGCATGGGGGACACCCGGGAAGGACAGCGATGTGGATTTGTTTATCGTGAAGAAGAGCGAGCAGTCCCAATTTGAACGTATACGCGAGGTAAAGCGGATTATTTTTGGCACGGATATTGCGACCGATGTGTTGGTCTATACGCCCGAGCAGGTGGAACGCCGAAGCGCGCTCGGCGACCCGCTGGTAAAAAAAATTCTTTCATCGGGCAGACTATTATATGCGGGAACCTAACGCGCGCGCATATCTCGTGAGTGAATGGCTCAAGCATGCCGCAGACGATGAGCTAAATGTGAAAGCGATTCTCAAAGACCGCGATGGCACGCCCGCGCAGATTTGTTTCCTCTCACAGCAGATGGGAGAGAAATATCTTAAAGCGCTAATCCTCTACGCAACGGGTGACTACCCGAAAACGCATGATCTTAGCCAACTTGTCGTGCGTGCGAAACGCAATATTCCCACAGCGGAGGAATTAAAAACAGAAACTATTCTGCTGGATCCTTATTATGTAGGGACGCGGTATCCTGCCGATATTGCCATTGAAGAGCTTACATGGCAGGACGCGGATGATGCATTTGCGGCCGCATTGCGGATCAAGGAATTTGTGTTGCGTATTGTCCATTCTTGATTTTTCTCTTTCTAAAGACTAAGCAAAGTTCCACGGCTTTAGCCGTGGGTATCTACGAAATACGATGCGCGATTCCAGAGGTTTTACATTAGTGGAACTACTTGTTACCATCTCCATTATCTCGGTGCTTGCGAGCGTGGTGTTGACGAGCGTGAACTCGGCGCGCAATAAAGCGAAATATGCTGCTGCAAAAACGGAGATCAATCAATTTATGAAATTGATTGATGTGGCGCGGGGAGAATCAGGGAAGACATTTGGGGAAATCACGGGAAATTTATGTTCCGAATGCGCCTGTCGCGGTCGAGGACCCGCGTATAGTATTCCAAAAGATGATGCCTGCTGGGGTAATTATCAAGCCGCATTGAATTTCCTTAATACTGCAGCAGGCGGTGCTATTGTCTTTAATCAAGCGATTGCAGATCCGTGGGGTTCGCCCTATTTGTTTAATGAGAATGAGGGCGAGGGCGGTTGTTATACTGATAATATTGCCTCACCAGGCCCAAATGGTCTTTGGTACGATTCTGATGACGTTAATGTGAATCTGCCTGTTATAAAATGCAGTCCGGTCATCGGTCCGCATCACGCAAATATGAATTGGTAATCATACTTGAGAAGTATGTTGAAAGAAATTTTATCATGTGCAGAAAAGGAACGCTGGGCAACCGGGCATTTTAATGCATCCGAGCTTGATCAAATGCGCGCGATTGATTACTGCGAAGAAAAGTATTATCATATTTCTATGGAATCCAGACAAGCAATTGAGCAAAAAATCAAGGAAATCGTCCAGAAAATCGTCAATGAATACCAACCGGAGAAAATTATCCTCTTCGGCTCTTGGGCATGGGGCACGCCCCAGCAGGACAGCGATGTGGATTTGTTTATCGTAAAGAAGAGCGGGAAGGGACCGCTGAAGATGATGCAAGAAGTGTATCGGATTCTTTTTGGTAAAGGGATCCCCGCGGATATTATTGTGTATACGCCGGAACAAACCGAAAAGAGGTTAAAACTCGGCGACCCTTTCTTGAAGAAAGTGTTTATGTCCGGAAAGACGCTCTATGCCAAAAAATAAACAAAGAGCATATTTTGTGAGGGAATGGGTGAAACGAGCAGAGGATGATGAGATGAATATCAAATCCGTTCTCACACACCGCGACGGAACACCCGCGTATGTCTGTTTTCTTTCGCAACAGATGGCAGAGAAGTATCTTAAGTCGTTGCTCCTCCATGTGAGCGGCGATTATCCAAAGATACATGAACTCACTGAATTATCGGCACAGCTGGAACCTTATTTTGGGGCCGTTGCTGAACGCATGAAAGACGACACCGCCTTGCTTACTCCATATTATGTGGGAACGCGATATCCGGCAGACATTCCTCTCGAGAGTTTTACATGGGAGTTGGCGGAGGAAGCGTTTGCCGCAGTGTGCCGCATCAAGGAATTTGTACTCGGTAAAATCAAATTGTAGATATAGACCTTCTCTCTTAATACAAACAGCAGCATCCCGAAGCGTTGTGTGAAGAGTTGCAATGGCAGGCGTCTCATGAGCACGGGTTTTTTGTCCGCATGGTGATGCGGCTCTCGGGCGGGAGGATACGGGAGACGAAGCAAGCAATGGAGCGCAGTAACTTTACTCACTCTTTCCCTATGCGGATAATAGGATAAAAGGCATCTTGAATT
>VMFQ01000018.1 GCA_007376125.1 Parcubacteria group bacterium Gr01-1014_33 | reverse complement strand
AATTTTTGCGCGTCTTCCGGTCGCAGTATTAAACGGGCATCCAAAAGAGCGGATTCCCAATAACGTCAATATCTCCATTCCCGGAATTGACGGGGAAACCGCGGTAATATATTTGAGCGAGCGGGGGATATATTGTTCCACCGGTTCCGCGTGCACCGCGCGTTCGCTTGAGCCGTCGCATGTGATTGCCGCATTAGGGAAGCCGGAAGAATATACGAGAGGGTCATTACGGTTTACGTTGGGACGGTTTACTCTGAAAGAAGATATTACGTATGCGGTAAAAACAATATCCGAAGTGGTCGGTATTTTATAGCAAGGTAAAGGAGTCAAAACGCGTCAAGGGAATTTTGAAAAAAAACTCCCTGCGCGAGGCGGGAGTTGGTTAAAGTCATCTTCTGCAAGTAGGATGAGTGAAGTTACATAGTCGGATGTATCAAGAAGGCAACGCGGCTGTATTCCTGTAAAGGGTTGATTGAGGAAGCGCTCTAGTCTTTCTCTACTTGTTGATAAGGGAAGGTAGAATTCAAAGTTAAAGGCGCGCGATGTAACAGCTTGAATTTTCCAATCATACACAGAAAATTCGGGGTGTCTCTTAAGGTATACATGCTGAAAGTAGAGGCGAGCGATAATGCTTATATCGGTTTCCATCGTACGTTCCTCTTCTGGCAGTTCTGATATAAGAGCGGGAAGCATGTTTTTGCGTAGATAAAAAGTAAAACTTCTCATTTCGGTTGAGCAGATGTTTACGAATCCGAGCTTTGAATCTCCGCTGGAAAATTGATTTTGGGGTCTTGTGCAAGTAACCGTAATTTCAGTAAGCGCCATGGATTTCCTCCTTATAAATAGTGATAGTAAAGAACATATCTTGATTACATTAGTACATTAATCCCCTAAAAAAGTCAAGTGCCTGTGTCATCGTTTACCATTTTGGCAATAAGTAGGGTCTTAATTACGATAGGAGATTGAGAAAAAACAATCCGTGACGCAGATCCACTTTGTCCAAAAAAAGCGCGTGAACAGCTGCCAGGAAAAATGAAAACGGGAGTAAATTGCCCGTTTGGTTAAAGCAGAAATCCTCGGTCTTCAAATACCGTATACCCAAGTCCTTGAAGTCTTTGCACGATGTCAGTAGGATAAATCGTGGTGTTGCCGCTTTTATTAGAGTCAACGGTAATAACAAAGTTTGCATATCCGCGTCGCTCAATCTTTTGAATGGTGTTCGTGCGTAATTGAATTTCCTTGAGAATATTATGGAGCGTTTCATCGCGTGCTCGTGCGTCTTCCCGCGCCGCGTGTCCCTCTTCCCAGTTTAATCCTCCCAATTTAAATGGTGTCTGGTTATATGTCACGATATATCGTATTGACATGACGATCCTCCTATCTGCTAAAAGAGCTATGGCTATTAGGAATCATTTTACCTCTAAAATGGAAACAAGGCAACACAATGGTATATATGGCGAGATTCAAGAAACGCTTGCGCTTTCTCAAATCGTGGTGCGTGTGAATGAACGAGTAGTAGTAAGCGACTTTTCACTTACTGTTTTATCTGGGAAAATCCACGCACTTATGGGTCCGAACGGCTCCGGGAAAAGCTCGCTTGCGTATGCTATTGCCGGGCATCCTTCATATATAATAGAAAGGGGATTGGTATCTCTGGGGGACAAAGATATTACAAAACTTTCGCCAGAAGAGCGGGCGAAACAAGGACTTTTTCTTTCATTTCAAGAACCGCCAGAGGTAGGGGGAGTAAGCATGCGGACGTTTTTGGCAACGATTGCAAAAACCCCCTCCCTCAATCCCTCCCCCGCAGGGCGGGGGAGGGAGGGGGTAGGGGAAGAATACCTTACTTCCCTTCGGCTTGAGGATTCATTTCTTTCCCGCTTCTTAAACGAAGGGTTTTCCGGCGGGGAGAAGAAAAAAAGCGAGATTTTGCAGTTTATGGCGCGAAAACCGAAATTTGCTATTTTTGATGAGATTGATTCTGGGCTTGATGTGGACGCGTTAAAAGAGTTCGCGCATATCATGCAAGATGCGGCGAAACAAGGAGCAGGAATTTTAGTGATAAGCCATTCACCGCGTCTTTTCTCATTACTTCCTCCAGATCGGGTGCATATAGTAATAGAAGGGAGGATTGCGGCAAGCGGGGGGAAGGAGCTTATAAAGAAGGTGGAGGAGAAAGGGTATGGGGTATTCGCTACGAAATACGAAAAAGTACGAATATACGAAAAAGACGACACAAAGCAGTCGTAACGCGGCTTTTCTCATTCGTATATTCGTAAAAAATTCGTATTCCGTAGCCGATCATGCCATTACATAAATTTAAGAAAAGTAAATATAAGTATGGTTTCCATGATGTCCGTGAGCCGGTCTATCAAACCAAACCCGGGCTTACTTCTGATACCGTTGAAGAAATTTCTTCCATCAAAAGCGAACCCGAATGGATGAGGAAGTTTCGTCTGGATGCGCTCAAAGTATTTGAACAAAAACAAATGCCCGGATGGGGCGCGGATTTATCATCCATTGATTTTGATAAAATTATCTACTATATAAAACCATGGGAGAAAAAGGCGCGGACGTGGGATGAGGTGCCGCAGGATATAAAAAATACATTTGATAAAATTGGCGTTCCGGAAGCCGAGAAAAAGTTTTTTGCCGGAGCCGCGGCACAGTATGATTCGGACGTAATCTACCATGCGCTTCGCAAAAATCTTGAGCGAAAAGGAGTGATTTTTACGGACATGGACACCGGACTTCGCGAATATCCGGAAATTGTAAAAAAGTATTTTAGCACAGTGATTCCGGTAGGCGACAATAAGTTTGCCGCGTTAAATTCCGCATGCTGGTCCGGCGGATCGTTTATCTATGTGCCGCCCGGAGTAAAAGTGGAAATGCCGCTTCAGGCATATTTCAGAATCAACTCGCAGAATATGGGGCAGTTTGAAAGGACATTGATTATTGCAGACGAAGGAAGCGAAATTTTTTATCTCGAGGGATGCACAGCACCCGTATACTCTACCGATTCTCTTCATGCCGCGGTAGTTGAGATAATCGCAAAACCCTATTCGCATGTGCGCTATACTACGGTACAAAATTGGTCGCGGAATGTCTATAATCTCGTAACAAAACGCGCGCGCGCGGAAGAAGGCGCGTTTATGGAATGGGTGGATTGTAATTTGGGT
Source organism: Parcubacteria group bacterium Gr01-1014_33 (assembly GCA_007376125.1). GTDB lineage: Bacteria > Patescibacteriota > Minisyncoccia > Sungbacterales > HO2-52-23 > VMFQ01. The sequence goes on along the minus strand of VMFQ01000018.1, from coordinate 24,022 downwards.
TCAAAAATCACGATGAAATTTCCTTCAGTAGTTCTTGCGGGACGAGGTGCGCGAGGAGATACGCTTTCTGTTGCGCTTGCGGGTCCCGGACAGCATCAGGACGCGGGTGCGAAAATGATCCATATAGCGCCGGATACCATATCAAACGTGGTGTCAAAATCGGTATCGTTTGGAGGCGGGAGAACGTCATATCGCGGACTTTCGCGAGTCGTGCGCGGGGCAAAAAAATCTCGGCTTACGGTCAGGTGCGATGCGCTGCTTCTTGATCCCGAATCGCGCACAGACACATATCCGACGCAAAAGATTGATGAGGAAGATGTGCGAATGGAGCACGAAGCAAAAGTGTCCAAAATCGGAGAAAAAGAATTATTTTATTTGCGATCGCGCGGACTTTCCGAGCTTGAAGCGGCGTCTTTGATTGTAACAGGATTTTTTGAGCCGCTCATAAAAGAGCTTCCGGTGGATTACGCGGTTGAAATGAATCGACTGATACAACTGGAGATGGAGGGGAGCGTAGGATAAGAATCAGGAATTATGAATTATGAATTAGGAATAAAAACTAATTTTGTATATTCGAAAAATCTTGGCGAGGTATGGAAAGAAGAGATTGTGATGCCCGAGAAACAGAAATTCCAAAAATGGATTTTTGTGCTCGCGGAAAATATTCCGCAGAAAATTGATTTCAAGGTACGGCTTAAAGGGAGAGGGAGCAGAGCAGAAATCGTCATTGCGTACCTCGGAAAAGATAAAGACAGTATCGAAATGAACATTACTTTAGTCCACGATGCGCCGGAAACGTACGGACGCATTACCGCGCGTGCGGCGCTTTTTAATGAATCGCGTTTTATATTCAAAGGGATGCTTGATATCGCGCCAAACGGCAAAGGAAGCGATTCGTATCTTTCGGCAAAAGCGCTTTTGCTCTCGCCTAACGCGCGTGCGGAAATATATCCGTATCTTGAAATCAAAACCGACGAAATAAAAGCGTCCCATGGGTCAAGCATAGGACGGATTGATGAGAACCAGTTGTTTTATTTACAGAGCCGCGGTGTTGCAAAAGAAGAAGCAGAAAGAATTATTCTTTCGGGATTTTTCAGAGAGATAGCAAGAGAAATGCCACAGGAGTACGGAGAGAAGTTTTCTCAAATTCAAACTAAATGAGATATTATTTTTTGAGGATTCTAGGTAATTACTAAAATTCCTCCGTCGATCGACGGACGAATTTTAGTAGATCGGTTAGCCATGAGTTATAAAAATGATTTTCCCATGTTTGCTCGTTTCAAAAAAGAGAAAAAACCTCTCGTGTATTTGGATTCCGCATCCACCGCGCAGATGCCGCAATGCGTGATTGATGCGGTGCGGGAATTTGAAGAAACCACGCGCGCAAACGTGCATCGGGGAATTTACGAACTTTCAGAGAGGGCGACCGAATGCTACGAAGGGGCACGCGAGAGAGTGAGAAAATTTGTCAATGCGCGGCGAGCACGGGAAATAGTATTTACGCGAAATACTACCGAGAGCATAAATCTTGTGGCGTATTCGCTCACCAAAACTTTTTTCAAAAAAGGAGATCATATTCTGATCTCGCGCGGTGAGCATCATTCCAATTTTCTTCCGTGGCAGATGATTGCGAAGGAAAAAGGAATTATACTTGATATTCTTGAGCTCAATAAAGAAGGAGAAATTGCCATTGAAGCAGTCAAAAAAGCGCTCCATCCAAAGACAAGACTTGCCGCGTTTTCGCATATCTCGCATGTACTCGGCACTATCAATCCCATTGAGAAAATCAGAAAAACTCTTAGGAAGCGAAACATTCTTTTTTTGGTTGATGCGGCGCAAAGCGCCGGTCATATTCCGATTGATGTCCAAAAAATCGGGTGCGATTTTCTGGCATTTTCCGGCCATAAAATGGGAGCGCCGATGGGGATAGGCGTATTATACGGCCGGGAAGAAATAGTACACACGATGGAGCCGTTTTTACGCGGAGGCGGAATGATTCGCAAGGTGGACATCACAAATACCGAGTGGGATGAACTCCCGTATAAATTTGAAGCCGGGACTCCGAATGTAAGCGGAGCAATCGGGCTTGAGGCGGCGATTAACTACATAACGTCAATTGGATTTAAGGAAATCAGGGCGATTGATGAAAAACTGACAAAGCGCGCGTTTGCGCAGTTAAAAAAGATTCCGGGCATACATATTTTCGGTCCAGAAGATCCGCGCACACGCGGCGGCGTGATAAGTTTTACGATTGAAGGAATTCACCCCGTTAGAAGTTCGATCCACTTTCAGCAAGACAGCAGTCATCGGGGGCGACTTAGACGAATTACTTCTAACTGGGTTCACCCGCATGATCTTGCGACTATTCTTGACAGAGAGGGGATAGCGATCCGCGCCGGGCACCACTGCGCAATGCCGCTTATGAAATACCTTGGTGTTCCGGCCGTAAGCCGCATCAGTTTTTGGGTGTACAATTCCGTCAGCGATATTGAGGTGTTAGGGAGAGGGATAGAAAAAGCTCTCCGCATACTTGCTTGAGTATACATCAAAAATCAAATATCAACCCCTTGATTCTTAATATGGATTTGCTTTACACTGATATTTTTCTTCTCCATTATCACGCTCCAAAAAACTACGGACTCCATGTTCCGTTTGATATTGAGGCGAAAGGAGAAAATACACTCTGCGGGGATTCACTCACTTTGCGTCTCACTTTTGCGCGCGATTGCGTACAAGCGATTTCGTTTGAATCTGAAGGTTGCGTAATAAGCCGCGCCGCAAGCTCGCTCCTTTTTGAATATATAAAAGGGAAAAACCGGAAAGAGATAAAGGAGTTTTCTCCTTACGCGCTCTTTGAACTTCTTGGCATTACGCTTACTGCGGCACGGATAAAATGCGTCCTGCTTCCTCTTGAAACGATTCAAAAAGGGGTATAAAATTGCCGCAGATTCAAAGAGGCGCGTTTTTTCCTTATCGCCCGAAATAAGCGACGAGAAGAAACAAGATAACAAGGAGCACGCCCAAGCGGACCGGATGAATCAATATACCATCCAATAGCGCGACAAAGATGGGGCGGATTATTTCTTCAAGCCAATAGGTAAAATCTTTAAATTTTTCCATAGTCTTATGCGTTTTGTATTTCTTATAAAAACGAGTATACTCTTTGTATAGAGTAATAAAAAAATGTCTGAAATGCAACCTGATAAAAATATATCTGCGGAAAAGGGCGAAAAACCGTTGAAAATAGGGAAAATTGTGGTTGACCGGAATCTGTGTATTGGCGCCGCGTCCTGCATTGCGGTGGCTCCCGGGGTGTATGAACTTGACCAAGAAAATAAAGCGGTGGTATATAATGATAAAGGGGCGGATGATGAGACAATACTTCTTGCGGCAAAGTCCTGTCCCACGCAAGCGATATTGGTGTTTGACGAAGAGGGGAATCAGATTTATCCGTAAAAGATGAATCATGAAGTAGGAATTATGAATTATGGTTCCTTAGATTTTCCATAATTCTTGATTCATAATTCCTGATTCAAAAACAATGGGTAACTCAAAAACATACAGAGGGAAAATAAACAATGTCTTTTCTCGATTACTGCCGGTTGTGACCGCCGATGCCCATTGCGACATTCCGTGCGGGATTTATGACGCGATTCCGGCAAAAATTGCGGCAATGACCGTACTGCGGATGGTATTGCAGATACACGAACTAAAATCGCCCGATACGGCTGATGCCGCGGCAACGGTCGCGTTTGGCAACAGCATGAGCCGCCGATGTATGGTAAAAGAACAACATGCCGCAGTATGCAAAGAGGAACTCTTAATTCTCTGGACTGATTTTTTCAAACCCGAGCATACGGAAAAATATCCAAATCTCCATGATACGTTTTGGAAAGCGGCAAAACTTTGCTCAAAGAACAAACAGGAAGTAAATGACGATGCGGCACGGCAACTCGTCGCGGCGGTGGATGAGATCGCGAAAATATTTTACGAAGTAAAAGGCGCGCCCGAGCGGTATGAAGCGTATAAAACAATTACTGACAAATTATTTTGAGTGGCTACGGAATACGAAACAATATAACGCCAATACGCGAATGTATGCGAATGACGCGAATAAGAAGGTTTCGTATATTCGCAAGTCTATATTCCGTAGCCCGTTCTTTTTTGTACATGTGCAGGGCGAGTCGGCGTGGCCTACGCTTGTCCCGGGTACATTATATCTTGCAACAAACGTGGTGAGTCCGAAAATCGGAGATTTTATCGTGTTCCGAAACCCAATGAACATTCAAGAAGTTTTTGTAAAGAGAGTGAGTTCTATCTGCGACAATTGTTACCATGTGGAAAGTTTGGTTTCGTGGGGGTCATCAAGCCGCGATTTCGGATTAGTGGGACATGAGTTAATTCTCGGGAAGTTACTATGTTAGGACTTTTGCGTTTGGTGAAAACCATGAACGTGTGTCATTCCCGCCCCCGTTTCCACGAGGGTAAACTCCAGCGGGAATCCAGTATGGATGCCATTTGAAGTATTCTGGATTCCCGATCAAGTCGGGAATGACAGAAAGATAATTTTGAGATGGCTTCTATAGAGAAGATCATGAACGAGCAGATTGAAAAAACATTGGAAGAAATTCGTCCGCTTATTGCCCAGCATTTGGGCGATATTGAATTTGTGAAGTTTGAAAACGGAACGGTGTATGTAAAAATGCTTGGCACATGCACGCATTGCCCGCTTTCCTCGCTTACGTTAAAAGCAGGAGTGGAGGAACTGCTCCGGCAAAAAATAAAGGAAGTGGAACGGGTTGAGGCGGTGTGAATCAACCCTATTTTTAAAAGCCGTCATAAATAAGATGGAAACGAATAAGATATACCAGGGAAATTGTTTTGAATTAATAAATAAAATTGACGATGAGTCAGTAGATTTGGTGGTGTGCGACGGCCCCTTTGGAGTTACCGAAAATAACTGGGATAAAATAAGCAATATACAAAAGTATAATCTCAATTTGATAAAATTATTTTCACGAGTGTTAAAAAAGGGCGGCGCGCTCTATCTTTTTGGTAAACCGGACTGCGTTGATTTTATAGATTATCGTCCTTATGCGGCATTGCATTCAAAAATTGTTTGGTATCAGCCGAGTAGATTGGCTCAAGGCAGAAATAGTTATACAAATAATTACGACATCATTGCCTATTTTACTAAAGGCAAAACGCGCATATTTGATCTGGATGAAATTCGCGTTTCGCAATTAGTGGAATTAGAACATAGAAAAAGATGTGAAAATGTGCCGTCTGTTGTTAATGGCAAATTTTCTAAAACAAAATTCAATGAGAAAGGGAAAAACCCAGGCGATGTTTGGGGCGATATAAAACAACTCACCTATAAATCAAAAGAGTTAATCGCAAGAGAACTTCTAAATACCATACAAAAACCAGTTAAATTGATAGAACGGATCGTAAAAGCCAGTTCACGCGAAGGCGATTTGGTGCTCGATCCGTTCGCCGGCGTTGGTACGACATTTGTGGTTTGCAGGCAACTCAAACGAAACTTCATTGGGTTTGAAATTGATCAAAATCTTGTTACTATATCTCATAAAAGAGCAAAAGAAGCGGAAGAGATTGTATCAAGACCAAGGATGATCTCAAAATAAAAATATGGAACATCAGCCAACAACGCGGCAATTGATTCTCTTCAGCGTGGTCTTGAGTTTTATTGTCTCGGTAGTCGGGACCGTGCTTACCATTGGTATTTTAGGACCTTTGTCCGGTATTGCCGAAGGCACGGGACCTTTGATTTTCAATAAACCGCTTGAGAGGATTAAGGAAACGATTACTCACAAAGAAATTGCGGAAAAAGTGGTGCGCCAAGACGAGGCGATTGTGGGGATTGTGGAAACTGCGTCTCCTGCGGTAGTGAGCGTGGTGGCGACAAAAGACGTGCCGATAGTGGAACGGTATCTTGTAGATCCATTTGGAGACGATCCGTTTTTCCGGCAGTTTTTCGGGGACGGGGGAGGTCCTTCCGTTCCCCAGTTCCGGCAAAAAGGAACCGAGAAGCGCGAGATTTCCGCGGGAACCGGATTTATTGTCTCTTCCGACGGCACTATCGTTACGAATAAACATGTGGTGCAAGATAAAGATGCCGAATATACCGTGCTTATGAACGACGGAAAGAAAAAACCGGCGCGCGTCGTGGCGCGCGATCCTCTGCAAGACCTTGCGATTATTAAAATTGAGGGAAGCGGTTTCCCGTCGCTTCGTCTTGGAGATTCTTCGCGGGTAAAAATCGGGCAAACCGTGATCGCGATCGGAAACGCGCTTGGCGAATTCAGGAATACGGTCTCGGTGGGAGTCGTATCGGGATTGCATCGTTCGCTTATTGCCGAGTCTGGGCCCGGAGGACCGGAAGAACTTCAGGAGCTCATTCAAACGGACGCGGCGATAAATCCCGGAAATTCCGGCGGGCCTCTTTTAAACATTCAAGGCGAAGTGGTGGGAATCAACACGGCAATGGCGCAAGGCGCGGAAAACATAGGATTTGCAATACCCGTGGCCGGAGCAGCGCGCGCGCTTGAAAATGTGCGTACGCACGGGCGCATTATATATCCGTTTCTGGGAGTACGCTACGTTGCGATAAATCCGCAAATTGCCGAAAAAGAAAAATTAGGACGCGACTATGGGGTATTTCTCATCGGTAGCGAGAACCAGCCCGCAGTGGTTCCGGAGAGCCCGGCGGCAAAAGCGGGCTTAAAAGAGTACGATATTATTTTTGAACTTAACGGAGAAAAAATTGACGCGGATCGCACACTTTCGGCTATAATCCAAAAATATCAAGTGGGACAAGAGATAACGCTCAAAGTATTTCGCGATGGCAAAGAGTTTGATGTGAAAGTGAAATTGGAGGAGAGGAAGTGATTCGCAAAAGTAGTTTTGCATAAATTAACTTGATGCGTGAGAGGATAGAAAAGGAGAAAAAGATGCCAAAGATACCGCAAATTATTAAGGATGTTGGGTTTGACTTTCATTGGAGCGAGGAGAAGGTCTGGAAGCTTGAGGTAGCAATTACCGAGATGGATATACGGGAGTTGTTATGGCATTTTGACGTTCCTTTTTTAGATGCAAAAGGGGAACGATATAATCTCACGCCGCGCGAAATGATGGAACATCCGGACGAACATCCCGAGGAGCACACACGTACACTCAACGCCGATATGCGCTATCCGCTTGACATTATGGAAAACAAAGGGCGTTGGTTGATGTTGGATGGGCTCCATCGCCTGATGAAGGCGTATCTCAACGCCGAGAAATCGGTGAGAGTGAGAATTATTCCCCGAGAGAGAATACCGGAGATAGTACAATAAGGGCATTGCGCCCTTTTTTCTTGCGCTCTTGACCCCGCCCTTTCTTTGTACACAATCTCTATCTAAAGAATCTTTTCGCTTCAATCTTAAATATGCTTCCCAAGAGAGATACTACCAGAAGAAAGAGCGGGGTTGACCCCGTAATACATCTTTTCCTTTGTTTTCTCCTTGAAATAAGCAATATATCCGAAGTATAGAGAATACATTCGCATAGTATTGCAAGTAAGAGGGTATGCGAGGAGAGAACAAGTATGCCAGCTGCTTATATGAAAATGACATAGAAATGACTAATAAACTGTCTAAAAAGCACCCTTTGGGTAAAAACAGATGATCTTTTTGGTTACAATTCGTGATGTACTCCTTGAAATATCTTTGTATTGATATTCCTTCGTCGCACATCACGAATTGTAACCAAAAATCTCCCTATTTTTCCTGCGAAAAGTACTTTTTAGACAGTTTCTAAGTCCCTCATGCCCTCGTCTCCATAGACATAAAACCCCCGTAAGCAGTTGGCATACCCAGTAGAAGAACGCGGACAAGTATTCTTTTTGGCGAAGCCAGTCCGCGTCCTCTACTGGGCATGGAAAAGATGACCCCGTAGAATCTCATAGAGCTCTACGGGGATGATATACAGGGTTGATTTGACTAAAAATCCTTGCTATAATAGGTTTAGGCGAAAGAGAATGACTTATTTACGGGAATGATTTGTTATAGTAAGAGGAAACCGAGAGAAGGAATTAGGAATTATTTATATATGCCCCCATTCCAACATTTCACAATCAAAGCCCAGGAAGTTCTTAAGAAAGCGCATGACCTTGCGCTTGAGAGATCGCATCAGCAGATTGACGTTCTGCATCTTTTGTGCGCGCTGATTTTGCAGGAAGAGGGGACGGTGGACGCGATTTTGGAAAAATTGGAAGTGGATGTATCGCTCCTGATTGACCGCCTGTTGGAAACTCTTGATTCAATGCCGCGGGGCGCTATGATTTCAACTCCGCTTGGGCAAGTGTATCTTACCCAGGATTTGGCAAAAGCGATTGAGCAGGCGCATCGCGAAGCGGGACAGTTAAAAGACGAGTATATTTCCACCGAGCATCTTTTTGTGGCAATGCTTGAAATTCCTTCGCGGGCAAAGGAGATTCTTGAACGCGAGGGGCTTAATAAAGAGGTGGTGCTTAAAGCGCTTGCCGAGCTTCGCGGCGGGCAGAGGATTACGGATCCGGAGCCCGAAACAAAGTATAACGTGCTGGAAAAATACGCGCGCAATCTCACGCGGCTTGCGCGTCAGGAAAAACTTGATCCGGTGATCGGCAGAGACACCGAAATTCGCCGCGTGATGGAAGTCCTCTCGCGCCGGACCAAAAATAATCCAGTGCTTATAGGAGAAGCCGGAGTCGGAAAAACCGCGATTGCCGAAGGGCTTGCCCAACGCATTGTTGCGGGCGATGTCCCGGAAACGCTCAAAGAAAAAGAACTTATTTCCATTGATTTGGCGGCAATCGTTGCCGGAACAAAATACCGCGGAGAATTTGAAGACCGTCTCAAAGCAATCATTCGCGAAATTGAACGCGCCGCAGGGAAATTTATTATTTTTATTGATGAACTCCACACGCTTGTGGGCGCGGGTGCTGCGGAAGGCGCGATTGACGCGTCCAATATGTTAAAGCCCGCGCTTGCGCGGGGCGAGCTCCACGCGATTGGCGCGACCACGCTCAAAGAATATCAGCGCTACATTGAGCGCGACCCGGCGCTTGCCAGGCGTTTTCAGCCCGTGTATGTGGATGAGCCGAGTGTGGAAGACACGATCGCGATTCTACGGGGGCTCAAATCAAAATACGAATCGCACCACGGGATAAAAATAACGGATGCGGCGCTGGTTGCCGCGGCGCACCTTTCTTCCCGCTACATTACCGAGCGTTTTTTGCCGGACAAGGCAGTGGATTTAATGGATGAGGCCGCATCTTCCCTTCGCCTTGAAATGGATAGTCTCCCAAAAGAGCTTGATGAGACGCGGCGTAAAATAATGAAGCTTGAAATTGAGCGCGCGGCTCTTTTGAGCGAGTCGCATTCAGAAGGGCATACGCCGGAGGATGTTAAAAATGCTTCCGCAAAAGAGTGGGATAAAAAAACAAAGGATCAGCTGAAAAAAACCGAAAAAGAAATAGGGGAACTTTCCGCAAGCATCAAAGAACTTGAAGAGGCATGGAAGAAAGAAAAAGAAACAATCATCCAGATACGAACGCTCAAAAAAGAATTGGATGAGGCGTCTCAAGGATCGGACATAGCGGAACGCGCCGGAGAATTCGGCAAAGTGGCGGAATTGCGCTATGGCAAAATTCCGGAAACCGAAAAGAAACTCCATGAACTTGAAGAATTTTTGAAAGACCTCCAAAATTCGCGGCATATCCTTCGCGGGGAGGTAACGGAAGAAGACATTGCCTCGGTGGTTGCGCGCTGGACAGGAATTCCCGCGATGAAAATTCTTGAGACCGAGGCGGCGCGGCTTATCAAAATGGAGGAGGAACTGAAAAAGCGCGTCATCGGGCAGGATGAAGCGATTACAAAAATCGCGCACGCGGTACGGCGTTCGCGCGCGGGCATGAGCGAAGAAAACCGGCCCATCGGATCGTTTATTTTTCTTGGGCCTACCGGAGTGGGAAAGACAGAGCTTGCCAAAGCGCTCGCGGAATTTTTATTCTCGGATGAAAAAGCGCTTATTCGCCTTGATATGTCCGAATATATGGAACGCCACACCGTCTCAAAATTTATCGGCTCTCCTCCGGGATACGTCGGCTATGAAGAGGGAGGGCAGTTAACCGAACTTGTAAAGCACCGGCCGTACTCGGTAATCCTTTTTGACGAAATTGAAAAAGCGCACGCGGAGGTGTTTAACACCCTGCTCCAGATTTTGGATAACGGGCGGCTTACGGACGCAAAAGGGCGTACCATAAATTTCAAAAATACAATTATTATTATGACGTCAAATATCGGCGGAGAGTACGCCCAGGAATTGGGGCGCCTCGGGTTTATGACAATGGACGAGGACACGCGCGAAGAACGGGAAGATTCCATGAAAGAAAAAATCAGAAAAGCGCTTGAGCGGCATTTCCGCCCCGAGTTTTTGAACCGTCTGGATGAAATTATCGTGTTCTCTTCGCTCTCCCAAGACGTGATCCAAAAAATCGTGGAGATCCAGCTTGAACAAGTGCGCGGCCGGATGGAGGCGCGGGGAGTTTCAGTTTCGTTTTCGCAGGAGCTCAAAAAATTTATCGCCAATCGCGGGTACGATCCGCACTATGGCGCGCGTCCCTTGAAGCGCGCGATCCAAACTCTGGTGCTTGATCCGGCGGCGCAGGAAATAATCTCCGGACAAATCGCGCGCGGAGACACAATATTTCTTGATGTGGAAAACGATCGCGTTTCAAAACTCTTCCTGCTGCAATTTCAGATTCTCGGGATATGCTTCGTCAGACTTCGCAAAAAGAGTATCGCCGTAGTTCTACTACGCCTCAACTCTCTTTGCTCGTCTTTCTCGGCATATCTCAAGAATCTGAAATTTCGCAACGAAATAGTTTTGAAACCATCTCAAACTCTTATTCTTGATTCATAGAGATAAATCCAGCACTAACAGTGAGTGCGGGATAAAAAAATGAAGCCATAACGGCTTCTTTTTTACTACCATGTTGATTATTCTACGGAATTGTGTATTGGAATAATTCAATAAAAATTTCCTTTCTACGCGCTTTATTTATCGTATCTTGTGTGCCGCTACTTTCATTGACTTGAAATGCGATGAGTTCATCAGCGGCGTAAATGATAGAGGTATTCCTTTCGTAATAGGATCGCATATCCACGATACTATTTTGAGCATTTTCTATAAGCGCGTAAGGATTTATTGTTTTCAACGATCGTAATTGCGCAATTAACATTTCAGCTTGATCATGAGTGATTACTCCTTCGGTAACGCGTTTCCGATAATGATCCGCATACATCTCAAGCGAGGTAGGGAGAAAAACTTTTATTTGATGAGCTCCTTTGTCAATTCTAAGCGCTTCGTCGGTTGCGAACCAATCCACACCCAATGCTCCGCCGGTTATAATTCCATCTCCGCGCTCAAGGATTTCTCGCACGGTATCTCTTACGTCCCGCTCTATCTCTTTATTTGTTTCTCGACTGCCGCTGATCGCGATCCATCTCATGCGTTTCTCCTTATTTTGTGTTTTGCTGAAATGTAATTATCACACTCTATACCATATACCAATTTTTTATTTCTTGCAACTTTTGCAAAAAAAGTGGCCGTATCCTAGAAAAAGATTCTTGCAAAAATCCTTTTCTCGGACACGGCCGATCGTGAGAAAATTGTGCGCATTATACGCACTTGCTTATTCAGTTTTTTAAAAGATCAGAGATGGGGAGTTAATATTCTTTCTCGTTTTAGGTAAGCCATTTCTTTGATTCCAGACTTCCATAAAGAAAGCGCTTATATCTTCTCCTTGGATGTATTATCGCAAAAGGGCGGAAAGATGGCAAGGGGAGTTATCCACAACCTTGTATATCATTCTTTCCACGCCTCTTGAGATAGATGCGCTCCTGTGATAATTATGGCGCGTTGCGATGAGATCCGGCTTTCTCGCCCTGTGTTGAGCCGATTACCTCTTTAACAATATCCGAGATAATGACACGTTCATCTTGGGGCGGGGGCATGCCCGGTGTCTCTTCTTCAAACGCTCCAGGAATAAAAAGGATGTCTTGATCGCGCGCGCGTTCTACCGCCCGTTTTATCGCTTCTTTGCGATTGGTAAACCGGAAGAAAAGAACCGAGGAACGCTTGTCCCGCACTTCCCACGGGAGGTATGAAATAAATCGTTCCAGAACGGATGGATCTTCCGGAGCGAATGTTTCTCCTGTGATGTACAAGCGATCGCAATATCGGGCGGCAATATCCGCTTTTTCTTTTTGGGTCCGTTCATCGTCTTTTTTTTCCGGACCGATAATGCACGTGAGGAGACCTAATTCTTTTTCCTGCTGGAGCGATCGGGCGATAGAAAGAAGAAGTGAAAGTTCTTGAGAGGTTTTGGGCGCGTCAATTATGATGTCAAACGGCTGGCCCGCACTAATGTAGCGCATGTATCCGGCAGTGCCTTTGAACGTGTCAAAAAAGGGAACGACATCGCGGAATGGAATATGCATGGCTCGGAATGCGGCAAGTACCGCAAGCGCGGAGCGTATTCCTTCCTGGCCCGGAAGGCGCGTGCGGAATTCGTAATCCCCGATGCGGATCGTAGCACCATGCGCCATCATTGAAACCGCGTCCGGAACGATATATTCTTTTTGACCTGATTTTTCTCCTTCAACCGCATACGGGATGATCCGGTACTCTTTTTTTGCGCGGAGAAAATAATGTTCAGGCATGTCGTTGTCTAAAATAAGAGTCTTCTTCATTCCGAATTTTCTTTTACTCGCCGCGACTTCTTCCGTAAAAAGAGTAATGATATCTTTTTTTCTCTCGTCTGAAAAAGGGGGCTGTGCATTGTGCAACGGGAGTCCGGTGAAAATAATTATGTCAAAATTCACCGCAAGGTACACTTGGTTTCGCAGATCTTCCAAAGAAAGCTGGAGGATCGCGTAATCGGTTTTTGCGCGGGAAAAAAGGGCGAGCACCCGCTGGATGAGTTCGCTGGTAACGGTGACACTTTTAAGGAGTGCGGCGTGGCGGTTGATCTGGACGACTGAACCCCAAAACGTCCCCGTGTTTTTCCCGAGCGAGAGAAGAAGGTGGTGCAGGAGTTCCGCGGTGGTTTTTGATTTCTTATCTTCCACGATTCCGATAACGAGCATTGTATTGGAAGGGAAGCGAAACCAGAACGCGTTGACGAGCGAGTCGCTTCGGCGGAGCGAAGGGGAAAAAAGGAAAAGCGAGAAAAAAAATCCGAGCCGGTTCCAAAAACCAGCATTTCGCAGTAGCGAAATTGCCTCGCGTCTGCGAAATTTTCAGATTTCGTGCGAGTGTTGCAAAAAGTATGAAGCATATACGGCGTATATGTTGAATAATTTTTGCACATCCGCAGCCGAAATCTGGAAATTGCAGGAGAATATTATTACGCAGTAGGTCTATTATCTTTTTTGCGGGAAGGAAGTGCGGCGTGCGCGGCAAATCGAGGAAACTGAAACGCCGAGGGACACAATTTTGCAAGCGGGCATAAATCGCATCGCGGGTCTTTCGCGGTGCAGATTGCGCGGCCATGATCAACCAAAAGGGAGGTTGCTCTAAACCAGTCTTTTTTGGGAAGGTTCTCCATTAAATCTTTTTCTATTTTTTCCGGATTCTGGAATTTTGAAAATCCAAGGCGTTGGGAGAGACGGCGCACATGCGTATCTACGGCAATGCCTTCCACAATTCCGAACGCGTTTCCCAACACCACATTTGCGGTTTTGCGCGCAACGCCCGGAAGCATCAAAATCTCTTCCATAGTGCGCGGAACACTCCCCCCGAATTTTTCTTTGATGAGTGTTGCCGCAGCTATTATATTTTTTGCTTTCGCATGATAAAATCCAGTGGAACGAATCATCGCTTCAAACTCGGAGAGGGGAGCGCGGACATAGTCGTCACGCGTTTTGTATTTTTTAAAAAGACGTTCGGTAACCTCATTTACTTTTTTATCCGTGCATTGCGCGGAAAGAATTACGGCAACAAGAAGTTCCCAATGGTGAGAGAAACGAAGCGCAATTTTTGCGTGCGGGTATGTGCGCGCGAGAACGCGAAGAATTTTTTGAGTGTGCTCCTTTTTCGTTTTTAACACTTCATTTTTCATTGTGGATAAATCCCGCACCTTCCTGAGGGGTTTAATACCCCGCAGGAGGGATTTCAATAATACCCATTCATTCCCGTAGTCCATGAAAAAGATTGACAATCTTTTTCATCGTTGGAACGAGGTATTCTGGGAAGGTGCGGGATAAAAATGTTCGTTACGCATACACAGTAATTACCACCTTATACTACCAAATTTGTTTCTTGACGCAAGTGGTAGTTTTTGGGTATAAAGGATATATAGACATACCACTATGAAATCGGACTTCCTCCCTATAAAAATCACGCCTTGCTTGCCGTTCGCGGGTAAAAATCCTCGCCGTACTTATAGTACGACTGCGGTTTTCCCCCGCTCCACGGCTTCGCAAGGCATTGATTTTTATACAGTTTTAAGTCCGATTTCATAGTGGTATGTCTATAGCAGTAGATTCACTATATATGTACCCACAAGATATTTCTCACGAGCTTCAAAAAAAGATTCTCTCGTTGACACGCGCTCTCTGGCGAGTAACAGATCTTTTCTCTCCGAAAGAGGCGCTCCGGCGCTTGCTTCGCGAAAAGGCGACGGAGATATTCGCGGCAATTACTGAATACAAATACAGGGACAAGAGCTCTGCGGGAGCAGGGCGCATTGCAGGGGGAATTGAGGTGATCAAGGGGTATCTCCATATCGCGGAGTCATTGCGAATAGTGCGGCGTGTGAATTTTGATGTCCTTATCCGCGAATATGACGCATTGTTGCTTTTTTTCAAAAAAGAGTTTATCAATGGAGAATATCCGCATGGGGAACTATCTCCTTGGATTCGTGAAGGAAAAAAAGCAGAAAGCGCTGATGTGAGGGAAACTCTTTGGGATAATAAAATTTCCGCCCCCTTTTCAAGTTCAAGAGAAGAATCTTACCACGATACATCTGATATACCGGAAACAAAACAGGGAGAAAACAAGAAAGGAGAAATCAAGAACGTAAGTAAAAAGGACGAGGGTGAAACCGAAAAAGAGTCTGTATCGTCCCATAATCCCGGCATGCTCAATGAACGACAGAAGAAAATCATTGAATGTATCGGACGAAACGCGCGGGCAAAGATAAGCGATCTCTATCCTTTTTTTGATGACGTGAGTTCAAAAACTCTTCAGCGCGACCTGCAAGATTTAGTGAATAGAAATCTCATTAAAAAGGAGGGAGAGAAACGATGGACAATGTATGTTAATAAGTGAACTTATTCTATCGGACATTCCTTTATATTATAAAGGACATGGTATAGGACACAATAGGACATGGACAAAATTAACAAGATAAAAAAAGCAGTAATATTGGTCGCAGGATATGGAACGCGATTTTTACCCGCGACTAAGGCGATTCCAAAAGAAATGCTTCCGCTTGTGGATAAGCCGGTAATCCAATTTCTCGTAGAAGAAATAGTTGCATCAGGCCTCACGGATATTATTTTTGTAACCTCTAAAGGAAAGCGGGCGATTGAAGATCACTTTGATTACGCGCTGGAACTTGAAGAATTCCTGCGTGGAAAAGGGAAGCGCGATCTTGCGGAAAAGATGCACCGCATAGCGGATATGGCGCATTTTTCCTATGTGCGGCAGAAGGAACCGCTTGGCACGGCGGACGCAATTCTTGCCGCCAAGGACATAATCCACAATGAACCCTTTGCAGTACTTTATGGGGATGATATTGTAATATCAGATACCCCATGTCTCCGCCAATTAATTGATGTCTATGCCAAATTCCAAGCTCCTGTGCTTGCGCTTGAACGCGTCCCGAAAAAAGAAGTATCGCGTTATGGCGTTATTGACGGGGAACGGATAGATCCGCGGCTTTATAAAGTAAAGGGATTAGTTGAAAAACCCTCGCAGGAACGTGCTCCTTCAAATCTCATCCGCATAGGAAAATCAATATTTACTCCAGAACTTTTATCGCTTCTGGCACACATAAAACGGCCTAAATCAGGCGAATTCTATGATGTATTTGGAATAGCGGAATGGATTCGGCAAGGGAATGTGCTTTACGGATATGAATATGAAGGAGTTCGCTATGATTGTGGCGAAAAGCTTGGATATTTAAAAGCGGTTGTTCAAGCAGGTCTTCAGCATCCCGAGGTAGGCAAGGAATTTAAAAAATACCTTATTGATTGGCAGAAAAAGAGAAAATAAAGAAATCATGCTAATACCATTTGACAGAATCTTCGTTCTTCAATAGAATGGAGTACGATGAAATAAAATAGCAGAAAATATAGATAAGACAATCTTTCTACTGTTGTGTCAAATCAATTGCTGGTAACCTCTCACACCCCTTCTTCCGTCATTGCGAGTCCCGCTTTTAGCGGGACAAAAACGAAGTTGTCGGAGGATACTACTGGGTGTGGATAACTGCTATTGCGGGGAAAATTTTATCATTTATAATTGATTATGTGGAGAACGGATAGTAATAAAATTTTCCACAGGAACGCACTTTCTGTTGGTTTACTATATTGGTTTACTATAATTGTTGTTTTTGAATTTGCGCACAAGATACAAGTTCGGGTATACTGAAGATAGTGAGAGATATCTTGATTTGTATCTGGTGCGTACGGACGATAAGGAACTCAAAGAGAGGAATGCACTTTGACAAATAAATCCCCCCACTTACTTTGGACAGTTTTAACGCGCTTAATTTAGTTGCGCAGAAACTTGCGCGTTTTGCGTGGCACAACAGTGAGGAGTATTGGACTTTAATACCCAGTCTAAAGTAAGTGTGGGGATAAATACGATACATCATGAAGATGAGTGATTCTCGCGGATACTGATCGCAAATAGACCTACTGCTTAATAATTTTCGTGACGAAATTTTCAGATTTCGAGCGAGACGAAGCAAAAATTATGAAGCATATACGGCGTATATGTTGAATAATTTTTGCAAAGTCGCAGCCGAAATCTGGAAATTGCAGTAGAAAGATTATTAAGCAGTAGGTCTAATAGATAATGTGTGCTGAAAAGTTGAAAAATTAATTGGTGCGTTTGCTGGAGCAATAGGCTCGGTCGATTCTCCCTTACTATTATGGAACCTACCTATTAAACAGGGTATGCTCTATAATAGTGGGGGAGAGACGGTCTAGCTCCATTTCTTTCATTTTCTTCCATTGACAAATAATTATTAAGTTTTAGAACGCTTTTTCTTTTATCTGGATATTAGGAAGTGTCGACAGATAAAAAAAACGAGCGTTTCGGCCACGAAACCCTCTTTACCTTCTACAACACTTGAAGTTAAAGAAAGGTTTCTTCTTTAAATTTTAAGAAAAACTATGAATATTAAACAAAAAAGTTCACAGTATGGCGGGCTCAAGGTCAAACTTGCAGTTATCGCCAGCACTATGACTCTTTCAGGCGCGGCTATGGTCGCTCCATTCGTTGCGGTAGCGGATCATACGACAGAGCACACTATCCAGCAACTGACGGCGCAGATTGCCCTGCTCCAGACGCAGCTTGCCGCGTTATCCGCATCTTCCTCAAGCTCTGGATCAATGATGTCAGGCGCATGCTCATTTACGAAAGATTTGAGCATGGGATCCAAAGGTGATGATGTGATGTGTTTGCAAGAATACCTTACATCCACCGGACACTTCACCTTTTCGGGCGGAGCAACCGGATACTTTGGTTCAATAACAAAAAGCGCGGTTTCTGCATGGCAGGCCGCAAACGGAGTTTCTCCGACGGCAGGATACTTTGGCGCGAAGTCTCGAGCAAAGTACAGTATGCTCGTAGCCCAAGCTCCAACCCCGACTCCCCCAACTCCAGGTACTCCAGGAACCCCGCCTCCTCCGGTTCCCGTGGGAAGCGGCTTGACAATAGCGGCGGCGGCAGACCAACCGGCGGCGGCGCTTGCGCCTTTGGGAGCAACACGCGTTCCATTTACGAAATTTACGGTAACCGCATCAGCTGATGGCGATGTAACCTTGAAATCAGTTACTGTTGAGCGCCAAGGTCTTGCGGATGACGATGCGTTCCAGAACGTAATGATGCTTGATCAGGATGGATTCCAAATTGGAACGACAAAGACTTTGAATTCATTACACCAAGCAGTATTGAATGAAGCGGTGGTCATTAAAGCGGGTACCACCCAAACCTTCATGGTAGGCGTTACCACGCTTGCAACTGCTGCTTCTCCGTCCAATTCCGGACAAGTGGGACGATTTTCAGTAGTAGCCGCGGATGCGGGAACTGCAAAGGTGAATGCATCATTCCCGATTGTGGGGAATGGCATGACCATTAACGAAAGTCTCACGATTGGCACTGTGACAATGGCGCGAGGAAGCATTGATCCGGGATCCAGCCAGACCAAAGAAGTGGGTACAACCGGATATACCTTCTCGTCAATCCGCGTAACTGCGGGTTCAGCAGAGAAAGTATACTTGAAAGGAATGCGATGGAATCAAACCGGATCAGTAGGCAAGGGTGATATTGCAAACGTGAAGACGTATGTTGACTCAACCGCCTACGATGCAACAGTGAGCTCCGACGGAAAATATTATGTAGCGTCCTTCAATGATAACGGTGGAAAAGGACTTCTGATTGACAAAGGATTCTCAAAAGACCTCTCTATTAAAGGAGATATCGTAGGAGGTTCAAACCGCACAATTGACTTTGATGTGGCAAAACGAAGCGATATTGTGGTGACAGGAGAAAACTATGGATATGGAATTCTTGCGCCGCAGACCGGAACATCTAATCCTACAGACGATACCGCGGCATTTAGCTCGGTAGAAGATCCATGGTACGATGCGGCACAAGTGGAGGTAAGCACCGGTACAATGACCGTATCTACCTCAAGTACCGTTCCTGCCCAAAACATCGCGATCAACGTTCCGAACCAGCCGCTTGGCGCATTTACGGTAGACGTAAAGGGAGAAGAAATTTCAGTGGGAAAGATCGCATTTAACGTGTCCCTTGGCACGGAAGGAGCAGACGGGGATGTAAATGACCTTACAAACGTTACGCTCGTAGATGCAAATGGATCAGTGGTGGCAGGACCGGTTGACGGAAGTGCGTCAGACTCAACCGATACCGCGGGAAGCGGCGATGGAGTAATCACGTTCTCAAGCACAGTCACCTTCTCGACCGGCATTAATACCTACAAACTGTTAGGTAAAGTAGGAACGGACATCACCAATAACGTAACTATCGAGGCTTCCACTACGCCGAGCTCCGACTTTGGAACGGTAAAAGGAGTTACGACTGGCAATACCATTACGCCAAGCCCGACAACTGCAATTACGATGAGCCGTATGACAGTAAAGGCAGGGGCGCTCACCATAAGCGTCTCAACTGTGCCTATCGCGCAAACCGTAGTGGCAAATACAAAAGCATTCTTGTTTGCGAACTATATTCTTGATGTAACTGCATCAGGAGAAGATGTGCGTTTGACCACTATTCCATTGGAATACAACGTAGGCGCTGGCGGAACAGCCGGTAACCTTACCAACTGTCAGCTCTATGATGGAGCCAATTCATTAACCACCGGTGGAAACGTAAAAAACCCAACCGCGGTAGCATCTTCCTCAACCTTCACATTTGATGGCTCTGGTCTTATCCTCACAAAAGGAGGATCAAAGACTGTTGCACTTAAATGTGATGTGGCAGGAGGAACAACCGGAACATACGAATGGGGACTGGACGGCACAGTAGATGATACCGCAAGCACATTTACCGGAGCAACAGGCCAAACAAGTGCCCAGACAATCGTTGAAGTGACGAATGATTCGGAAGGCCAGCTAATGACCGCAGCTTCCGGCGGCTCGCTTTCTGTAGTACTTGATTCATCAAGTCCGGGATATAAAGTGGTGAATGCGGGCAGTACGAATGTGGAGCTTACGCGACTGCGCTATACCGCTGTGAACGAAGATATTGATGTGAGCCAAGTTGCGCTTCAACTCGGCACTGTTGCATCTAACACGCCTATTGATCTTGTAGGACGCAAAGTAACATTGTGGGATGCGACAAGCGGACTACAAGTTGCGGAAGCAATATTCTCGCAGACTACTGCAACGGCCGACTACGCAACGTCAAGTACCATTACAAGCGGTAAATTCCGAGTTCAAGTCGGTGTTCCGCGAATTCTTATCGTAAAGGGCGATATTGCGGCAATCACCGCAGTTGGTCCTCTTACGAGTTCTGGTGACCGGCTGATAGTGGATTATGATGGAGGCAATACGGGCCTTACCGGCAACTATGGAACAGGCATTTCTTCCGGAACCACAATCTCGCCATCCGGAGCAGATACCGCCGCAAATCCAGTAAGAATCTTCAAGAACTATCCGAAGTTCGCGTATGTAGCTCTTTCTTCATCCGACAGAAGTCTTGTTGCCGGCACCACTGCGGATAAACGGCTCTACCGATTCTCTGTTGAGGCAGTCGGCGGAGAAGTAGCGCTCTACAAGTTTACCTTTGGGGTAAGTTCCTCAACGGCTCCGGCAGGCGCTGCAGGCGCTACCACATCGCTCTTCTCTCTCTACTCATATACTGATAGTGGGTACTCAAGTCCTGATACGACATTTGACAGCGAAGGCCAATTGAACTATGGTCAGTGCTTTAATGGACGCTTGAGCACTGCGGCAGGCGCAGTAAACGGCACGGGACAGCCGCTTGAGATCTATATGGAGAAGGACCAAAGCGCATGCAATACTGCAACCACGACCTATAGTGTTCCCGCAGGCGCTACCCGATACTTTGAGTTGAGAGCAACAGTCGCGACTGTAGAAGGTATAACCGGATCAGAGTCATTCACCGTACAACTTGAAGGTGATGCCGCATTTCCCACGGGTCATATTGAAGGACTAGGAACGAACACGAGCGAAATGGGCAAGCGCGGACGGCCGACTGCGGGAGGCGCAGGCACCTCTTGGACAAACGCAGTCTTCACAGTGCTTGGTGTTGATAACGCGAGCAATGATGACTTTATCTGGTCTCCGATATCAACCACGAGTACGATTACCGTAGAAGACTTTGACTACACCAACGGGTATCTCATTCCTGGACTTCCTACTTCAAACATGACTGCGGAAACATTCACGAGTCCAAGCTAATCTCCGATTAGCTTTGAGGATAAATCTAACTTCCTTGTGGTTAGGACAAAAACCCCGATTCCAATCGGGGTTTTTGTATTTGCTCCGTTAGAAGCTTATATGGGACTGTTGGCGAATTGACATTTTAGTAGATCAGCCAAGATACATAAGCCATTTTTTGAGGCGAATTTTTCTAAAATCGCTATTCGGCAACAATCCCTAAATGTAACTCTTGCACTCTTTCTGCTGTCATTACGAGTCCCGACAGGTCGGGACGAAGCAATCTCAATTTTGGAACGATCAATTACATCCGCTATTAACACAAACCTCCTCCGATCATTGTCGGAGGAGGTTTGTGTTAAAAAAGTTATCCACAGGTATGTTGCTTGCTTCAATGGAAGGGGGGGGGGTATACTAAAAGTAGTTATCCTCTTTTGAAAAAATCTTTCTCATTTTTTTGTTTTGCTCGTCGGTGTAAAAGTCGAATTTATAATCACTATCATAATACACTATAAACCCGGTTAGACATCTTCTCTTGGATTGGAAACCAAAAGCGCAGTGTTTAATAGGGTTTTGTAGACTAATTTGCTTAAAAAATCACAAAAAATGTCTAACGGGGTGAATATATTAAAAATGTTTCGCAAAGAGAATCTTCATGTGTTCTTCTTTGCATTAATAATAGGCGCGGTATTTGCCGTCAGCGCTTCAGTGTGGGCTACTTCGGTGGGAGACAGTGTAACCGTAACCAGCTCGTTTACGAGTAGCGGGGCGGCAACATTATCAAACACCCTCACTACTTCTGGCGCCGCTACTTTTAACGGAAATGTTACCTTGGGAGACGCCGCGACAGACACTATTCTCTCCACTGGAATACTTAATGCTTCAAGTACCCTTGCGGTTACCGGAGTGTCAAATTTTTACGGTAATGTAAATATTAACGGTTTTGCGACCACTACTGCCACGAACGGAAACATTGACACTCAAGGACGGCTAATGGCGTCAAGTACTCTTGTGGTAACAGGCGCTTCGTTTCTCTACGGCAATGTGAATCTGAATGGATTTGCGACCACTACTGCCACGAACGGAAACATTGACACTCAAGGACGGCTAATGGCGTCAAGTACTCTTGTGGTGACGGGAGCGTCGAATTTCTACAATAATGTAAATGTAAACGGATTTGCTACGACTACTTCTTCAAACGGAAATTTTGATACTCAAGGGAGAGTAATGGCGTCAAGCACTCTGGTGGTAACTGGTGCAACATTTCAGTATAGTAATGTGAACGTGAACGGTTTTGCGACTACTACTTCTTCGAATGGAAACTTTAATACGGATGGGAAAATCGGTATCGGGACAACGACTCCCGCGTCTATTCTTTCCCTACATCCCGTCACTACGACCGCGACTTCGACAGTGCATATAGGAACTAAGCAATCTACCACAAATGGCTCCTGCATTCAGCTCTATACTGCATCGGGTCGGCATGTGCGCGTGTATATTAAGAATGAAGCCGGTGGTACTGCTTCCACCACTTCGCTTATGGTAGAAAATGGAGCATGTGAATGAGAAGTTTGATAACTTAATTCTTTTAGGACTTACGCGTTTGCTGTCATTCCCGATCCCCGATTGAAGTCGAGGACGGGCCTGATCGGGAATCCAGAAACACCGGACAGAGCATGAACACTGGATTCCCGCTGGAGTTTACCCTCGTGAAGCTTGTCCTCGATCTAATCGGGGAACGGGGGCGGGAATGTACAGAAGTCCACAGTTTTCATCAAGGGCGTAAGTCCTATCTTTATTACTCACACATATACATAAATGAAATGGAAACCATTACCATTTATCCCGCAAGAAGCAATGTCTCGCTTTACCTCACGAGAGGGCGCCGCTTCATTTGTTCTCTCCGGGAGCGTTAGTATGCTGAAAAAACTTCTCACGGGCTTCATATTACTGGGAGTTTTATGCTCTCCTTCTTTGGTGTTTGCGGTAAATTCAGTAACCGTGGAAAAGAACATTGACCTTATTCTTCCTTCGGATGGCACCAAGTATACTCTTTATAAAGACGGAAAGTTTGGTTCTCTTACTATAAATTCCGCATCATTTTCTTTTGAGATGGCAGCAGATTCGCTTGTTGAAATAACTTCGGGCGATAAAAAAAGATTAGACAATAATCTCAATCTTGCTACGGTGTGTCAAACGGATAATTCATTCTTGCGAATCACTCTTTCAAGTACGGGAAGCACCACAGTTACTGTTACGCCTACTGGCAGTGCATGCGCCTCCGCGGGAAGCGGGGGAGTGAGTTCGGGCGGCGGCGGAGGAGGGGGAGGCGGAGGAGGAGGCGGAGGCACATTTTCTCCAACCCCAACTCCACCGCCAACTCCGACTCTTCAACCTGCTCCAGTACCTCCGCCCACAGCGTTGCTGTCTGGGGCTACATCCCTGAAAAGAACTTTAATTATCGGTTCAACCGGGTCTGATGTAGAAGCGCTTCAGGAATTTCTTGCGAAGGATCCTTTATTATATCCCGACGGGCGCGTAACCGGCTATTTCGGCCCTCTTACCAAAACCGCAGTGCAGAAATTCCAAGAAAAATATGGCATTACAAAGGAGGGTGATGCGGGATATGGTATTGTGGGTCCCGAGACACGGGCAAAATTAAATGAATTGATGGTGCAATCTGCAGGAAAACCTCAAGAATCTATAACTCCTGCTCCCGCTCCTGTTCCTCTTTCAACTCCCGCAATGCCTCCCCCTTCTTCATCAGCGGCTCTTACTCGCATACTTACCACAGGTTCTCAAGGTGAGGATGT
>VMFQ01000017.1 GCA_007376125.1 Parcubacteria group bacterium Gr01-1014_33 | reverse complement strand
CTTACAAGAGCAGCAGTTCAAAAATTACAAGAAAAGTACGGTATTGCCAAAGAGGGTGATGCGGGATATGGAGTAGTGGGTCCTAAGACGCGGGCAAAAATCAATGAGCTGATCGGGGGAGAAAGCAGTATGCCTTCTTTAAGTATGCCTCCTCCGGTTGCTCTCCCTGGCGCTACTGCTACTGCTACTGCTGCCGCGTTATCCATAGATCAAATCTTAAAGCAAATTGAGGCAATTCAGAACCAGATTAATCAGCTGAAAGGCCAGTAATAGATTCCGCGCTGTCCCTCTTGAAAAGTCCCGATGTATCGGGACTTTTGCCTTGTGTAGCCGGTGGAGCGTGAAATCTCCCCGGGTAACGCCTCACAGGTGTCATTGCGAGTTGCTTATTTGTCCGCAAATAAGCAGCGTGGCAATCTTAATCTTGAGGTGATCAATCGCTCGGAGGTTGAGATTGCTTCGCTTGCGCTCGCAATGACGTTGAGGTGTAAGGGCTTACCTCCCCGGGACTTGTTTTTTTCCTAAAATATACTATACTCCAAATTATGGACCCCGTTAGATATCTCCTCGTGTATTTGAGATCTACGGTGGGACGTTTAATGGGATTCTATAGATTTAATGATAGGAACATCGCAAAAAATGTCTAACGGGGTGGAAGAAACACGAATCTCGAAAAAATTAATTGTAGGGGCAGTTATTTTTGTTGTTATTGCTGGAGTCGGGCTATTGTTTCGGGATAAGGTAAGTTCATTGCTTGACTTTGGGGGAGAATCCAATATTTCAGAGGGGACTCAACATGCGCCCGAAGAAAACAAATCAGAAACACCTCCTGCGTCACCGGCTTCCGGTACGGGCACGAACGAAGAAAAGCCCGTCAACTCTCCCCAAAATACTCTTCCTGCGTATACGGGAAGAGACCCTGCCGAAATCCGCCCCGGCGCAAAAGAAACAGCGCTTTTTAGTGAAAAACAAAAAGAAGACCTTTATGCCGAGATCCGGCGAGAGGCGGGATTAGTAAAAGGAAATCCTGATTCTATTCAGGGCTGGCTTCAGGTTGGACTTCTTAAAAAAGCAATTGGAGACTATGCGGGCGCAAGAGATGCGTGGGAGTACGGAGCGCTGATTCGTCCTGGGCACGGCATAGTATTTGCCAATCTTGGACAGCTGTATTGGCATTACCTTCCTGATTTTCCTCTTGCCGAGGCAAAATTTAAAAAAGCAATTGCCAATGAGCCGGCGATGGCTTCTTCTTACGGAGCGTTGGCCGAGTTTTATTCGTATGGGTATAAAGAAAAAAAAGATCAGGCAGATGAGATACTTCTCAAGGGAATCGAGAAAACCAGAGATGTAAATCTTATGCGCGCTCTTGCAACGCTCTATGAAAATAAGTCTGACTACCAAAATGCGATTACCTGGTGGGAGAAGATACTTGAGTTTGAGCCGGATAATACGGCTATCAAAGACACCATTGAACAATTGAAGAAAAAGGGTGCTTCGCAATAAGCTGCAGTATCCCACAAAAGTCGTTAGCCGGATCGTCATTGCGAGTCCCGCACCTATTTTCAGAAAATAGGTGCGGGACGTGGCAATCTTACCTTAATTTCATTTATGAGTGACGCTTCGGTAAAATTGCTTCGCTCTGCTCGCAATGACAGACTGAAGATGGCACAAAATTTTTGTCGGGTACTATAGTTTTCGATATGAAGTTAAGAAAATTAGCCGTTTCTATTTTCGGATCCCTCTTTTTTATATTCCCGCTCGAAGTTCTCGGAGCGGGAATAGTGGTAAATGAAGTGATGTTCGATCCGACGGGAACGGATACCGCTCTTGAATGGGTTGAGCTTTATAATTCTGGCGAGACCAGTGAAAATCTTGCAGGATGGCAATTGTACCCGGATGGAATCGGGTATTTTTCATTTCCTGCGGGATTTATTCTTGAGTCTAAAAAATTTGTAGTCGTATATGTGCGTACATCCGGTCAAAATTCATCTTCTACGCTCTATCACCCTGCCGCTTCTTCAAACATGGGAAATACATCCGGCTCGATTGCTCTTTTTTCAGGAGAGCCGCGCGGTAAAGATACCATTAAAGATTTTGTTGAATGGGGAAAAGGAGGCGAGACGTGGGAGACAGCCGCAAGTGATGCGGGCATTTGGGAAAAAGGTGTATTTGTGGATCTTGCATTGTTTCTTGAGGGAAATGTAGTGTTACGAAAGGGAGAGAGCGGTGCGAAGAATGCATGGATGATTTCTTCCAATGCCACTCCCGGAGCTCCCAATGAAATATCCACCGATACCCTTCCGGCAACGCCCGCGTCTCCTTCTCTTCCTCCTCCGGCGAGTCCAGAATCCGGGAATGCTACCCCTCCTGTTCCTGCATTGCTTCCCTCTCCCTCAATTAAAGTAAGTGCGGGAGAGGATCGGGTGGTATCAGTGGGGGGCGTAGTTGAATTTTTGGGGAGTGCATGGGGACTTAAAGGAGAACCGCTCCAAAATGCCCGATTTTTGTGGAATTTCGGAGACGGCGAAACGCACGAAGGAAAAAGCGCCTCTCATATTTTCCGTTACCCGGGTAAATATACCATAGGGCTTCATATCTCTTCAGGAGACCTCGCTGCGTCTGACTATGCGCGGGTAGAAGTTGGCTCAAACCAGATACGCGTACGCGAAGTTATAAGAGGAGAAGCGGGGTCAATACGCCTTGAAAATAGCGCGTCCGTGGCGGTGGATATTGGAGGGTGGATTTTGGAAGATTCGGAAAGAAAAATATTTACTATTCCTCCTAAAACAAAAATAAGCCCCCAATCGGAAATAGTACTTGCAAATGCTGTTACCGGAATTTTAAAAAATACAAGCGCTTCTTTTTTGATTTTACGTTATCCCAATTCAGAAGTGGCGCTTCGTTACGAGATTGGCGCTCCACTGGTCAAAGTTCCGGAGAAAGAAGCTTCTCTCTCGCTCACGGAAAACACCAAAAAAGTGGTAACTGAATCCAGTACCTCTTTGGAGCTCTCAAAGTCCCAAATAGCGGAAAAAGCAGTTCCAAAAAAGGAAGAAGGAGGACCTTCGCAAAATGAGAGTATGGCACAAGAGTCAAGCGGAGCGAGCGGAGAAGCAAGCCAGTTGCAAGAAGAGAAAAAAGATTTTTCACTCCATGAGTCTCAACAAGAACTGGCATCCGCATCTTATCTTCACGCGAATATCACTACGTTCTTTTTGATGGCGTTTGGCGTAAGCATTCTTGGCGCCCTCTCTTTTCTCGCATGGAAAGTGTGGTAAGACCTTTTTATTCTCTTTACTGTGGTTACGAAACTTCAAGAAATAGCGTCTTCTGTCATTTCCGCGAAGCTTGTCCTTGACCTGATCGGGGAACGGGGAGCGGGAATCCAGATTTTCTTCATGATTCCTGGGTCCCCGCATGCGCGGGGATGACACGACAGAGAGTTTCATAATTCACAGAATATGAAAATTTTTGAAGAGTGCCTCTATGCATAAACCTAAAATATTTGTATGCACGACAAGTTACTTTCCCTTTGCGGGAGGAGTGGAAACCGCAATTTGCGAAGTTGCCCGAGCCATCGTCGGGAAATTTGACTTTATAATTATTACTTCGCGCGTTACAAAGGAATTGCTGCGTCGCGAAGTGCGGCCCGAAGCAACGGTGGTGCGGATTGGTTTTGGAAGTCGTTTTGACAAATGGCTCCTCCCCTTTTTTGGTTTTTTTTATATCCTCCGAAGATACCAAAAAAAAGATATTTTGTGGGGACTTGATATTTCTCAAGGTGCGCTTCTCGCCGGGCTCATTAAATTTTTCTCTCCTCGCATCCCTTTTATTTTTACTGTTCAATACGGAGAGGGAGAAGCGCGAATTAAAAAAGGGCGAGGAGGGATGATCGGACATGTATTTCGATTTTTACTACATCGGGCAGATAGTGTTACTGTTATCTCTCGCTACCTCAAGGAGATAGTGGAGAGAGAAGGATACATCGGGTCGCTTGAGGTGGTTCATAATGGGGTGGATATAGAAAAATTCGTGAATCATGAATCAGGAATCATGAATCATGAAGCGAAAACAATCATTACCACATCGCGGCTTGTGCGAAAAAATGGGGTTGACATTCTTATTAAAGCAATTGGCGAGGTAAGAAAAAAAATCCCTACTATCCGTTGCCATATTGTGGGTGATGGACCTGAACTAAATAGTTTAAAGCTGCAGGTCTCAAATTTAAATCTAGAAGAAAATGTAAGATTTTTTGGTGGCATCCCTTACGACCAAGTACCGCGTTATCTTCATGAGGCAGATGTATTTGTTCGTCCTTCGCGATCAGAAGGAATGGGAAATTCGTTTGTAGAAGCGCTTGCCGCGGGCCTCCCTATTGTAGGAACTCCTGTAGGGGGCATATGTGATATTATTGAGGATAAGAGGACGGGACTATATGCTGCCGTAGACGATCCTCAAGACTTGACAGAAAAAATTATGACTCTCCTTGAAGACTCCCGCCTCTCAATCCGTATCCGAGAAGAGGGAAAGCAAATGGTAAAGGAACAGTTCTCGTGGGAAAAAATTGCCGGCGAGTATGAAAAACTTTTTTTCCAGTGTGCTCTTCTGCAGAAAAAAATTATAATTGCAACGGGAATTTTTCCCCCCGATATTGGAGGGCCTGCTACTTATAGCGCCCTGCTTCTTGCCGAACTTCCCAAATACGGATGGAAGACACGAGTGATATGCTTTGCTGAAGTCCGAGGTTTTCCCAGAGTGATCCGTCATATCGCGTATCTTTGGAAACTCCTTGATCGAGGAAGGGGAAGCGACATGCTATTTGCCCAAGATCCGGTAAGCGTGGGAATCCCTGTTGCAATTGCCGCACTGATTTTGCGAAAAAAATTTATTATGAAAATTGTGGGAGACTATGCATGGGAGCAAGGAGTGAGCCGTTTTGGAGTAAAAGAGCTTCTCGACGATTTTTTGGACAGGAGGTATCCATGGCGCGTGGAATTTTTACGCACACTTCAACGTCTCAGTGCGCGCGCAGTAGCACGTATTATTGTGCCAAGCGAATATCTTAAGAAAGTAGTAGAAAAGTGGGGTATTGAAGGCTCAAAACTGCATGTGATATATAATTCGTTTGAATTGCCCAAGGAGAAATTTTCCCGCGAAGAAGCGCGTACGCGTCTTGACCTAAAGGGGTACATCCTTCTTTCAAGCGGGCGTCTTGTGCCATGGAAAGGATTTGAACTTCTTATCGAGATCATGCCGTTAGTCTTGCAAAAAATTCCTGATCTCTCTTTTTTTATAATTGGCTCTGGACCGCAATGCTCTCTCCTTGAAGAAAAAATCAAAGAGCTTCATCTCGAGAATCATGTTTTTCTTTTTGAAAGCGTTCCCCGCGAGACACTGCTTCGGTACCTTGCCGCAGCCGACATATTTTTGTTGAATACCGGATATGAGGGATTTTCCCACATACTTCTTGAGGCAATGGCAATGAAAACTCCTGTTATTACTACGTCTCTCGGCGGAAATCCCGAACTTGTCAAAAACGAAAAAAGCGGCTTTTTTGCGGCGTATGACGATAAAGACGCATGGATACGAACAATAATAAATCTTTACGAAATGCCAAAAGACGTACGGGAACCTATAGTGGAAGAAGCATTTCGACGCGCATCTTCTTTTTCAAAAGAAAGGATAATGCGTCAGACCGCTTCTTTTCTTGATCGTGAAAGTGTTAATGATATCCGGTGATCCAAAAATAGGAATCAAGAACTCTTCCGTGCAAAAACGCATGCAATTTCTTGCAGACGCGTTTGAAGAATTGCATGTGATTTTTCCTTTAGAGAGAAAGGATAAAGATCAAAACATTCCAACATTCTTGAGAATGTCGGAATGTTATAAAGAACAAGTTCAGAATCTTCTTCTCTGTGGTGCGGGGGCGGCAAAAGTTTTCCGAGTCCTCGCCTACTACTACATTGCTCGGGCGTCCGCGCGCAAAACGCGTTTTGATTGTGTGACGGCACAAGGGCCGGATGAAACCGGAATAGCCGCATTTTTAATTTCTCGCGCGCTTGGTATTCCGTT
Source organism: Parcubacteria group bacterium Gr01-1014_33 (assembly GCA_007376125.1). Lineage (GTDB taxonomy): Bacteria > Patescibacteriota > Minisyncoccia > Sungbacterales > HO2-52-23 > VMFQ01. Next base: position 8,789 of record VMFQ01000017.1, on the reverse strand, counting down.
TGAACTGCAAGTCCATACTGATATTTTAAATCCCCGCTATCGTGGGGCATCATGGAAAGAGTGGATGCGTTTTCAGATCGCGAAGCGGCTGCTTCCCCGCGCAGACTCGGTACGGGCAGTGAGTGAGCGGATTAAGCGCGCAATAATAGATTCGGGAATTATCATCAATCAATCAAGAATTACAGTACTTCCTATCTTTACCGATATTCAAGAATTTATAGAGGCGCATCCAAGTGAAAAAGATCAAAACCGCTTCAAAGAATTTGAATTTAAAATGATTGCGGTGGGACGTTTTGTGCAAAAAGAAAAGAATTTCCAAATGCTTATTGAAATAATGGAAAAATTAACGACCGTATCGTCGAGGATTCTTCTGGTTCTCGTAGGCGAGGGGCGAGACCGGGAATACTATAGCGCACAAATTACCAAGCGCAATTTAGAAAAAAATGTTATACTGGAAAAATGGCGGGATGATCTTCCTTCTTTTTACAAAGCATTTGATCTTTTTCTTTTACCGTCGTTCTATGAAGGATGGGGCGCGGCGGTGATTGAAGCAATGGCGGCAGGACTTCCCGTGCTTATGACCGATGTGGGGATGGCCGGAGAAATAGTAAAAGACGGAATCAATGGAAGAGTGGTGCCGGCGGGAGATCGGGAAAAATTTCTTAACGCTATGGTCGAAATGTATCGTGACCCGGAAAAACGCATCCGTTTTGCAAAAAAAGGGCAAGAGACGGTGGTAGAGCTTCCGTGTGCAAAGAAAGATGAATATAGTAAGTTACTTCGGGATAGTTTTAAAGCGTATGGGATATAATGCGAACCTACGAACCCTATGCGAACACTGCGAATATATACCCTCCCCCGCGTATATAAGGGGAGGTGAGGAGGAGTTAGAATTTTGTTCGCGGTGCTCGCGTGTGAAGTGTGCATCGTTCGCATTACGTTATGAAATTACTCATTGTTACCCAAAATGCCGATAAAAACGATGAAAATACCGGAGCATTTTATTATTGGTTTGAAGCGTTTGCCAAAAAGTTTGATGAGGTGGCGATTATCGCGGGCAGGAAAGGAGATACTTCTTTTCCTGGCAATGTAAAAGTTTTTTCCTTTGGAAAGGGGGTGGAGCGTTCCAAGATTATGCGCGTCTGGAAATTTTGGGAGCTTTTTTCGCGCCAATACGCGGTCGCGGATCTGGTATTTTTTCATATGATTCCTGAATTTGTGCTTGCGGCATCGCCTTTTCTGGTATCATTACGCAAGCCCGTATTTCTCTGGTACGCGCATGGGAGCGTTCCATGGAAACTCAAAGTTGCAGAACGGCTCGCGGATTTTATATTTACTTCTTCCCAAAGCGGGTTCCGGCTTCCCTCAAAGAAAGTATTTTTTACCGGGCAGGCAATCAATACGGATATCTTTGCACCGCGTTCTGCTAAGGCGCCTCGGGCGCGTCGCGATATCCGTTTTGTGACGGTGGGACGGATTTCACCGATCAAAAACTATGAAATCATCCTTCGCGCCTGCAAGGTGTTAGAAGACACATGGCCGCGTGAGTGGACGCTCTCTTGTGTGGGAGGCCCGCTTTTAAGCCGCGATCATGATTATTTTGATTTTTTGCGCACACTTGTAAAAACGCTTGGAATTGAAAAGCGGGTAGAATTTTTAGGAAGCCGTTCATTTTCAGAAATTCCCTTGCTCTTGCCGGACTATGATGTGTTTCTTAATGTCTCTAAAACCGGATCACTCGACAAAGTGGTGCTTGAGGCAATGGCATCGGGCCTTAGCGTGATTACCGCAAACGATGCATACCGCTCCATTCTCTCGCCTCCTTATTTTCTTGAATATGTAAGTCCTGAATTCTTGGCGGAACGGATGAAGATGCTTAGCCAAGAGTCGCGTCCCAATGAGGCGCTTCGTGAAATCGTGCTTCAGGATCATAGTTTAGCGAAAACCATGGAGAAAATGAGCGCAATTATGCTCGGGAGTATTAAGAAGCAATTGTGATGAAAATCTATTATATTGCCAATACCCGGATGCCTACGGAAAAAGCCCACGGAATTCAGCTTGCTAAAATGTGCGAGGCGTTTACTGCTGCCGGAATAGAAGTGGAGCTTGTGGTGCCCGCAAGAAAAACAGTTGCGGAATCGGTAGCGCATTTCTATGACCTCCGGACGCCAATCCGGCTTACGCGGCTTCCCGTAATTGACTGGTACGAAAGGAATCGTTTCGGGTTTTTCGTGGGATCACTCTCGTTTATGATCTCCTATTTTTTTTATTTATGGTATACGCGCATGCGGGGGGATCTTAAGGTCATGTATACGACCGATATTGACCAATTTTCTTTTCTCCTTATACCATTTTTGGGCGTGCCATATTTTGTTGAAATTCATGATGCGAAAAAGAAAAGTATTCTGTTCTCAATACTTTTTAAGTATGCGCGAGGAATCATCGTAATCAATCGGATTATTAAAAAAAAGATTAGCGAGGTATTCCATATTTCTCAAGAGAAAATCATAGTCCATCCTAACGGAGTTGATATTGAGAAATTCAATACTCTTGTTTCTCGCGAGGAAGCACGGGAAAAACTTTCTCTCCCTCAAAAAATACCCATTGCGCTTTATGTGGGAAGAATATACCAGTGGAAGGGAATGGACATTCTCTTGGATACGGCAGCCGAATGTAAAGAAATCTTTTTTTATATTGTGGGCGGAACATCCGATGAACTTGTCGCTGTAAGCGGAGAGTCTCGTCATCTTTCCAATATAGTCTGTGCGGGGTCTCGAAAATATGAAGAAATTCCATTATGGCTTGCCGCGGCTGATGTTCTTTTAGTCCTCGGCACAAAAGAAAACAAATATTCGTATTTTCATACTTCACCCATGAAGCTTCTTGAATACATGGCAAGTCATCAGCCAATTGTTGCGAGCGACACGCCGGCTAACCGCGAAATCGTCTCGGAAAGCGAAGTTTTCTTTTATGAATCCGACAACTCCGAGAGTCTCGCGTATGCAATCAAACATGTGTTGCATGCTAATCACCCAGAGTTACAATTCAGAATTGATCATGCAAATAAGAAAATACGGACACTTACCTGGGAAAAACGGGCAGAAGATATTATTCATTTTATTGAGAAAAGTCTCGCCTATAGAAAATGAAAATCGGCATTATCCTCTATCCCTATGGCGAAAAATATTCAGGCGGGCTTGGGCGCGCAATTTTTGAGCTTACGCGCGCGCTCATGAGAGCTGATTCTCAAAATGAATATATTATCTATGTGAAAAGGGGGCTCTCCGCTCTTCCGCAGTTTGAGGGAAAAAACTGGAAAATAGAGTGTTTGCCCAAAGGAACTTTCTGGCTTGAAGGACTTCGGAACTTGTCCCGTGCGGATGTCTATCTATTTAACACGCCGGTACTTCCTCTTTTTTTCAAGCCCAAGAAATCAATTGTAATTGCACTTGATTTTGCATATCTTTACCCCCACACCTATTTTGGGCAAGAAGTACCTCGACGCGCTTCTCAAAAAAAAACTTTATTCCTCGGTATTGAAAAAGCTCTGCGAAGAATAGGTGTGGGGGTGAATTTTCCTGCAAGCGGTATACGCGAATGTTTTCAAAAAATAATAACGCAATTTATTCATGCAAGATCTTTGAAGCGCGCAGGCCATATTATTGCAATCTCTGATGCAACAAGAAAAGATGCGATAGCTCTTTTTCACGTACCTGAAAAAAAGATTACTACCGTGTATCTTGGCTCTAACTCGATTTGCGCTATCAGCCAAGAAGAAATAAGAGTTCCTGAAAACTTTTTTCTTTTTGTGGGAGCAATTAAAGAGAGAAAAAACGTATTGAATATTGTACACGCATTTCGTTTATTTTTAGACACACGAAGCGACTTTTCACTTGTGCTTCTTGGAAAGGGGATGGGAGAGTACTACGAGCGCATTCAAAAATATATAAAAGAAGAGGGGATTGAAAAAAATATTATTTTTTTGCCCGGGCATTTAAGCGATAATGTCCTTTCGTATCTGTATCAAAACGCGCGCGCGCTTTTATATCCAAGCATTATTGAAGGATTCGGATTTCCGATTCTTGAAGCAATGAGTTGCGGTCTTCCTGTAATCACTTCGCGCGTCTCCTCTCTTCCCGAACTTGCAGGAGATGCCGCGCTCTATGTGGATCATCTTGATCCGGAGAGTATTATGCAAGGGATGCGGCGAATTGTTGAAGATTCTCACTTGAGGCAAGACTTGATAGAACGTGGATTTGCTCAAGTCGAGAATTTTTCTTGGGAGCAAACAGCCGAGCGCTACCTTGAGATATTGAAACGATTATGAGTAGCCGGCGTTATACTTATTATGGAAATTAAGGACAAAATAGCCGCGAGATTTGACGAAAATATTGAGGTAGTGAAAACGAGCTCGCAGGTTCCGGAAATGGAAGAGGTGGTACAGATGCTTGTAGAAGCTCTCCGGAAAGGGAATAAAATTCTTGTCTGCGGAAATGGCGGGAGCATGGAGCAGGCCCAGCATTTTGCAGGAGAGCTTGCCGGGAAATTCAAAATGAATCGGCGTCCGCTCGCCATAATAGCGCTTGGAACAAACACAGATCTTCTGACTGCGGTTGCAAATGATTTTGATTACTCGGAGATTTTTGCACGAGAACTTGAGGCAATAGGAAAAGAAGGGGACATTTTGGTGGCATTGAGTACGAGCGGAAATTCGCCCAATGTACTTTCGGCGCTGGAGCGTGCGAAAAAACTCGGGATAAAAACCATCGGACTTACCGGAGCAGGCGGTAAGTTAAAAGAGCTGGCTGATATTTCTCTTTGTGTTGCATCCTCTGACACTCCTCGAATTCAAGAGGTGCATCTCATTATTATTCATATTATCTCTGAATTGGTGGAGGAGACACTATTTTCTTGATGGGATTTATGCGTTTTGCCACGCAATGGTTTTTCTCAATGTCATTGCGAGGAATCTTCGACGAAGCAATCCCATATTCCAAAGTCGAGATTGCCACGCTTCGCTCGCAATGACTACAAACGCATAAGCCCTATGCTGTGAGATGAAAGTTTGCATTTTGACCCATAATCTGCAAAGCTACAATGGCGCGGGAGTATTTTCTCGGCGCTTGGCAGAGGGGATAAAAAATAGTTCAGGCAATGAAGTGTGCGCCATTACAACTGTTGCGAGCGGCTATGAGGGCGAGGAGCCAATTCTCTACCCGCAGAAAATCCGGCTTCTTCTGTCGCTTCCGCGCGTGAGAAAAATAATAAAAGAGTGCAACCTCGTACACGCGCTTGATGTCTTTCCCTATGGAGTGGTCGCGATGTTTGCATCAATTGGGCTGCGAAAAAAGGTTATAATAACCGCGACCGGCAGCGGCTCAATACTTCCCCTGTATCATAGATTGTACCAATGGCTTGTGAGGTGGGCGTATCACCGGGCGGATGTGGTTACCGCAATCAGCGCATTTACGCGAGATGAAATTCAGAAAAAGATTTCTAGTTTTCCAATCCGAGTGATTAATCATGGAGTGGATATTGATGAATTCAGGAATTTCACCCCCACACCAAATTTTGGTGTGGGGGCAGGGGAATCAGGAATCAGGAATTATGGGGCTGAAAAACTTCAGAAGTATAAACCATATATTTTGAGTGTGGGGCAGCTTCGCTGGAGAAAGGGGTACCATGTAAGCATTCAGGCATTTGCAAGGGTGTGTACACATATTCCGGAACTTCACTATGTCATTGTGGGAAAAAAATATAAAGATGATTACTATGTGCGTCTGCAGAAGCTCATTACAGAACTCAATTTAGAAAATAAGGTATTTATTTTGGAAGACGTCTCTACCCGAGAGCAACTCGCAGACATCTATAGGGGCGCCGAACTTTTTTGCCTTTTTTCCCAAAATGTGAATCATGACATAGAAGGGTTCGGGCTCGTGTTTCTGGAAGCCGCTGCGGCAGGGCTTCCGGTAGTGGGCAGTAAAAACTGCGGGATTGAAGACGCGGCGCGCGAAGGAGAAAATGGTATTTTGGTGTCCACACGAAGCGCGGATGATTTTGCAGAGGCAATTGTGACAATCCTTTGCGACAAAGAAATGGTGATGCGTATGAGAAAAAAATCTCTTGCATTTGCGCGTGAATCAACATGGCAGAAGCGAATAGAAGAATATACCAACCTCTATGCATCGCTTGTAGGCAAATAAATCCCGCATCTTCCTGCGGGGTATTCTGGAAAGGTGCGGGATAAATGGCGGAGGTATGAGCAAAAATAAAAAAACTGCATTGATTACCGGCGTTACCGGCCAAGACGGATCGTATTTGGCAGAGTTTCTTTTGCGCAAAGAATATCGCGTATTTGGCTTGGTAGAATCGGGGAAAAAAGAACAAGGCGATATCCCGCATGTTCCCAAGGAGATACCACTGCTTTCGGGTGACCTTAGAGATGAGGAAAGTATTTCCCGCGCGATCGCCAAAGTAACACCGGATGAGGTGTATAATCTTGCGGCCCAATCCTCTTCCACGCGATCTTTTGAATTTCCTCTGGCAACAGCCGATATCAATGGCTTGGGGCCGGTAAGAATTTTAGAATCGATTCGGAAGTATGCGCCTCGCGCAAGATTTTTCCAGGCATCTTCGGCGGAAATTTTTGGTATTGCAGAGCGTACGCGTCAAAATGAAAATACGCCCCCCCGTCCTTTTAGCCCGTATGGCGCGGCGAAACTATATGCGGATGCGATGGTTTCAATCTATCGGGAGCGATACGGAATGTTTGCGGTCTCGGGCATACTCTTCAACCACGAGTCGCCCCGAAGGGGTCTTGAGTTCGTAACAAGAAAAATTACTTCTACTGCGGTCAATATCAAACTGGGACACGCAAGTGAACTGCGGCTTGGAAATCTTGATACAAAGCGTGATTGGGGATTTGCCGGGGACTATGTGAAAGCGATGTGGGCCATGTTGCAGCAAAAAAAACCTAAAAACTATGTGATTGCAACGGGTGAACTGCATTCAGTAAGAGAGTTTGTAAAAAAAGCATTCTCATATCTTGGCCTTGATTGGAAAAAATATACGAAAGTTGATCCTCAATTTATCCGCGCAAAGGAACTGTACCCGCCATGCGGTGATGCGTGTCGGGCGAGGAAGGAACTTCGTTGGAAGCCGCAAGTAAGCTTTAAGGAATTAGTCCAAATGATGGTAGACGCGGATATGGAGCAGGAGATGCGTCCCCAAAAGTCCTATGGAAAAAGATAATAATTGCCAGGAAATAACACAGTGCCGTGTATGCGGATCAGGCGAACTTACCCAGATTCTTTCGCTTGGGTCTCTGTTTGTGTCTAATTTCGTAGAAAATCAAGCAGAGGAGGGAGATAAGGAGATCTATCCGCTCGTCCTTGTGCTTTGCGATGCCACAAAAGGTGGGTGCGGACTTTTGCAGCTCAAGCATACCGTTTCTCCCCGGGTCATGTATCGAAATTATTGGTACCGCTCTGGTGTCAATAAAACAATGACGCAGGAGCTTGAAGGAATTGCGCATAAAGCCGAGGAGATAGCAGGACTTGGCGCTGGAGATTTTGTCGTAGATATCGGTTGCAATGATGGTACTCTTGTTCGCTCGTACAAAAATCCGGATATTATCCGGGTGGGATTTGAGCCTGCCCATAATTTGGTACCATACGCAGAAAAACACGCTACAAAAGTTTTTAATGATTTTTTCAGTGAAGTTCCTTTTCAAAAAGAATTTGGGGATGCGAAGGCAAAAGTTATTACTGCAATTGCCATGTTCTATGATCTTGACGATCCGAACGCATTTGTCCGGGATATTGCAAAAATTCTTCATCAGGAAGGAATTTTTATCATTCAGATGAGCTACCTCCCTTCAATGCTTGAGCAAAACGCGTTTGATAACGCATGCCACGAACATTTACAGTATTATTCTCTTGCGTCCCTCGAAGCGCTACTCGCGCGGCACAATCTTGAAACATTTGACGTGGAACTCAATGATGTAAACGGGGGAAGCTTCCGGATATATATTCGTCGTAAAGGCGGGAGCATGGGCAAAAGTCAAGAAGGGAGAAAAGATCGAATTGCAGCATTAAGAAACAGGGAAAAGGTATTAGGCATTGAAAAGAAAGAAACGTATGATGCGTTTTTGGCACGTATCGAGGCGCTCCGCAAGAAAACGTATGATTTTATCACGTCAGAAATCAAGCAAGGGAAAAAGGTGTATGCCTACGGCGCATCCACCAAAGGAAATACACTTTTACAATATTACGGCTTGGATTCGTCATTGATTACCGCTGCTGCCGAGCGAAATCCGATGAAATGGGGCAAAAAAACAATCGGAACCAATATCCCGATTATTTCGGAAGAACAAGCGCGTAAAGATAAACCTGATTATTTCTTAGTTCTGCCGTGGCACTTTCTTCCGGAATTTTTAGAACGAGAAAAAGAATTTCGCGCGGCGGGAGGAAAGTTTATTGTGCCATTGCCGGAGTTTAAAGTTATTTAAAAAACCACCCAAAGAAATTGGGCAGTCTATGTTAATTGTCGTGGCCATCTCGTTCCAAAAGGTACTGAAAGACTTGGCAGGCGATATCATAGTGATGGATTGCCATGGTTCTCGAAGGAAGCTCGCTAAATGCGAAAAAGCAAACATTCACGCTTTCTTTGATCGGGTCATCAGTCTCACATACCACAGGAAGTGAAATAGGAAAACAGAAAGGATTGGGATGCTCGCGCCATTCTAACCATTCAAGTTTTTTCACGATCTCGTTTGCAGCGTGCTTCAA
>VMFQ01000016.1 GCA_007376125.1 Parcubacteria group bacterium Gr01-1014_33 | reverse complement strand
CAATTTCAGATTCTCGGCTACGCCTTCGTCAGACTTCGCAAAAAGAGTATCGCCGTAGTTCTACTACGCCTCAACTCTTTTTGCTCGTCTTTCTCGGCGCAGCTCAAGAATCTAAAATTTCCCAACGAAATAGTTTTGAAACCATCTCAAGGAGTAATCTCGGAATTACGAATCAAACGCAAATATACGAATGAGAAAGGATTTGTATATTCGTATATTACTCTTACATTCGTATATTTGCGATTACTCTATGACCAACCGAGAAATCTTAAAAATCCTTCGGGAGATAGCGGCGTTTTTTGAAATGGAAGGTGTTTCGTTCAAACCGCAGGCATACGAAGCGGCGGCGCTTGGAATTGAGACGTATGCGCGCGAGGCAGAGGAGATTTACAAAACCGGAGGAACGGACGCGCTCATGGAAATCCCCGGAGTGGGCAAAGGCATTGCCGGGCATATTGAGGAACTCTTTAAAAAAGGCAGTTTCAAAGAGTACCGCGATTTTAAGAGAAAATATCCGATAGACGTGTTGGGACTTGTTGCGATTGAAGGCGTGGGTCCCAAAATGGTAAAACTGCTTTGGGAAAAACTTCGGGTTCGCGCAGTAAACGATTTAGAAAAAGCCGCGCGCGCCGGAAAAATTCGCGCGTTGGAACGCTTTGGAGAAAAATCAGAACAAAAAATTTTAAAGGGGATTGAATTTCTGAAACAATCCGGCGGCAGGCAAGCGCTTGGGTTCGCGCTTGCCGAAATTCGTTCGCTTGAAAAAATGATTCAATTGTTCCCCGAAGTAGCGCGCGCGCTTGTCGCCGGATCAGTGCGCCGCAGGAAAGAAACCATAGGAGATATAGATATTCTCGCGGCTTCGAAGAGACCGGCGCGTGTGATGGAACAATTTTTGAAACTGCCGTTCATAGCGCATGTATACGCGAAAGGCACCACCAAAACCCTGGTAAAATTAAAAAACGGGCTTGATGCGGATCTCCGAGTGGTGCCAAAAGAATCATGGGGCGCGGCGTTGAATTACTTTACCGGATCAAAGGAGCACAATATCGCGCTTCGCGAAATCGCGATACAAAAAGGGTGGAAACTGAATGAATATGGGCTTTTCAAAGGAGAGAAGATGATTGCGGGGAGAACGGAAGAAGAGGTGTACGAAAAGTTGGGACTACGCTATATTGAGCCGGAAATGCGGGAGAATATGGGAGAAATAAAGGCGGCGCAAGAAAATAAATTGCCAAGATTAATCGGCTACAGCGATATACAAGGCGATCTCCAAATGCAAACGGATTGGACCGACGGGGAAAATTCCATTGAGGAAATGGCGCGCGCCGCCATGTCAGCGGGACTTCGCTATATCGCGATCACCGATCATACGAAGTCGCTTGCGATGACCGGTGGGGCTGACGAAAAAAAACTTTTACGGCAGATGGAGGCGATTGATAAAATCAATCGCAAGTATAAAGATTTAAAGTTTAAAGTTTTGAAAGGCGCGGAGGTAAATATCATGAAAAACGGAACACTTGATATTGAAGATGACGTGCTTAAAAAACTTGATGTAGCGGGCGCGGCGGCGCATAGCCACTTTACCCTTTCGCGCGCCGAACAGACAAAACGTATAATCCGCGCAATGGAAAATCCGAATGTGGACATTATTTTTCACTTAACCACGCGGGTGATACATAAGCGCGGACCTATTGAGCTTGATATTGACGAGATCATTAAAGCGGCGCGTCGTACCAACACTGTGCTTGAAATTGACGCATATCCGGATCGGCTTGATATAAAAGATGAATATGTGCGAAAGTGCGTGGACGCAGGCGTGAAGATGGCGATTGATTCGGACGCACATTCGGTGAATCATTTCAAGTATCTGGAAATGGGTATCGGACAAGCCCGCCGGGGGTGGGCTACACGCGGAGATATTATCAATGCGCATCCTTTGAAGGAGATGCTTAAATTTCTTAAGGAAAGATAGTCGTGTGTTGCGTCGCCCGACCCGCAATGCGGGTTTAGGGCGGAGAAGAAAAATATTATAAATGCGTGGCCTGCGGAAAAGATGCTGAAGATGCTGACACGATCATTCGTTTCTTACCGCAATTTTAATAGACCATACAATAAAAATCAACCGTATGCCAATAGAACGTTCTGCCGGTGCAGTCATATTTCGCGAAACAAAAAAGGGAAGAGAATATCTCCTTTTGCAACATACCGACGAGGCGGATAAAAAAACAGGAAAGTCAAAACTGGGCCATTGGGATTTTCCAAAAGGGCATATTGAAAAAGGAGAGACCACAGAAAAGACGGTGCGGCGCGAAGTAAAAGAAGAAACAGGAGTTGCAAAAATGCAATCTTAAAAATGCAAACTTTTTCTTACTCAAGTAAAAACTGATTATGACACCACTTGTGATGATAATGTTAGCCTCTATCGCCGAAAGCGTTGTTTCATTCGCAGGCGGTGCACTTGCGATATTTGAAGAAGAGAGAATAAGACGGGGCGCGCACTTTATTGTGAGCTTTGCGATTGGCGCGCTTTTGGGAGTCGCATTTCTTGAATTGATTCCGGAAGCGATTAAGATGGCAGGAGATCTGGGCACTGACTCATTAATAGGGAATGAAATCGTACATGTAATTAATTTCGGCGCAGTGGAATTGGTGCTTTCCTTTGTACTTGCAGGCATTTTTCTTTTTTTTGTGCTTGAAAAGTTTCTTTTTTGGTATCATTGCCACGACGGGCATTGTCCGGTTCATACCTATACTTACCTTATTCTCTGGGGAGATTTTCTGCATAACTTCATTGACGGTATTATTATTGCGCTTGCATTCTTGGCAGATCCTCGGCTTGGTATATTTACTACTATGGCAGTGATATTCCATGAGATACCGCAAGAGATCGGAGATTTTGGGGTGTTAATTCACGGAGGAATGGCGCAGAGCCGCGCGCTTTTGTATAACTTTTTCGTTTCGCTTTCAACAATTTTGGGTGCGGTTCTGACCTACATATTCGGAGCTTTTCTTGAGCCAATTTTACCCATTGCCCTTGCGCTTGTTGCGGGAAATTTTATCTATCTTGCCGCAACCGATCTTATGCCGGAACTTCACGAGTCCACCCGCCTCCGCCACTCTCTTGCCCAACTTCTTTTCATCTCCATCGGAGTGCTTCTCGTTGTGATGCCGCATTTCATTTTTGAGTAATTCCTTTAAAGATAAGAAAAAATCCTTCCGTTTTGAGGCGGAGGGATTTTTGTATAGAATTTTACTCTATTTCACTTTCTCGAGAATCTTCTTAAATACCTCAGGATGCAACTCGGCGATAGCCGCGAGTATTTTTCGGTCAAGCGCGACATCTTTTTTCTTTAGTTTTCCCATGAGCGCGCTATACGATATGCCGTGCGTTCGCGCGCCTGCGCCAATTTTTGTCTGCCAGAGCCGGCGCGCATTCCGCTTCTTTAGTTTTCTCCCGACAAACGCATGTGACCACGCATGCAGAAGCGCGTCTTTCGCAAAACGTTCTTTTGATTTCCGCCCCCATTTAAATCCTTTTGTGTATTTGAGGATTTTTTCTCTTCGTTTATGGGCAATAACGCCCCGTTTGACTCGAACCATAATTTCACAAATATATGCTCGAATTTCCCCGAATTCTTCGCGAATAATTCGTGGTAATTAGTGATGCTATTCGGGAAGCTAAATGTATGCTCTCATTCTCTTCTCCATCGTGGGACTAAATCCTTTCAGCCCTTTTTTTCGAAGCTGGGTGTGCCGCGCCTCTTTTGAATTAAAATGATTCTGCCCCGCGCGGCGGCGAAGCAGTTTTCCGGTTTTGGTTATTTTGATTCGTTTGAGAACTGCTTTTCGCATAGAGTATTCGCGAATATACGAATGTAAGATTAATATACGAATATACGAAAAAGAATTCCCATTCGTATATTTGCGTTTGATTCGTGTATTCGCGATTACTACTTTTTTGTGATCACCGCGCCTATTCCTTGAGGAGAGTTTTTGGGTGGCATCTCAAGGGTAAATTCAACCATGATCATATTGAGAAATTCATTGAATTTTTTAAGCGCAAGCGGGCGATGGGCTTTTTGCCTTCCGGCAAGTCGCATGTCAATCCGCACTTTGTCGCCTTCTTCAAGAAATTCTTTTGCTTTCTTGGCGCGTAATTCCAAATCATGTGTGCCCGTGGTAAATCCGATCCGAATTCCTTTTATGCCTGTTTCCTTTTGCTTTTTGCCATGTTCGCGTTCTCCTTTCTCGCGGTCATACTTAAACTTCCCCGAGGTTTTTCCCGTCCTCGTCAATCACGCGGACAGGTGATATTCGTATAAAGTGGTTTATGCGATAACGTCTCTGTATGGTGATGATTTACCCCGCACCTTTCCTTGTGCAAGTAGCGGCTTCTCTAATATCTCCCGTTCAATTTATAAAAGTAATGTGCGGTATGTACTGCGCAAAGAAAGGCGCGGGGTTTATTCGGTAGCGTTTTTGGATTGGAAAGTGAGAAAATAGAAAATGGAGTTCACTTTTTATTCTATTTTCTGTATGAAGTGGAGGTGGGGAGAGTCGGACTCCCATCCGAATTTTTCCCCAATGGAAATTTATACAGGTTTAGTCCTTGCCGAAGCGAGAACGGATTTACTTGATATGGGTCGCTCTTCTCATCAAGTGTCGGAAGAGTCAAGCTCGATATATAACACCGGTGATTGGCCATACGAGCGTGAGCCAGCCGATGCTACTCCGCGCGAGGCGGAATAGGGATCTTTTGTTACGCTACCGCCATTGCGGGTTGGCGTCCAAAAGAGTTAAATAAGTTTGCACTTATTTGGATGTACGGAAGATTTATGGAGATACCGTACTTCTCCCACCTGATTTCCATAAGGTCAAAACCCGTCGAATCCCGTCACCCCCGTTTCAACGTGCGATCAATCTCGCGCGATGCTTCTCTTCGTTTGATAACTTCCCGCTTGTCGCCTTTCTTTTTACTGCGGGCAATGCCGATCAAGACCTTCACGCGATTTCTTTTAGTATACACTTTTAAGGGTATGATTGTCAAACCTTTTTGGCTTGTCTGGCCAAGTAGTTCTTTAATTTCGGATTTATGCAAAAGTAGCCGCCGCGAGCGCGTGGGCTCATAATCCGCAGGCGTATTTTTCGGCTGATACGGGGCAATCGCCGCATTTAAGAGCCATGCCCCCACACTAAAACGTTTTTGCGTTTTAGTGTGGGGGTGGGCCTCTTCTCCGCGGATTACGACAAATGCCCCAGCCAAATTCATCCGCCCGGTTTTCACCGCTTTTACTTCAAATCCGAGCAACTCAATTCCCGCCTCGTAGGTTGCGAGGATTTCGTAGTCAAAATGTGCGCGGCGATTGACAGAGAGGTCGGACATGATATACCATTACCATAGCACACTTTTTCGCAATGTTCATTTATATGTATGTAAAGGAGGTACATAAATGGCAGAAACTAAAAACCAGGGTAAGAAACTCCAGTTGAATCTTACAGATGAAGATATTACTGATCTCGATTTGCTTCAGAGAAAGATTAAAGCACCTTCTCGATCACAAACTATCCGGTATGCCTTGCGGCTTCTTCAGTGGGCAGCTGACGAAATAGGGAAGGGGAATAAAATTTGCCTCGAAAGACCAGAAGGGGTTCGTGAGGTATTGATACCATTTCTTAAGCAACGGCAGAAGTAAGGTTTGTGAAATACCAATTTTTGAAAAAAGGTCTTCGGGCCTTTTTTATTCAATCATATTACTCACGATCGTAAACAAATAGTAGAATAAATTATAATACATCGGGTCGTATGCTGATTGGCGGAAATATATCCAAAAGATACGGGGTCTTTTTGTTTTGTCCAAACTCTGCTAATCTACCTATTATGGTACGTGCGCAACTGACACATGTGATTCAGGACGCGATTTCCGAAAAATTCGGGGATGTTGCAATGCCCATGTTTTCGGTTTCTGTTCCGGAAAATTCGTCGCGCATATAAGTCGAAAAAGTTGGGCTGTGAGGGCTACCTTTTATTGAGCTTCTCATGAGTGGAGAAGTATGGTATCATAAAAACATGAATAGTGTTGAAGACATAAAGCAACGAGCGAATATAATCTTGCGACACGCAGGCGTGAGGCGCGCGGCTGTTTTCGGTTCCTTTGCAAGAGGTGAGGCGACCAGTGCAAGTGACATTGATCTCTTGGTAGAGTTTGAGGGGCAAAAAACGCTCCTTGACTTGGCGTCGCTTAAGACCCAATTAGAACAGGCGCTTGGGATGAAGGTTGATGTGATCACTTATCAATCTCTCTCGCCGCTCCTGCAAGATTCCATCTTGCGGGGGCAGATTTCTTTGTATGGATAAGAATTCAAGAATACTTCTTCGGCATATTTTGGAGAGTATTGAATGGATAGAGCGCTATGCGAAAGGTATCTCCAAAGAAGAATTCGTTGCCTCCATGCAAACGCAGGATGCGGTGATGAGGCGGCTTGCGATTATTAGCGAGGCAACAAAAAACTTGCCCGTTGAGGTGCGGCAACAATATGCGCAAATCCCATGGAACAATATCGCGGGAATGCGAGATATTCTTATCCACGAATATTTCGGCGTTGATGTGGAGATGGTATGGAACACGATTGAGAAGGATCTCCCGATATTCAAGATGCATGTAGAGAACATTCTCGCAAAACTATCCGAATAGCACTCTGCCGCTTCACAGCTTTCATACGCAGGACCTTTAGTCCTTTTATTTTTTGTAAAATTTTGTAGAGTATTTTTATGCTACGCGCCAATCTCAAAAATGCAATTTCGGAAGCGATACGAAATAAATTCGGGGATATTGCAATACCCGAGTTTTCGGTTGAAATTCCGGAAAATCCGGAGCATGGGGATTACGCGACAAACGCCGCGCTGATTTTGGCGCATACTCTCAAACAAAGCCCGATGGAAATTGTGGCTCTTCTTTCTGTGGAACTTGAGGCAAAGAATCCGGAACTTAGGAAAATTGAAGTCGTGCCCCCCGGGTTTATAAATTTTATACTATCAGATAAAGAATTGCTTGCGCGGATAGAAGGCGTTTTACAAAATCCTGATGAATGGGGCAAAAGTAAAGACGGGCAAGGCAAAACAGTAATGGTTGAATATTTGCAGCTGAATATTGCCAAGCGGCCGCACGTCGGGCACTTGCGATCCGCGGTCATTGGAGACGCAATCAAACGGACGTTAGACTCGCAAGGATATCATGCGGTTTCGGATACCCATGTGGGCGACTGGGGAACGCAATTCGGGATTTTACTTTGGGCGTATAAACAGGCGGATAAGGACACCAAAAAGAAAATAGAGGAAGATCCGTTTAGCCAGCTTGAAGTATTGTATCAGACGGCAAACAAAGATGAAAATGCGAATGAGTTTGGAAAAGCCGAATTTGCGAAGCTCGAAAAAGGTGATACCGAGAATCGGAAAATATGGCAATGGATGGTGGAGATTTCAATGGAAAAACTTGAAGAGAGTGCCTCGCGTCTCGGGCTTCTTTCATTTGACGAACACAAAGGCGAGAGCTCGTATGAAAACGATATGCCCGCGATTGTTACGCTTACTCTAGAAAAAGGCGTGGCAAAGAAAACAGAAGAGGGAGCGGTTATAGTTGATTTAGAAAATGAAGGGTTGGATCAAGCTATTCTTGTTAAATCTGATGGTGCGTCCACATATCTCTTGCGCGATCTCGCTACTATTAAGTATAGAAAAGAACACTGGAACTTTTGGAAAAATTTATATCTTGTGGATGTCCGCCAATCGCATCATTTCAAGCAGGTATTTCGGGTTGCTGAACTCTTGAGATTTGAGGGAGTGAATGAGAGCGAGCATGTTGAATATGGTTTTATGTCGCTTCCGACCGGCGCGATAAGTACGCGCGCGGGAAATATAATTTCGCTTGAGGCAGTTTGCGATGAGGCGATTCACCGCGCGCGGGAAGTGATTAAAGAAAAAAATCCAGATTTGGAAAATGCAAATGTAGTGGCTCACAAAGTGGGGATTGGCGCATTAAAATATTTTGATCTTTCTCATAACCGCCGCTCGGATATTATATTCAAGTGGGACGAGGCGCTTTCGTTTGAGGGGAATACCGGTCCGTATATCCAATATACTTATGCGCGGCTTAAAAGCATTTTGCGTAAAACAACCGATCAAGATGTTGAACACTCGGTGTCTAACACGATAGGACTTGATTCTCTTGAACACCGGCTTGTTGCCGCAGGGCTCCGGTTGGGCGAAACCATAGAAGACGCGCTTGAAGATTTTATGCCTAATATCCTGGCGAACTACCTTTATAATCTTGCAAAACTTGCGAACGAATTTTATCATTCGCATCCGGTTCTGCAGGAAAGCGATCCCGCAAAAAAACAATTTCGTCTCTCGCTTATTTCTCTTGTCGCGCTCACGCTCGCAAAAGGGCTTTCACTTTTAGGCATTGACGCTCCGGAGGAGATGTGATATTGGGATATGTTTCAACTTCTTTTTACGCCACTTAATCTTTTCCTGTTGGGGATACTCGTTCTCATTGTGGCTTTTGGTGTGGTGGGAATCCGTTCCCATCCGCGTTCTCGTTAGGGATACGAACAAAGTTCTCACGATACTGTAAAGAACACTACGATACATGGTTTCTTCGCTCTCTGGATGGGAAAGAATTTAAGGTTGATTTTGAAGAATTTCACGAGGTGCGATGGATGAATTTTTCGCAGGCGCGCGAGGTGGTAACGCATAACGTAAATCTCCGTGCGCTTGAGATTGTTGAGGAGAGATCCCCATCTCATGTGTATAACTTTATTTGACTATCACGGAAAAGGAAATTATACTGATGATACTTTATGTGAGCAGGCAGGCAAAGATTCTTAAAAAATAGGTATGAACGATAACCTTCAAAAGCTTTTAAACAGGAAGGAAGTCTCAGAAGAGGATCGAGCGTTTTGGCTTTCTCGATTGGGTGATCTCTCGCCCGTAGCATGTGAGAGCATTTTGAAATTATTTGAGCTACTGCCGGATCAGATCGGAAGATTTCGCATCATTCAAGAACGTAAAGAGAAGGCATTAGCCAATGAAGACCACCAAGAGTGGGATAAAATTGTAGAAGAGGAAATACATCACCTCCAGTCCCTTTTTTCATTAAAGAATTAAGAGTTTTTGCTTATAATTATGACAGAATCATTCTATCCTGATTCTTTTGAGCAACAAAACAAAACCGGAAATCTCCTTATGCCAGAAATACCGCCTGATGCTATGAGAATGGCTATTGAAGAGATTACCCAAAAACACAACGGCGTATTATCTTCAAATCAAGTAAAATCTATCTCTTATGAAGGTGAGTCAATCGGGAATGGAGTATTGGGCAGGTTTAGCGGAAATGTAAGCCGTGTCATTGTAATAGGACTTCTTGAGCTATCTCTTCTTGCTGCCTTCCCGAGATGGGTGCATGGAGCTGAAGGAGAAAGTGGCGGAAAAACGGAACGACAAAATACTGCTCCCAATTCTGGCGATTTATCGAGAGCAACAGAACAGGTTGCGAAGGAAGCTATTGAGAGTATAGAAAAGCTGAATGATGCACTGCGCGAGTTCAGAGAATTGTTGGAAAAGCGCGGGCAAGAACTTCTTGACAGAAAATTAGGCAAGGATTCCGTTCCAGATGCTAAGTAAGGGTTAAAGATTATCCAGTTGCATCGAGTCCTGTCAACCAATCGCCAAGCTTCGCTTGGCATTTTTTCTTGCTATTTGGCGGAAAATCGGTAGAATAGTACCTATGCAAGGAGAAAAACACGAAGAGAAAAAACAAAAGAGTTTTAGCGAGCGGGAGGAAGAGATACTGAAGTTTTGGGAGGAGAACAAAATTTTTGAGAAGAGTTTGGAAAAACGAAAAAACGCTCCGCGTTTTGTGTTTTACGACGGGCCGCCGTTTGCCACCGGACTTCCTCACTACGGGCATATTTTGGCTTCTATTATAAAAGACGCGATTCCGCGATATCAGACAATGAAGGGGAAATATGTGGAGCGGCGTTGGGGATGGGATTGCCACGGGCTTCCTTTGGAAAATATTATTGAGCAGGAACTCAAACTCAAAACAAAAAAGGATATTGAAACATACGGAATAGGGAAATTTAACCGTCGCGCAGAAGAGGGCGTGTTGCGCTACGCGGACGAATGGAAAAAAGTGATCCCGCGGATCGGCAGATGGGTGGATATGGAGCGGGATTACAAAACAATGGACTGGAAGTATTCCGAAACGATCTGGTGGATTTTTAAGACCCTTTACGACAAGACCCTTATATATGAAGGACACAAGTCAATGCATGTGTGTCCGCGCTGTGAGACCACGCTTGCAAATTTTGAAGTAACGCAAGGGTATAAAGATATTAAAGATATTTCGGTTATGGTAAAATTTGAGCTTGAAGATGAGCCGAATACATTTTTACTTGCGTGGACTACTACTCCTTGGACTCTTCCCGGAAATGTTGCGCTTGCGGTACATCCGGGGATTGAGTATGTGAAATTTGAAGAAGACGGGAATTCCTATATTGCGGCAAAAAATTCAAAAGTAGTCCCCGAGGGAGCGAAGATCGAAAAAATTGATACAAAAAAACTTATTGGTAAAAAATATAAACCCCTCTTTGACTATTACGCGAACGATCCAAAACTTGAAAACCGCGAAAGCGGATGGAAGATCTATCCGGCAGATTTTGTTACCACAGACGAAGGAACCGGAATTGTGCATGTTGCGCCTGCGTTTGGCGAGGAAGACATGAATTTGGGAAAAGAAAAAAAACTTCCGTTTGTCCAGCATATTTCAATGGACGGAAAATGTAAGCCGGAAGTAAAGGACTTTGCAGGACTTCCGGTAAAACCAAAAGGCGATCCGCAGGCGACCGATAAAAAAATCATAGAGTATCTTGAAAAATCCGGAACGCTTTTTTCAAAAGAAGAAATTACACACTCCTATCCGCATTGCTGGAGATGCGATACGCCGCTTTTAAACTACGCGGCGGTCTCTTGGTTTGTGAATGTTGCGGCGATCCGCGATGATCTCGTGAAGATCAACAAAAAAATCACATGGGTACCGGAGCATATAAAAGAAGGGAGATTTGGAAAATGGCTTGAAGGCGCGCGCGATTGGGCGATTTCGCGTTCGCGTTTTTGGGGCGCGCCTTTGCCGGTGTGGCGGTGCAAAAAATGCGGGAAACAGGAAATAATAGGATCACTTCAGGAACTGGAGCAAAAAATTGGAAGACCACAAAACAGATATTTTATTATGCGCCATGGCAGAGCCGAGACGAATATAAAAGGAGTAGTAATAAGTGGAAATGATGGATATGGTCTGACCGAGGAAGGTCGTCGTGATGTGGAACAGGCGGCAAAGAAGTTCTTGCGATTTGGCATAAAGCCGGATTTGGTCGTTTGCTCTCCGGTGAATCGGGCGAAGGAAAGCGCAAAGATTGCCGCCAAAATCTTATCAGTAAATGAGATACAGGAGGATGAGCGATTGCGTGAGATTCATTTCGGTATTTTTGAGAGAAAAACTGGAAAAGAGTATGAACATTTTTTTTCTTCATTCGGGGAGTGGTTTACAAAACGCCCGCAAGGGGGTGAGCATTTACGCGATGTGGCAACGCGCGTCTTTGGTCTCTTGGAAGAGTATGAACGGCAGTATAAAGGGAAAACAATATTTTTTGTGGGTCACGATGCTCCTTTATGGATGCTTGCCGCCGCAGGGCAAGGATTGGACAATGAAGGAACAAAGAACCTTCGTAAAGGGAAAAGGTATCGGGATTTCTTGAGATATGGAGAAATATATCCATTGAAGGTGCGGCAGATCCCTAGAAACCGATTTGGCATTGTTGACGTACATCGCCCGTTTATTGATGCGATACAATTCCCGTGCGTGTGCGGCGGAGTGTATGAACGGATACCGGAAGTGTTTGACTGCTGGTTTGAATCCGGCTCAATGCCATACGGCCAATGGCATTATCCGTTTGAGAACAAAAAGATATTTGATCCGAAAAAGGGGATCGGATTCCCGGCAGATTTTATTGACGAAGGACTTGATCAGACGCGCGGGTGGTTTTACTCACTTTTAGTGCTTGCAGTGGCGCTTTTCGGGAAAACCGCATATCGGCATGTGAATGCGCACGGCACGATCCTTGCCCAAGACGGGGCAAAAATGTCCAAACGCTTGAAAAACTATCCAGATCCAATGGAGGTTGTCGCAAAATTCGGCGCAGACTCAATCCGCTTCACTCTTTTATCTTCTCCAGTGGTGCACTGGATCAATGGATACTCTCGCGGCTCAATAGCGCGAATCGCGAAGTAACGGATGCGTTTGAAAATTATACACTCAACCGCGCGACAAAAGCGCTCTTTGATTTTGTGCAGGATCTATCGCTTTGGTATGTGCGAAGATCGCGCGAACGCATGAAGGCGCACACTCTCGAAGGACGGCAGGCGTTGCGTGCGCTCCAAGAGGCGCTTTTGGGATTGAGCCGTCTTACCGCGCCCATAACGCCGTTTCTTGCGGAAATGATTTTCAAAGAAGTATCGGACAAAAAAATAGTGTCCGTGCATCTTGAACCATGGCCAAGCGTAAACAAAGGCGCGATCAAAAAAGAACTTGAAGAAGATATGGAGCGTATTCGGAGAATCGCCTCTCATGCGCTCCGGCTTCGCGCGGAAGCGGGAATTCGGGTGCGACAACCTCTCGCCGAATTACGAATTACAAATACGGAATTACGAAAAAAATCCCAACTCTTGAATCTAATAAAAGAAGAAATAAATGTGAAAAAAATTACGTTTGGAAAAGAAATGCGGCTCGATATGAATATCACCACCGAACTTAAAGAAGAGGGAATCATCCGTGAGCTTATACGAAATATCCAGGAAATGCGGCGGGAGCTTGGGCTTACTCCCAAAGATATAATCATGCTTGCGATTGAAGCGGACAACGCATTGCAAATATTGCTTGGGCGTTGGGAAAAGAAACTTCTCAAAGACGTGCGCGCCCGGAGTATTCATTTTGGGAAAGACGCCACAAAAACAAATCGCGAAATTTCTTTTGAAGAGGGGAGCGCAAGAGTGGGAATCGCTTAATTGGAATCAGGAGTAAGGAATCATGAATTATGAATAAAAGAGAGTTGGCTCTATTTGTCTTCCTGATGTTATTCTCCTAATTCCTAATTCATAATTCCTGCTTCATCTTCTTATTTATTTCACCCAAGGAATAATTCTCAAAAAAATTGACATTGGCGAGGCAGATGCGCTTGTTACGGCGTATACCAAGGACTTTGGGAAAATTCGCATGCGCGCGCAAGGCGTGAAAAAAGGAGACGCGAAACTTAAAAGTCATCTTGAACTGCTTCATACCGCAACGATCGGATTTATTCCCGCGAGCGCCGGGTTTCGACTTACCTACGCATCCATGATTGCTCTCTGGCCCGGGCTTTGGGAATACGGCGAAAAACTTGTGGTCGGGCTTGGCATGGCAGGGTTGATTGATGATCTTTGTCTTGAAGGTGAAAGAGATAGCGTGTTGTGGCGGGAGATTATAGAGAGTTTTATTTTGCTTGATAAAAGCAAATTTGAGGATAGGCGGCGCGATGTTTTTGAAAGTAGCGGCCGGGAAGCACTATCCTTTACGCATGACGCGGACGCTTTTTTCCGCAGTTTTGAAAATCGTGTGCGCGCGTGCCTTGGTGATGCGGAAACGAGCTAACAAACCGTCTGAAACGTCTTTTCAAACGGGTTCCGAAAGGTGTATACTTATACTACGAGTCCGTTCACTTAATTTTGATGCCTAAAATCTGTATTTGATATCAAAAGTTGTCTTTATATAAGCTATTGTATCCGCAGTATCGGGGTTTCAAAATTAAGTGAATTAGGTACTATAGCACCCGCAAAACAAATTCGTACATTTTGAGTTGTTGAAATGGCTTATTTAAGCCAATATTCGCCTGTGGAATGTTACGTTTTTGTTTTGCGCCAGCTATACTATGGCAAAACTCGAAGATCTTGAGCGTGCACTCTATGAAAAGTCACAGGAAGCGGAACTTAAAAGCCGGATGAAGTCGCGCGTGGTGTTTCCAAAATTTCGGCATCGTTCCGGTCCCTATTGGCAAGAAGAGAAGCGGCGGACGCCGGCTGAAAAAAAATCTTCCTCCGTGCGCCGATTGTTCCCTTTTTTGATAGGCGGACTCGGACTCTTTTTTATAATCGGCGCCGCGGCGTTTGTTTTTTTCTATATCGGAAGCAAAGGTCAGGAAGCCCAAATCGTGATTCCTGCAAGGGACAGCGTAAGCGCCGGAGAGATAATCACAGTTCCAGTTTCATTTACCAATACCTCGCGCGGGCGGCTTACGCAAGTTGAGCTTGCGTTTCTGCTTCCCTCGGGATCCCTCGTCTCCCAAAACGACGGATGGCGTCTCGCTCCGCAAAGGATCATACAAAAAATTGAGGATCTTGAACCGGGCGCGGAAAAAACGGTTGAGTTTACCGGCCGGCTTTTCGGCCGCGAAGGGGAAGAAAAAAAAGTGGAGGCGATTCTTTTGTATCAACCGGAAACGCTCCGCGCGCGGTTCTCGGCGCGTGCCGTAAAAATAATCACAATCCAAGGAGTCCCGGTCGCGCTTTCCTGGGGATTGCCGCAAACGGTATCGCGCGGCCAAGAAATGGAGATGACGCTTGACTACACCTCTCACGCTTCCCTTCCGTTTGACCACCTCTCGGTCCGCGTAGAGTACCCGCCCGGATTTACCTTTGTCTCAAGTGATCCTGTCCCAAGCGTGGGAGACATGCTTTGGGAAGTAGGAACGCTTGATCCGGCGCGAGACGGCAGAATTGTTGTGCGCGGGAAAATCACTGGTGATGAGGGTGAACTCAAATCATTTCGCGCGGGCATTGGCGTGTTTGATCCCGGGACAAAAGAGTGGACTCCCTATACCGAAGCCGCGGGAGACGTGCGGATCGCGGTCAGACCGCTTCTCGTTGAGATTCTCGCCGAAGGAGCGCGCGATGCAATTGTCAAACCCGGGGATGAACTCCGAGTCGTGGTGCGTTATAAAAATAACACCGAGACAATAATCAGGAATGTTTTTGTAAAAGTATTGTTAGAGGGCGATATTGTTGATTTTCAAACTCTTTCCATACAAAAAGGAGGGGCGTTTGACGCGGCAACGCGTATGATTATCTGGAATCCCAGCACGACCGAAGACATTGGTTCGCTTGAGCCTGGAAAAGAAGGAGAACTTGGATTTTCCATACGGACGAGAGCTCGTCCCGCGGTGCGCACCGCGGATGATAAAAATGTAACAGTGCATATAGGGGCGCGGATTGAAGCGGCAACTCCGCCCGAAGAATTTCAAGGCGCGGATCTTACGTCCCAAGACGATGTATGGCTCAAAGTCCAGAGTAAGATTATTTTTGCAGGGCGCGCGGTATTTCGCTCCTCGCCTATTCCGGGCGAGGGGACTCTTCCTCCCCAAGTCGGGAAAAAGACAGTCTATTCTGTTATCCTTGAGGTGAGAAATTTTACCAACGATCTTGGCGATGCGGAAATCATTATTCCCATTCCTCCGAACGTGAAATGGGTAAATTCGTTTTCGCCGCCGGAGGCACGGATGTTTTTTGACGCGGCAACGGGTCGTGCGCGCTGGAGCATCGGGGAAATAAAAGCGGGCGTGGGCGTGCGCACTCCGGCGCTTGCCGCCGCGTTTCAGTTGGCGCTCACACCCGCGGAAGCAGATGTCGGCAAAGCTGTAGGGCTGACTGGCGCGATCCGTTTCTCCGCCACGGATCGCTTTACCGGAGAGAAACGCGAGGAAACTATTTCTGCACTCACCACCGAACTTACGCAAGATTCTCTTACGAATTTTAACGATTGGCGGGTGGTAAAATGATTGTGTATTTTCTTCCTGTGGACGCAGATTGAGAAGTGGTACAGATTACCACAAAACCTTGACATTGGGAGGATAAAGAGTTACTATGCTCACAAGTTCCTTAAAATTATAATAAATTCTGGAGGAGGGGATCCATGGCAGAAGAAAAATATCGTTGGTATATCACAAAGAATGAAGGAGTGTCGCTTGTTCCGAGTGACCCAAACGTGCGTTCCTTGTCAAACCGACTCGGTTGGAAGGCGGATACCCTTATTGCTCGCGTACAAAAGGCATTGCCTCAAAAGCTTGAGCAGGACATGTTTCTTCACCTTACCGTGGATTGGCGAGTGCCTCTCCATCCAGAAACTTTCAGAAGTATTTATCTCTACTTTACAAATGGCCAGTGGCTATCAAATCACGACCTTGAAGATCGCAAGTTGGGTGAAAATATTTATTCCAATAAAGGCGAGAAAATCATTGATCAGCTTTCTCTTACGATGAATCTTTTACATTGGCAGAAAGAACAAGGATACTTTATCGGATGGCGCACTGCCGCTCATTTAGTGCAAGCATATGGTGAAGATGCGGAAGATATACTTTCCATGATTGCCGAATCTCTGGATGAAATCATGGAAGAACGACGGATGAAGATGTCTCATCGCAAAGCATTTGCGGTCATTGTCAAAAACGTTGCCGATATCGCCGCTAACGGCAGTAAAAATTGCGCTCTCCCCAATGTGAGTTGTGTTGATGATATAATTACACTTCTCTCTTCGTTTGCGTCTTCATCCACATGGGAACATAACGAGGAGGAGGAATAAATGAGTTACTCGCGAGAGCTGGTACGCAAGTTAAAGGGCGAAGAGCGCAAAGAGAATCCCCTAGAGATGATTCGTTTGTCGCCGGATATTTTGATGCTTGGTCTTTCAAATGACGATCTCTATGACTACTGCAGGAGAAGTGCACGGTTTCTTTTGGCAAAAGTCCATCCCGATCATTTCGGTCGTGATGCCGAAACAAGTGAAATAGCCAAGCGATACTCCGAAGCATTTAATCTTTTGGAAGATCGCGGCATTTTTGAACGGGCAATCGCTGAATTTCGTGAGATGCATTCATACCAGCGCAGAGAGGAACGGACGCTTGCAATCCAAATCCAAAACTCACAAGGAAAAGTGAGAGAGCTTGAAGAGTCGTTGCGTAAAGCGCAAGAAGATATAGCGAAAAGGCGACATTTCCACGAATGGACTCGTGGTTATTTGATCGGGCGAGCAACACGATTTTCTGAAGGCGATGCCATAAAGTCTGTGATTGAGCGCACAGAGTTAACAGTAGTAACATTTGCTTTCACTTTCTCACCGCATGCTCCGCAACGGGAAGGATTATTAAAGATAAGAGAAGAATACGCACAAGTATTGCGGAAACTTCCCAGAAAGAGGAAGAGCCGCTGGTCTGAAGAAGAACTTGAGATTTCTGATGAACTTATTACCGGATTACAGAGTACGGTCAATGCGTTTCACCTTGAGGTTGAATCTGTGTCAGTTCTTATTGAAAGAGCAAGAAAGTCGGGGTATAAAGCTCCCGCTATCCGATGGAGTTATGAGCTCGCAATGCATGAGTTGGAGATGCCCAAAATTGCTCATCTTCTTCGTAAAGATTATGGAGGAGTTATAGAGGAGACATATACGGCTAAGTGGACACATGATGAATTGCAGAGATACTGGATAATACTCCGTGAGCTTTCTCGCGTGTTTGGAGATAGATGTGTCACAGATATGATTATTGCGCCGCAGAAATTATTTATCAGCGATCAAACAATCGTCGGGGATGCGGTTAACGAATCTCAACGGTTGCATGTTTTGGGATCAATAGATCTTTATAAAGGGCTCTTCCATCGGAAAGATTCCCCGCATAATAAGTTGTATCGGGTTGAAATACCGGAGAACATCCTTCACGAAGTTGAACCATTCCTATATCCCGGCAGGGCTATTGTGTCGTTTGAGGAACCAAAATTACCGCGGATGCCAAAGAAAGAAATCAACGGAGCGAAAATACTTGGAAATTTAATGCAGAAAAACCATCCTATTTTTATGTCTCATATTGTGCTAAACGTAACGTAGGATAAATTGAGTCAGGTCATACGCCGATCCATTGTGGTTGGCGTTTTTTTATGAAGAGAGTATCAGCGGCGGTAGATTCATCAAAATTGGCGGTCTCGTGTATGCCCTTTATTTCTTCAAGGTTTTCTGATAGAGTGGGCAATATGGAGGATATAATGGAAAAAATTATATCGCTTGCCAAGAGGCGTGGTTTTATTTTCCCGGGATCGGAAATCTATGGAGGGCTTGCCGGAATGTGGGATTATGGGCCTTTGGGAGTGGAGCTTAAAAACAATATCAAGCGCGAGTTTTGGAAAACGATGGTGTATGGGCGAGACGATACCGTGGGGTTGGATGCCGCGATTTTAATGAACCCGAAAGTATGGGAGGCGTCGGGGCATACGGATGCCTTTACTGATCCTTTAGTAGAGTGCAAGAAATGTCATACGCGCGTGCGCGCGGATCACGAGGACGAAATAAAAGCACACGAGGAGATACACAAGAAGAAAAAGGAAAAAGTGGAATGGACCGAGCCGAGAAAATTCAATCTTCTTGTAGAGGCGAAACTTGGTGCGGTGGAAGAAGGAAAATTATCCGTCTATCTTCGCGGTGAGATCACGCAGGGCGTTCATGTTAATTTCAAAAATATCCTTGACTCAAGCTGGCGCAAATTGCCGTTTGGAATCGCGCAGATCGGAAAAGCATTCCGCAATGAAATTACTCCTGGAAATTTCACATTTCGTTCGCGCGAATTTGAACAAATGGAACTCCAATGGTTCTGCTCGCCTTTAGCAAGCAGAACCGTGCGGACTCACGGTGACAGCAACGCGGATTTACGCGGAAAATGGATGCCGGACGATTGGTTCGGATATTGGAAAGAAGAGAGAATAAAATGGTATATCTCGCTCGGGATGGAGAAATCGCATGTGCGGTTTCGGAAGCATGAGGAGGATGAAAAAGCGCACTATGCAAAAGCGGCGTGGGATATTGAATACGATTCACCATTCGGCGGATGGAAAGAGCTTGAAGGAATTCATAACCGTGGCGATTGGGATTTGTCGCGGCATTCCAAATTTTCAGGCGAGCGTCTCGCGTATTTTGACGACGAGACGCGCGAATGGGTAACGCCATGGGTCATTGAAACATCCGGCGGAGTGGACCGTGCAGCACTCTTTTTTCTTATTGACGCATATCGCGAAGAAGGCGAAGGAAAAGAAAAACGCACGGTACTGAAACTTCATCCAAAACTCGCGCCAATAAAAGTTGCGGTATTTCCGCTTTTGGCGAATAAGCCGCAATTAGTGGAGAAAGCGCGTGAAGTTTACAAAAACCTACAAACTACTTCCTACAACCTACAACCTATTGTCTTTGACGACATCGGAAACATAGGCAAACGCTACCGGAGGCAAGATGAAATCGGAACGCCGTGGTGTGTCACGATAGATCATCAAACGCTTGAAGATGACACCGTAACTGTGCGCGATAGGGATACCATGGAGCAAGAGAGGGTGAGAAATGAAGAATTAAATTCTTTTCTCCAGAAGAGTTTTGTATAATAGTATCATGAACGAAGGTACACCTTGCAAAGAGAATAATGAGGATTTGGATCGAGACTGGAATCAAACCTGTGTATGAATACGGTTGACTACACACTATCAGTGTGTATACTAGAATTATGAATAAATTAGCAACACATAAAAGGGTTAATATTACCCTTTCTCCCACGGCTATACGACTTGTTGATAAGGTAGCAGAGCGGGGTGAGCGGAGTCGTCTTGTTGATGAGGCGATCCGATTTTATATCCGAGAGATGGGGCGCGCGCAAATACGAAAACAACTTCGTGAGGGTGCGCTTCGGAGGGCCGAACGGGATCTTGGAATCGCCCAAGAATGGTCCTCTCTTCATGATATATGGAAAAAAAGAAGAAAATAAGTACGCCACGGCGGAGTGAAATTTGGCTGGTGAATTTTGATCCTACTCTTGGCGCGGAAATCAGAAAAACTCGTCCTGCACTCATTCTTCAAAATGATGTGGCAAATGCACATAGTCCTGTAACCATCGTTGCGGCGGTCACTTCACAATTTAATCCACCGCTCTATCCTACGGAAGTATTAGTCCAGAGAGGCGAAGGGGGATTAACGGAAGAATCGGCAATACTTCTCAATCAGATACGCACTATTGATAACGTACGCTTAATCCGGCGCGTAGGCATGATCACATCTGATACCATGATTCGAGTTGGTGGTGCGCTTAAAATTAGTCTTGGTCTAGTAGAGATATAAATAGGACGGTGCGTGTAACTCTATGTTTAAAAAAACTACGTTAGACAATGGTTTGAGGATTATTACTGCGCCCATGCAGGGGACAAATACGGTAACCATACTTGTTTTGTGCGGCACTGGATCGGATTATGAATCGCGCGAGATTAACGGAATTTCGCATTTCTTGGAGCACATGTTTTTTAAAGGCACGAAAAACCGTCCCACGCCGGATGAGATTAAACACGAGCTTGACAGCATGGGTTCCATTTCAAACGCGTTTACATCGCACGAAATTACGGGTTATCACATAAAGGCCGCGAAAACATATCTTGACCAATCTTTGGATTTGCTTGCCGATATTTATAATAATTCTCTCCTTACGGAAGGAGAAATTGAGCGCGAGCGGCAGGTAATAATAGAAGAAATGCATAAAGATCGCGACACGCCCACGCTCTATATTTGGTGGGTATGGGAACGGCTCTTATACGGAGATCAGCCAGCGGGACGCGACGTGATCGGAGAAGAAAAAGTTATCCGCGGGCTTGCGCGGGACGATTTTGTAAATTATTTTCATCATCAATATGTGGCGGGAGACACCGCGGTGGTGGTTGCCGGAAACTTTGATGAGGAAAAAACATTTCAAAAGATAAAGGAACTTTTTTCCGGTATCCGGCATGATGCGCCGTTTCGGAAAAAAGCCGAATATCGGGAGCCGGACGCGGAGCGTATTGCGCTTGAGTATAAAGAGACGGATCAGACGCATATTGCGCTCGGATTCCACGGGTACGATGCGTTCCATGAAAAACGCTATGCCGCGGATGTCCTCGCAACGCTCCTTGGCGGATCGTGGAGCGCGCGCATGTGGGATAGAATTCGGGAAAAACTGGGACTTGCCTACACCGTATGGACAAGCCACGAGTCGTACTCAAACCGAGGGCAATTGGTAACGTACGCGGGAGTGGATCATAAAAACGTGGAGAAAACAATCCAAGCCGCGCTTGAGGAATATAAAAAAATAACGCAAGAACTTGTGTCGGAGGAAGAATTAAAACGCGTAAAAAACTATATCCGCGGCACTACGTTAATCGGGCTTGAGCAATCAAACGCGGTGGCAAGTTTCGTGGGGACCGAGGAGATGATCACCGGAAAACCAATGACTGCGGAAGAAGTGTTTGCGAAAATTGACGGGGTAACTGCCGAGGATATCCGAGAGGTTTCGCGAGAACTCATGCGTCCGGAGAAACTGCATCTTGCGATGATCGGGCCGTGTAAGGATAAGGAGATGTTTCAAAAAATTCTCGGCGCTTTTTAGATCAAGTTTTTTACTATGAACCAGAAAGAATCACACTATCTCAATATCTCTACCGCGACCTTTCTTCGTTTTTTTGCAATCATTATTGCGCTTGCCGCGGTGTACTACATAAGCGACATTATATTCTCGTTGATTTTCGCCGTGATTGTGGCATCCGCCATTGAGCCGGCGATACGCTGGCTCCAAAAAAGAAAGGTGCCGCGAATTTTGGGCGCGCTTTTGATATATATCGGGCTTGCCGCGTTTGCCGCATTTATCATCTATCTCATCTTTCCTTTGGTTGCGGAGGAGCTTCAAACAGTGAGTACCACATTTCCCGCGCTCCAATCCCAATTTTTGACGGAAATTGAACACCTTGGATTTTTCTCTCTTACTCCGTTTCTTTCCGATAACGCCGATTTATTTTTCCGTATCCCTACGGAGTTTGCCGGCAAGATAAGCGGAGGCGTGGTTAATTTTGCGGCAGGGATATTCGGAGGCATTTTCTCATTTGCGCTGATTATTGTATTCTCGTTTTATCTTGCGGCGCAAGAGAGAGGAATTGAAAGTTTCTTGCGGCTTGTAACGCCTCTGGACCAAGAGCCGTATGTATTGGATCTTTGGACGCGCGCGCAAAAAAAACTTGGGCGATGGCTTCAAACGCAGATACTTCTCGGCGCGATAGTCGGATTTTTCATTTTCTTCGGACTCACGATGCTTGGCGTACGGTATGCGCTCCTTTTCGCGCTTCTCTCCGCGGTGTTTGAAATTATTCCGGTTGTAGGCCCTATCCTTGCCGCGGTCCCCGCGGTGTCTGCCGCGTTTCTTGCCTCGCCTTTGCTCGGTATATCCACGGCGATTCTCTTTGTTGCGGTGCAGCAGATGGAAAGCCACATAATCGTGCCGGTGGTTATGCGAAAAGCAATAGGACTAAGCCCATTGATCGTCGTGCTCGCACTTTTAGTGGGCGGGAAACTCGGCGGCATCTTCGGAATTCTCCTTGCGGTTCCGCTTACGGCGATTGGGGCGGAATTTCTGGACGATTGGGATAAAAAGAAACGCGCATTGATGCCGGAGTAGAAAATATCTTAGGACTTACGCGTTTACTGTCATTCCCGTGAAAGCGGGAATCCAGAAACACCGTATAGAGCATGAACACTGGATTCCCGCTTTCACGGGAATGACAAACGTTCGTGATTTTCATCAAACGCGAAAGTTCTATATCTTATTGATCTTTCACTATCAGCTTAACAAGTCGTATCTTAAAAAATCCCTAAAATAAGCCATTTTTGAACCTCCCTGCGTTAAGGTAACTGTGAAAGGTCAATAGCAGACATGCAACCTCATAAAAAAAAGATTTACTCTCTTCTGGGGGTAGGGGGCGGTATCGTGCTAAGCGCCTATATCCTTGTCTGGACTATCAATCCTCAATCGTGGACCGCATGGGAAATAAGCAATGTGTTGCATATTGTCGGGGGCGTGTACGCATTTTTTTTCACTCGGGAGCTTGTTTCGTACGCGCGGCTCTCGCATCGCATTGAAATTCCTTTCTGGATGGAAATCGCGCTCTACGTTGCGGGTGCCATAGTGCTCGGTGTGTTATGGGAATGGTACGAACTCATAATTGATCGCTATCAGGTACTCATACTCGGTCAGGCAAGCATTATGACATACGCGGACAATATTGGTGATCTTATGTTTGATACGCTCGGAGGACTTCTCGGCGCAATGTATTGGCACAGAAAACGGAAATAATTGTGTGGAGATTCTCGTTTGCTGAAGATGCAAAGGGAGCGTCTATTTCTCTAGGAAATTGACTTGATTTTAGAATTGCGATACCATGTTTAATATGGATAACAAAAATTCCATGATGATGATGATGATGCGGATGATGAACCTCTTCCACGTGGGGTAATTTTTGTTTTTCTTTACGAGAAACAGTAAAAATTTTCTCCGTCCGGAGGTTTTTTATTTATAAGCACGGTAGTAATTAATGATTGTCGCGACGCAAATGCCGCAGGTAGGCAAATGGCGCGTGTTTCAAGTCTTTTTGATTCTGCGGTTGCGTTTATCGGCGTAACAGACGATGGAGAGGCGGCGGGTAATCTTATTGACGCGCTTGAGGGACGCAAAGGCGCGATCTTGGTTAATGTAGCCCCACGGCATGGCAATGCGAAGAAATGGAAAAACGGAAGCCCTTTCGGCTACTTTTGGCATGGAGAAACGCTTGTCGTGGGGACAATTGACGACATCACGTTCTCGCTTGTAAAAAAGCTCGGATTGGCCGCATCCCTCCGCATTATTGACACTGCGCGGGCAATAGAAGAACTCGTAAAATCTGGATTAGCAGTGGAACACAGTAAGCATTATATCGCGGAAACACAATTTCGCAGTTATGATTTTCTTCCGCGGATTGCGGCGTATCTTCTCGCCCATCACGATCTTCCGGGAGATATTTGCTCAATTGATAAAATTCCTGATATGCTTCCTATGGTCTGGTGGGTAGATAACTTTGGCAATTGCAAGACAACGCTTCTTCTGCGCGAAATAGATTTTACACAAGGCAAGACAATAGAAACGCTATGGGGCGCGCTTCCGTATATTGCCCGCCTAAAAGATGTGCCGGATCAGGCAAGCGCGTGTATCAGAGGAAGTTCGGGCGTGGGAGAAAATCGGTTTCTTGAAATTGTGGTGCAAGGCGGGAGCGCGGCAGAACGATTTGCGATCAAAAGCGGAGACCATATTTTTAACCTTGAAAAACCATAAATTTTCGGATAAGATACAAGTACATATATGAAGAAAGAGACCGCAAAAAAATTTTATATCACAAACGCCATTCCCTATGTGAATGCAAAGCCGCATATTGGACACGCGCTGGAATTTGTCCAAAGCGATACCATCGCTCGCTACCAGCGCATGCGCGGGAAAGAAACACTCCTCCTTTGCGGAAGCGATGAAAACGCGCTTAAAAATGTTCAGGCGGCAGAGCAGGCGGGCAGAGATGTACAGGATTTTGTTGATGAAAACGCAAAACTCTTTTTGGATCTTGCGCGCCGCTACAATGTCCAATTTGACGTTTTTCAAAAAGGAAGCGACAAAGATCACCACTATCCGTCAAGCCAAGAGTTGTGGCGCTTATGCGCGCAAAACGGAGATATCTATAAAAAAATGTATGAGGGTCTTTATTGCGTGGGATGCGAAATGTTTTATACTCCGGACGAGTTAGGTAAAAACGGCGAATGTTTTGAACATCCGGGGAGAAAACTTGATATCGTCTCCGAGGAAAATTATTTTTTCCGGCTTTCTCGCTATCAGGATGATCTTATCCGGCTTATTGCTTCGGACACACTTACAATAATCCCTGAAACACGCAAAAACGAGATGCTCGCATTTTTGAGAGAACCGCTTCAGGACTTAAGCATTTCTCGCTCAAACGCGCGCGCAAAAAATTGGGGCGTGCCGGTGCCGGGAGACGATACTCAAAAGATATATGTATGGTTTGACGCATTAAATATTTATCAATCAGGCATCGGTTTTGGCTGGGATGAGGCGACGTACCAAAAGTGGTGGCCTGCGGATCTCCATGTGATTGGAAAAGGTATCACACGGTTCCATGCGGTGTATTGGCCCGCGTTTCTTCTTTCGGCAAAATTAGAACTTCCCAAAACCCTTTTTGTGCACGGGTATATTACGGTTGAGGGGCAAAAGATGTCAAAGACGCTCGGTAACGTGATTGATCCAATTGAACTTGTTGAAAAATACGGCACCGATCCGGTACGCTATTATCTCCTGCGTGAAATTCCCGCGTGGGAAGATGGTGATTTTAGTTACAAAAAGTTTGAGGATAGGTATAACGGAGACCTTGCAAACGGACTGGGGAACTTGGTGGCGCGCGTGGCGGCGCTTGGGGAAAAGGCGCGAATCACAAATCACGAATCACAAATCACAAATCAAGAATTAGTTACTATTATTCAAGAGGTCCGAGAAAATTACGAGGTTGCAATGCGCGAATTTCGGTTCCATTCCACATTAGAATATGTATGGCAAATTATCAAAGCGGCGGATAAATATATCAACGAGGAAAAGCCGTGGGAACAGGAAAAGCCGCAGGTGATTATAGATCTTTCGCTGGCTATCCTTGAAATCGCAAATCTCCTTGAGCCGTTTTTACCGGATACGACAAAAAAAATCCGCGAACAAATTTCTTTTGAAAATTCGGTCTTGAAAATAAAAAAAGCGGGGATATTATTCCCGCGGTTGTCGTCGTAAGGCAGACTGTTTTAATTTTATTATCGCAAAGAAGGATATTTCCCTCGCCTCATTTTTCTATTAGACTCCTTTATCTTGGCGCGACATTTACTTCTGGTGGCATTAAATCCACAAAGGACTTTTGATTGTCCAAATTTTTTCAATAATCCTAAAGCAAATTTTGACTTCGCCATTTTTACATCCTCCTTGTACTTTCTATTAAAGAACGACTTTATAAGAACAGTAGCATAATGAAAATAACATGTCTAATCCATCATTTTTTGACGTCCACACCCATACCCAATTTGCCGCATTTTGCGAGGATCAGGATGCGGTTATTTTACACACTTGATTTCTATACTACTTTGGATATAATTGAAGCATGGAAAATAGAATTACGTTTAATCCAAATATTCTTCAAGGAAAACCGATCATAAAAGGGACCAGGATATCGGTAGAATTTATTTTGGAGTTACTTGCTTCAGGCATGCGTCCCGAAGTGTCGGGTACGAGGAAAGACCGGACGAGGATATTATGGAATTTGCGCGGCGCGAAAGACGGATTATTGTGACTCACGATAAAGATTTTGGAAATCTGGTTCGTTTCCCAGTAAGAACTCATCCGGGCGTCATTTTAATCCGGTTGCGAAACCAGAGTCCTCTGAATGCTCTTGCATATTTGTTAAAGCTGTTAAGAGCGGGAAAAAATCTTTCTGGCAAGCTTGTTCTGATTAGAGAAGGAGAATATCGGATCATTGGGAAATAGAAAAAGCGGGGGGTTTATTCCCGCGATTATGAATTGGTAGTAGCGTGTAATGATTTTATATTTATCCCTCTTCTTTGATTTTCTGATTCCAGTTTTTGTAGGATCAACAGTCCATGATCTTTTGATTTCTCAATGCGTTGGAAGGTCTCTTTATCTACCAAATATACTTGAACTCCATTTTGAATGGCCGCATCAAGAGCAGAAGAAAATTGCATCTTTTTAATCGGTTTTACTTTTTGGGGAGAATGCCATTCATATTCTCCCATACCATGTTTCGGATCTGATTCGAAGTGATCACTCGGAAGTACATAGATACATCCGCCTTTATCGTTTTTAATGAACTCATCCCGGTTTATCGGTATGACTGCGAAAAGTACATCATTAAATTTTCCCGCAGACCAAGTCCGCTCTGGGTTTAATAAAAATATAGAAGCAACTGCCATGTCTTGAGACGCATACACTTGTGTTCCTAATTTCTCTCCTGTCCCACTGCTGGTGCGCGGCTCAAACCCTTGAATGTTTCGATTAGGAGATCCGTGATAGAGAAACGGAGGTTTTTCTAATTCCATTTGCTTTCTTCCTTCAAATTTTTCCATAAACACTCATTCTAAGATTTACTAATTTAGTGTATACTTATACAACATGAATGTCTACGCCGTTCTTGTTTGACATCCATGCCCACACCCAATTTATCCCGATTGGCAGAGCAAATCGAGGATCCTCGATTTTTGTGGACAAAAAATCGGGACCGCACCATTGCTGATTATATGACTCCGCGATTATTTGATGTCCATACCCATACTCAATTTGCCGCATTCCACGATGATCGGGATACGGTTATTCGGCGCGCGTTGGATGCGGGGGTGTGGATGATAAACGTGGGCACCCAGCGCGATACTTCAAAATCTGCGATTGAGACCGCGCACAGATATTCGGAAGGAGTGTATGCAACGGTCGGTCTCCATCCTATTCATACGGAAAAATCATATCACGATGAGCAGGAGCTCGGAACATTCCCATATTCTCAAGAATATGAGAATGTCGGAGAGGAAAAAGGTTTTACTTCTCGAGCTGAAGAGTTTGACTACGAGTATTACAAAAATTTAGCCGAAGATTCAAAAGTTGTGGGGATAGGGGAATGCGGACTTGATTACTACCGTTTAAGCGAGGAGACGAAAGAGAAACAAAAAGATGTATTTTTAAAACAAATTGAACTTGCGGCGGATGTGAAAAAACCATTGATGGTTCACTGCCGGAATGCATTTTCTGACCTGATTTCAATCCTACAACCTACTACCTCTAACCTACTTCCTAACCCCGGCGTGATCCATTTCTTTACCGGCACTGTGGATGATGCGCGGAAACTTCTTGATCTCGGGTTTTCATTTTCTTTCGGAGGGGTGATCACATTCGCGCGCCCTGTTAGAGGCAAGTCGCCAGAAGCGACTGCCGCGCCTTCAGCGCGGGCCTCTAACGGGGCAAGCGACTACGAAGAGGTTATAAAGTTTATTCCGCTTGATCGGATTTTGCTTGAAACAGACGCGCCGTATGTAACGCCCGCGCCGTATCGCGGGAAACGGAATGAACCTGCGTATATTAGTGAAGTGGCAAGAAAGATGGCGGAAATAAAAAAAGTTTCGCTGAACAATGTCAGCGAAACCACTGTAAAAAATACATTCTCTCTCTTTGGACTTGCTATAGCCAGAGAATGATTCTGTGGATTCTTAAAACTCTATACTGCTTTGGGATGCGCGGTATCTGTGAGAAACGCGATATCATCGGGATGGAGTTCCACCAGAAAGTTGCGATATGTTCTTATGGAAAATTGAGTCTGCACATAGCATTCCCATCGCCCTAAATCGTAGATGAGAAGGCAGGCGGTATAATGTTGCACCGACACGGGGATTCTCGTTCCAAGGCGATATATTGCTTCTTTATCCGCTGTTCCGAGTTCTGCAATGTCTATTTTGTATCTGCTCCCATTGAGTGTTTCCTGCACACATTCGGCGCTCACCGCTATTTTATATAGATCGCTTGTATGGATGGGATTCTGTGAGACAATAGCGATAACCTCTTGATAGACGCGGTACGCTTGAGAAATTGTTATGGGGTGCGCGCTCATACGACTCCTCCCACAATGCTGAAAAAAAGAGAACTATTTACGTCTACCATAAAGTTCTATGCGCGGCTTGTCAAGCCAAGGGATTGCGGCTACACTATATTTTATGCGTTACTTCCCTCAAAAAATTGAATCCAAATGGCAAGCGCGTTGGCTTAAGGGAAAAATCTATGAGCCGGATTTACTTGCCCGACCACGAAGACGCGGAATAGGGACGCGCGCAAAAAAGCCATTTTATAACCTCATGATGTTTCCGTACCCATCGGCGGAAGGGCTTCATGTGGGAAATATGTATGCATTTACCGGCGCGGATATTTATGGGCGTTTTAAGCGGATGCAAGGGTATGATGTATTTGAGCCGATTGGGCTGGACGGGTTTGGAATACATTCTGAAAATTATGCGTTGAAAATCGGAAAACATCCGATGGAACTTTCGCGGATCACCGAAAAGAATTTTTATCGCCAGCTCCAGATGATCGGAAACGGCTTTGCGTGGCAAGAGCGGCTTGAAACGTACGATCCCGAATACTATAAATGGACTCAATGGATTTTTGTGCGGCTCTTTAAAGAGGGTCTCGCATATAGAAAGAAGCAAGCCGTAAATTGGTGTCCTTCGTGCAAAACAGTGCTTGCGGATGAGCAGGTGATTTCCGGGGAATGTGAGAGGTGCGGATCAAAAGTCCACAAAAAAGATTTGGAGCAGTGGTTTTTTAAGATTACTGATTATGCGGAACGGCTTTTGAAGAATTTAGAAAAAATTGATTGGTCCGAGCGGATAAAAATCGCGCAGAGGAATTGGATCGGGAGATCGGAGGGCGCACTTATAAAGTTCGCTCTCTCGCGGAACTACGCGGACACGACGCGGACTAACACGGAAATTCTGCGTAAGTCCGCGTCCAGTCAGCGTGAGTCAGCGTTTATTGAGGTATTTACCACAAGGGCGGATACGCTTTTCGGGGCGACGTATTTGGTGGTGGCGCCGGAGCATCCGATGCTGATGAATCAGGAATCAGGAATTATGAATTATGGGGAAGTCCGAGGATACATCCAAAACGCGAAATCGAAATCTGAAGAAGAGCGAATTGCCGCGAGCAAAGAAAAAACCGGAGTTGAACTAAAAGGAGTAAAAGCAATCAATCCGGCAAATGGGGAAATGATTCCAATTTGGGTTGCAGATTATGTTCTGGGTAATATAGGCACGGGCGCGATTATGGCAGTTCCTGCACACGACGAGCGCGACTTTGAGTTTGCAAAGAAGTTTGATTTGCCGATTCGTCAGATTGTTGCTCCAGAAACTGGCGAGAAACGCAATAAAGAGGAATTCAGAGATGGTGGTTCCGGAGTAGTTTTTGATCCTGAAACGCAAAAGTATGCGATAGCCCATTGGAAAAAGGGAGAACGAGAATGGTACGGACTATTCTCCGGAGGAGTAGAGGAGGGGGAAGATATTGAAAAAGGAATTTTGCGGGAGATAAAAGAGGAAAGCGGATATTATGATTTCGTTCATGTTGAACAGATTGAGACGGCATTTGCTCATTATCACAATATTCCTCGCAATGTGGATCGTTTTGCCAAGGCAACCTGCTTTTTAGTGATACTAAAAACAACTGCAGTTCAGGAACAAAAACTTGAGACACACGAAGACTTCATAGTGGAGTGGGTAAGTGCAGGAGAAATTCTCGAGAACCTAGAGCGGAACAACTATAATCACGAACATGATCATTGGATTCGTTTTTTAAAGCAAGCAGTTGGACGCGCCATTGAGCTTAGGTATGATACGACGAGTGCCCCGTCAATTTTCCATCAACGCGTGCATACAAATTCCGGCATTTTGATAAATTCAGGAAAATTTACCGGTACGGACTCTGAAAAAGCAAAATGGGAGATTACGAAATTTGTGAAAGGGAAACGAACTGTACATTACCGCCTTCGCGATTGGCTGATTTCACGCCAGCGTTACTGGGGGCCCCCAATTCCTATGATTTTTTGCGAAAATTGCGCAAAGCGAAGTCGGACTTCCGATGGAAGTCCGACTTCGGACGGATTAGGATGGCATCCTGTTCCGGAAAAGGACTTGCCGGTGCGGTTGCCCTACATTAAAAAATTTCGTCCTACGGGCACGGGAAAATCCCCCCTTGCATCAGTTGAAAGGTTTTATAAAGTCCGTTGCCCAAAGTGCAAATCGTGGGCAAGGCGGGAAACTGATGTTTCGGATACGTTTTTGGATTCTGCCTGGTATTTTTTGCGTTATCCATCGGTTCGCGAGGAGAAAAAACCATGGAATCCGGCAATTACAAAAAAATGGCTTCCGGTGCACATGTATATCGGCGGCGCGGAGCACTCGGTCCTGCATCTCTTGTATTCGCGGTTTCTCGCGATGGTGTTTTCCGACTGGGGGCTTACGCACTTTGAAGAGCCGTTTGCGAAATTTCGCGCGCACGGCCTCTTAATCAAAGACGGCGCCAAGATGTCCAAGTCCAAAGGGAATGTCGTGAATCCGGATGAATACATCCGCGCCTACGGCGCGGACGCTCTGCGGATGTATCTTATGTTTTTGGGGCCGTTTGAACAGGGGGGAGATTTTCGCGATACGGGCATAAAGGGGATCACCAGATTTCTTGAGCGCGTCTGGAGGTTTGGTCAGGTACAAATCTCGCAAAATCTCAGATCCCAAATCCCAATTTCCAAAAAAGTCCCAAATCCCAAATCAAAAATACAAAAGATACTGCATCAGACAACCAAAAAAGTTACCGAAGATATTGAGAATTTGCAATACAACACCGCGATCTCGGCGCTTATGGTTTTGTTAAATGAGTTTGAATCAAACAAGGAGAAGGTGAGCGGAGAGGATATAAACGTTTTCTTGAAACTTCTTGCGCCTTTTGCGCCACACATTTCTGAAGAATTGTGGCAAAGAATTTTTTCTACAACCTACAACCTACAACCTACAACCTTTCGGTCTATTCATCTTGAGCTGTGGCCTAAATACAATCCGAAGCTCATTCAAGAAGACACGTTTGAACTCGTGATCCAAGTAAACGGTAAATTGCGCGGGCGCGCAACACTTCCGATGGGTGCCAAAGAAAAAGAGGCAAAAGATGCCGCAATGCAAATTGAACAAGTCCGAAAGTTTCTTACCACAGAGCCGAAGAAAATTATTTTTGTCCAGAATAAGCTTATCAATTTTGTAGTTTGAAAAATTTGACAATTCCCTATCGGTATGTAAACTTTAATATAGTTGTTTAAATTCGGATAGTATAAATCTTGCAAGGAGGGTTTCTCATGATCCGACAGTTAAGGGATAGTCCATATATCTTGGAGTTTGACAATGATCGTTTCGAAAAGATCTTGCGGTTGCGTTTTTCTAAAAAGCGTTGCCCATGGATTCAGTTTTTGAACAACAGAAAGCAAAGAGCGCCGGCATATTTTATTCCTTTATTCAATAAGATAGTTATTAACCATATTGATGTGCGTCTACGCCTTTCCGTAAGCAAAGAATATATCCGAAATGCGATCCTTGACCATCTTTTGCACGAACTTGGCCATTGGTGGTCGGTAAGTAGATGGGCGTTTATCTGGAGATACGAAGTCTGTATGACGGGCGCACTGTGTTCCTTGGGAGCATTAGGAGTTTCCCTTTTTGTAGGAGAATCTCATCCTTTAGCGCTTAATTTGGGTGGAATAGGTGCTTGGTTAGTCATTCTTGGCGTGATACCCCTTCCCCTGTCCTTATGGCAGATAAGAGAGCAGAAAGCTATCGCATTTTGCGAAGACATTGCCGAATCACCTATATGTGAAGAATTTCGCGCCTGTATCCAAATCCACGATTGAGGGTGAGGAGTCCTGTTTCTATCGTTACGAGGCACAACAAGTGCCTCTGTTTTTTTCTAATGTGATACATTAAGAGGGAAAATAGCGTTTTATAATAGGAAAACTATGTGTGGCATCATCGGATACATCGGAAAACAAAACGCGCTTCCGATTCTCATGGAAGGGCTAAAAAAAATGGAGTACCGCG
Source organism: Parcubacteria group bacterium Gr01-1014_33 (assembly GCA_007376125.1). Taxonomy (GTDB): domain Bacteria; phylum Patescibacteriota; class Minisyncoccia; order Sungbacterales; family HO2-52-23; genus VMFQ01. The sequence continues at coordinate 15,573 of VMFQ01000016.1, read as the reverse complement.
GATATGATTCCGCGGGCGTTGCCGTATGCAAACACAAAAGCGTGTTTTACGAAAAAGCATTGGGAAAAATCGCGATGCTTGAAGAAAAATTGCTGAACGCGGACGATGTGAAAGGAACTCTCGGAATCGGGCATAGCCGATGGGCAACGCACGGCGGGGTTACCGAAGAAAATGCGCATCCCCACTCCGATTGCAAGGGCGAAATTTGGCTTGTCCATAACGGCATCATTGAAAACCACAGGGAATTAAAAAACGAACTTTTGCAAAAAGGCCATCGCTTTAAGTCCGAAACCGATACGGAGGTTATTGCTCATTTGATTGAAGAAGAACTTGGGGGCGCGCCGTTTGAAGATGCGGCGAGAAACACCCTTAAAAAAATCCGCGGCACATACGGTCTTTGCATTATGTATGCAAAAGAGCCGGAGAAACTTATCGCCGCGAGAAATTTTAGCCCGCTTTTGTTAGGCATCGGCAAAGGAGAATACTTTGTCGCATCAGACGCATCCGCCCTGCTCGCACACACGAAGCAGATTGTGTATTTAGATGATGGCGAGATTGCGGTGCTCACGCGCGCAAAAAGGCGGATACCCGCATTTTATGCTCAAGGAAATCTTTGAAGAGCCGGAAGCAGTTGAAAACTCCATCCGCGGGCGGATGGTAAAAGAAAGCGGTACCGCGCGGCTGGGAGGATTACGGGACGCGGAAGACAAATTAAAAGATGCAAAACGTATTTTGATTTCCGCCTGCGGGACCGCCGCATTTGCCGGGCGCATAGGAGAGTATCTCTTTGAAGAATGTGCCGGGATTCCGGCAAAAATTGATGTGGCGTCTGAATTTCGCTACCGCAGTCCGGTATTTCAGAAAGGAGATATTTTTTTGGCGATTTCCCAATCTGGAGAAACCGCAGATACTCTTGCAGCACTTCGTGAGGCAAAAAAAGCAGGCATTCCCACGCTCGGAATTGTCAATGTGGTAGGATCTACCATCGCCCGCGAAACCGATGCGGGAGTATATCAGCATGTGGGGCCGGAAATAGGAGTGGCTTCCACAAAAGCGTTTACTTCGCAAGTTGCCCTCTTAACCTTGTTTGCGCTTATGCTTGGCAGAGCGCGTGGTATGAGTCGGGGCCATGGGCAAAAAATTTTAGATCAACTTTCGCGCATCCCTGAAGCGATGCGAAACATTCTCCAACAAAACAATGCAGTTCAGAAACTCGCCCAAAAGTATCAATATGCCGAGAACTTTTTCTTTTTGGGAAGAAAATATAATTTGCCGGTCGCATACGAGGGCGCGCTTAAATTAAAAGAGGTCTCGTATGTGCATGCGGAAGGATACGGCGCGGGCGAGATGAAGCACGGGCCAATCGCAATGATTCACGAAAATTTTCCTTCGGTGTGCATTGCGCCGCAGGACTCGGTATACGAAAAAATGCTTTCTAATATACAGGAGTTAAAAGCGCGCAGGGGGCCGATTATTGCGATCGCAACTGAAGGCGATGAAAATATGAAGGACCTTGCGGATGACATTATTTTTATACCTCGTACACTTGAGATCCTAAATCCTCTTCTTGCGGTAGTCCCGCTCCAGCTTTTTGCGTACCATTTCGGGGTATTAAGGGGATACGACGTAGACAAGCCACGGAACCTTGCAAAGTCAGTGACTGTGGAATAAGGGTATGATGTGTGCCCCGTACCAGTTCTGGAATGAATCCTGTGTAACGACAACAAAAGCCGCAGGCGCTACCGAGACACATATCCTCTGTTGGGTAGTGGCCTGATCGGAATTGGTGCAGGGTGGACAAACCGAGAAATCTTGCAAAAAGCGTAGTGGTGGAGTAAAGTATATACAGAAAATAAAGTTCTTTTGAAATAAAAAAGGGGAGGAGCCGGTTATGGGATACATACAATGGGGCACGGGTTTATTCTTTGGCATTTGGATATGTGTTGGGTTGGTGTTGGCTTTCCTTGTTTTTCGTGATGAAATGAGGCATCCGACCCCTTTGTTTATTTTTTTTTCCGAACGTTGGGACAGATAGTTCTAATAGCATTTCCACTCTACCTCGGGCTTTTTATATCCATCGGGCTTTGCTATGTGTTCCAGTGTATAGGGCAGGTTATCTTCTTATGTACTGCTTTTGTTGTACCTGTTCTCTCATTAGGAAAGTATCATTCCGGCGGAGACAGGGTGGAAGAAGAAATAAACGAATAGTTTTCTGCAATTTCCCGTTTTGACAAAACAAGCGGGTTCTTTTTTGGAGAAGATGAGCGCGGCGCGATAAGCAAAAATTTTTATATGATGAGCAATAATTATGCTAAAACAATGATTACCGTCAGTCGTTTAACCCACTATAGCGATCGCGCACACGAAGATATCAATGGGTTACTGCCCCAGCTATCCTCGTCCGCAAAACCGCTCGCGCCCGCAGAATTAAAAAAAATACTTTCTGATGAAAATAACGCGCTTTTTGTCGTATGGGACGGAACGCGTATTGTTGGCATGGGAACAATCGTGCTTATGAGAATCCCCATGTTTCTTTGCGCGTGGATGGAGGACGTGGTGATTGGTAAAGAATATCGCAACCGCGGCCTTGGGAGTGCGCTGGTCAAAGAACTGATAGCGCATGCGCGGGCAAAAGGCGCCGTGCACCTTAATCTTACCAGCCGCCGGAACAGAAAAAAGGCAAATCAGTGGTATCTGAAAATGGGTTTTATAAAGCGGGAAGCCAATGTGTATCGTATTTCGCTTTGAATAAAATGTATGAATATTGTGCTTGATTTTGACGGAGTGCTCCTTGACGACGAACGGTTTAAAAAAGACTACACCTTGGTTTTTAAGCGTTTTGGGATATCCAAAGCCGCATACCAATCCACATATCACGCGGCAAAAATAAAAACGGGCGGATACTACGCACCAGATGTCCATCTTGCCATTCTGCAAAAACAGTATCCTCGTCTTCATAAAGAAGAACTTGCGCGGGCGATTTCTATGTTTGTAAAAATGTCTTTTCGTTACGTCTATCCAGACGCGGAGGAATTCTTGTCATATTTTAAAATGCAAAAAGTTCCCCTTTTTTTGGTAAGCACCGGTCATTCGTTCCAGCGCGAGAAAATCAAGGCAAGTAAGCTTACGCCGTTTTTTAAGCAAGTGTTCGTAGTAAAAAGTGTGTCAAAAAAAGAGCCACTGGCGCGCGTTGTCGGTCACGGAGACAGAGCTTTTATTTTTATTGACGATAAAAAAGAAATTGCGGATAAAGTGAAAAAAGAATTTCCGCAGGCAATGGTTATCCAGATGAGAAGGCGGCGCACTGTCTCAAAAAGCGCCCACGCGGATGCAGTGGTAAAAAATATGAGCGAAGCAAAAACGCTATGCGAAAAAATTCTCCGCCAAAAATCGTAGTGATCGGAGGAGGAACGGGCGTATTTACGGCACTTTCCGGCTTAAAACAATATCCGGTTGATTTAACCGCGATCGTATCTTCCGCAGACGATGGAGGCCCCAACGGGGTACTGCGCGAAGAATTCGGGATTTTGCCTCCGGGCGATATGCGGAAAGCCCTTCTCGCAATGGCGTTTCCCAATGATCAAGTGCTCTTTGATCTTTTTAACTATCGGTTTCAAGAAGGGCGGCTTAAGGGGTATAGTTGCGGGAGCATTATTCTTACCGCGCTTGAGCGCATTACCGGAGATTTCCCGCGCGCAATCAAAGAAGCGGGGCGCCTCCTTGGCGTGCGCGGAGAAGTGTTGCCGGTAGCGCGCAGAAACGCGCGCCTCTTTGCCGAGCTTGAAGATGGAACTGTTATCCGCGGAGAAACTAACATTGATATTCCGAAACATGACGGAAAGTTGAAAATCATAAATGTGTGGCTTGAACCGGCGGCGCGGGCAAATAGAGAAGCGATCCGCGCGATTCGTACCGCGGATGTAATCGTGATCGGCCCAGGTGATCTTTACACAAGCATTATTCCCAATTTCTTGGTAAAGGGGATCCCGCGCGCTATCAAAAAATCGCGCGGCCGAAAAGTATACGTTACCAACATAATGACAAAATGGGGCGAAACGCACGGCTTTGCCGCGGCGGATTTTACATCCGCGCTTGAGAAATATCTCGGAAAGGACGTCCTTGACTATGTGTGCATAAACACAACACGGCCATCTGCGAGCCGGCGCGCGCGATACGAGCACGAATCATCCGAGTGTGTAGAAAAGGGGGAGCTTGATAAAAATAAAAAATATATTTTTGGGAACTTTATCCGATCTCGCGGCTTTATTCGCCATGACCCAGATCGGCTTGCGCAGGTTCTGCTCAAACTTGTAAAATAACATGGAGGTGCGACGTCTCAACGAACATACATATCAAGAAACGCTTTCGGGGGCAAAAGAAACGCTATCATCCGGGGGCGTGATGGTGGCGCCGACCGATACGATATACGGAATCCTTGGCGATGCGCGAAACGAAGAAGCGATAAAAAAGATTTTTGCCCTCAAGAAACGCCCAAGTGAAAAAGTATTTCCTATTTTTGTGCGCGATATCCCCGTGGCACGCACGCTCGCCTATATCTCGGATGCAAAATCCCGATTTTTAGAGCGTATCTGGCCCGGGCAAGTAACGGTTCTCTTTCACCACAAAGAAAATCTGCCGCCAGTTCTTACCGGCGGGAGCGATAAAATCGGGATACGGATTCCTGATTATCCATGGCTTTTGGAGCTTCTGCAAAAATTGGATTTTCCGCTGGTACAAACCTCGGCAAACATTTCAAACGAGTCGCCGGCAAAAGATATTGAGGAAATAAAAAAGTATTTTGATGATATCGCGTTTCAACCGGATCTTGTCATTGACGCCGGAGAAATCAAAGGCGCGTCTTCCACCGTGGTTGATTTTAGCGGGAGAGAGGCGATTGTATTGAGGAGCGGATTAGTCTCAAAGGAAGAATTAGATAGGATTTTAAATATTGCCAATTAGACGGTATCAGAGAATTATCACACGATCCTTTGTAAACCCCTCACGCCTTTCTTCCGTCATTGCGAGCCAAAACGCATTCTTAATGCGTTTTGGCGAAGCAATCTAAAACCTCGGAGAAATGGGATTGCCGCGTCCCGCTGAAAGCGGGACTCGCAATGACAAAGCGGTGAGGGGTTACGATCCTTTTTCTTGCTACAATCATAAATTCCGTGCTATAATAACTTTGGATCTTTTATTTTTGAGACAGATGCAAGAGGAGGAGGGGGATATGTCTGAATTATATGACGCAGATATACCGAAAGAGTATCACGCTATGGTAAGCGGGATAGTGACTAAATTTTCAAAAGAGACCTCGCTTGCTAAACACCCTCTTTTATTGAATGAATCGTGGGGCTGGGTTCTCGCATGGATGGGTGAGGGGATGACAAGAGAAATTGTGGTTGCTGCTCGAATCCCCTTCTTTGAGCAGCAAATTCTCCCGCGAGTAGAACGCCTCTTAGTTGTTTTCCCTCGTATTTTTGTGAAGAAAAATAGTCAAGTATTTTGCCTCCCGCTTACCGCAACATTGATTCATAGAAAGATATACCCACTTATCGTGCCGATTCTTCCTTCTTCCCGCATTCAAGGGTTCATCAATGAGGGTATTCGGGATATGTGGCAAGTGGTGCAAAGCTTATCAGTAGATCATGCTACAGAACCTCATTTTTTATAGCAATCCCGCAGTCCGTTTGGATGCGGGACTTCTTTTACTTTACAAATCTCTATCCAAAGGCATAAGATAGAGATATGCTATTGTCCCGCGATGCAATTTTACGGCACTGGCGCGAAGGGAATATCGTGATTGATCCCTTTGACGAGCGAAAACTCAAAACCGTAAGTTATGACATCTCGCTTGGCGAGTGGTTTTGGCGCGAGGGGCATCCGGAAGGGCGCGCGACCGTGCATAATCTCTATGACGAAAATTCAACGCGGAGCGTGTGGCAAGGGCCGCATCAAGCGAAAGGCGCGCACGAAGTAGAAAAACGGCTCGGATTAAAACTCGCCAATGTAAAGCCGAGCGATCGGGTGATTCTGTTAAAGCCCGGGGAAACGATTTTAGGACATACCGAAGAGTTTATTGGTGGACGCAACAAAGTGGCGGCAAAAATGTATTCGCGCTCGTCCCTCGGCAGAAATTTTATTGAGGTCTGCAAAGACGCGGGCTGGGGAGATGTGGGATATTTCAATCGCTGGACCATGGAGATCACGAATAACTCACAGTATTTTACCATTCCCCTTGTGGTGGGCAGACGTGTTGGCCAGATGGTGTTTTATGAAGTGGAGCCATTAAAAGAGGCGCCGGATTACGTGGGCGAAGGCGGCAAGTATCAGCGTTCGCAAAGTATTGAAGAATTAAAACGCACATGGCATCCCAACATGATGATTCCGCAGATGCACTTGGATTGGGAAGTAAATCAACTATAACGCCAATACGCGAATGCATGCGAATGACGCTAATAATAAAGACCTCCTGCACAAAGAGCTTTCATATACGATTTTTGGTATTTTGTATAAGGCGCATAATACATTAGGAAGGCACGCGCGGGAAAAACAATATTGTGATGTCATTGAGGTATTCTTAAAAGAGGAGAAACTCCCCTATGAGCGCGAAAAGTTGCTTTCGATTACGGGCATGGATAAGAATAAAGCGGATTTCATTATAGATAATAAGATTGTGGTTGAGATCAAGGCAATCATATTCATGGGCAAAGTAGAGTATTATCAGTTACTCCGTTACTTAGAGGCATCGAAATTAAAATTAGGAATCTTGGTAAATTTCTGTCAGAAGTACCTAAAGCCAAAAAGAATTGTTAATGCTCAATTACCGTAGTATTTATTCGCGTATTGGCGTTACAATAACATGAAAGTAATCTTTTATGCAGTAATGACCCTCAACGGTAAAATTGCTCACTCGCGCAAAGAAGAGGTGCGTTGGAATTCTCCGGAAGACAGGAAATTTTTTTTCGCGGAGATGCGGCGACACGGGGTTGCGATTATGGGAAGGGCAACGTATGATGCGGTAAAGCAATTCCGACCGGGATGGATGCGCATTGTGCTTACCCGTCGCATGCCAAAAACAAAAAAGAATTTTGTAGAATTTACCGCCAGGCCTCTTAAGGAAGTTCTAAAGGACCTGGAAAAACGCGGGTTTCATTCAGTCGCAGTTGTAGGCGGCGCGTCAGTGTATAGCCAGTTTTTAGAAAAAGGACTGGTGGATGAAATGATGATTACGGTGGAGCCAAAAATTTTTGGCCGCAGCATCGCTATATTCGAAAATATGAGAAAGGACTTTTCGCTCCAGCTTCTCAATATTAGAAAATTAAGCAGTCAAACGTTCGTACTCCATTACAAAGTAATAAAGTAATGCAGTATCATGGAAAATTTTAAAAACTATTTTCATAGAAGAAATCTGCTTTTTATTGTCATTTTTGCTCTTCTCGGGCTTGGCGCGCTCCAAGTCCCTTTTACGCGACTTGCGGGATCGCGTGTCAGTTTTACACTCTTTGATTTTTTTGGGCCAATCGCGGCTGGATTTATTGGAACGATTCCGGGAATCATTGCCGTGGCGCTGATGCAGTTTTTTAATTTTCTGCTTCACGGAGCGGAAGTAGTGGATGCAGGAACGATTATCCGATTTTTTCCCATGCTCTTTGCCGCGCTTTATTTTGGGAGAAAAGGTAAATTAAATGTTCTTATCCCGCTCATTGCGATTGCCGTTTTTAATCTTCATCCTGTTGGCCGTTCAGTGTGGTATTATTCTTTATACTGGCTCATCCCTATTGCGTGTCATTTTTTCCGCGATCGTTCGCTTGTCGCCCGCTCGCTCGGAGCGACATTTACCGCCCATGCGGTGGGTGGAGCATTATGGATTTGGGCGTTTCATCTTCCCAAGCCCGTATGGGTGTCTCTGATTCCGGTGGTGGCGATGGAGCGAATTCTTTTTACATTCGGTATAGCGGGCGCGTATGTTATACTCAATAATCTCCTTTATCTGCTTACCGAAAAAAAGGTGGTAAACCTTGAATTTTTGATAAACAGGAAATATGTGTTGAGTTTTATCAAATAAGGCGTGATTTTGTTTTTAATTCCATGTCTGGAGAGTTGAAGAAAAGCGATGTTGAGGTGACAATATTGATTGCCGAAGAAACAAAGCGTCAGCAAGAGACGCTTGATTTGATTCCTTCGGAAAATATTGTTTCTCATGCGGTGCTTGAAGCGGTTGGTTCGTCTTTTATCAATAAATACTCGGAAGGGTATCCGGGAAAGCGGTATTATGCGGGGAATGCGGTTGCGGATAAAATTGAAATTTTGGCGCAAGAACGGGCGCGGAAAGTATTTCGGCTCGGTAAAGAATGGGGAGTAAACGTGCAGGCGCTTTCCGGTTCCCCTGCTAATATGGCGGTTTATTTCGCTTTACTTCAGCTCGGGGATAAATTTATGGGACTTAATCTTTCATGTGGAGGACATCTTAGTCATGGTGATCCAGTAAATTTCTCCGGTCGGCTATTTAAGCCAATACATTACGGAGTAGATAAAAAAGGATTGATAGATTATAACGAAGTGCATACGCTCGCACGACGAGAAAAACCAAAACTAATTCTTGCGGGAACTACTGCATATCCACGCACTCTAGATTTTAAAAAATTCGGCAAAATTGCAAAAGAGGTAAAAGCATTTTTTATGGTTGATATGGCGCATATCGCAGGGCTCATTGCGGCAGGTGCCCACTCTTCTCCTTTCCCGTATGCAGATGTGGTGACAACTACCACCCATAAAACTCTTCGCGGTCCGCGGGGTGCATTAATATTTGCACGAAATGATAAGATGATAAAAGTAAATGAAAAGGAGGTAAGCATTGCCCGCGCAATTGACCGTGCGGTATTCCCCGGGCTCCAAGGTGGACCGCATGACAACCAGACCGCGGCAATCGCGGTGGCATTGGGCGAGGCAATGCGTCCGGAATTCAAAAAATACGGACACCAGATTGTGAAGAATGCAAAAGCGCTCGCACATGCATTGCAAAAACTCGGATTTCAATTAGTATCGGGAGGCACCGATAACCACTTAATGCTGATTGATTTAACCAACATGGGAATTTCAGGAAGAGAAGCGCAAGACAAATTAGAGGCCGTAGGAATTGTGGTAAACAGAAACACAATTCCCTACGACACCCGTTCCCCGTTTGATCCGTCCGGCATCCGCCTTGGCACTCCATCAGTCACCACCCGCGGCATGAAAGAAAAAGAAATGAAAGTGATTGCGGAATTGATTCACGAGGCGTTGACAAAGGATACTGTATCTGGTATTAAAAGAGGTGTGAAAGATCTTTGTCAAAAATTCAGGATATGAAGGGGTAAAATTGATGAGAGAACAACCCGAATTGGATCCAGAGCAAGAGCGAGAGAGTATAGCTATCCCTATTGTCCAAGCGGAATACCTTATCCCATCTATCAATTCCAGTGTTGAAACTCAATCAACATGGTTTAGGAATCGTTCTCCAACACCAGATTTGGCAACTCCGCGATCAGATGAGCTTGTGAGAGCGAGCGCGAGAGCCGCTACGAAAGATCGGCTTCTGGATTTTCTAAGGGAATTTAATGGTCAAATTATTGTAGATCTGGGTGCGGGGGCAACCGAGAATGGCTATCGTATCGCAATGTTTGCTAACGCACGAGGATATATCGGTGTAGAACCATACCATCTCGATGACTTAAAGGCGGAGTTTGAATATGCGGAACCCGGACGTTCGTGGGGATACATAATAAAAAGATATTATAAAAAAGAACTTATTCCTGCTACTTTGGTCAAGCAAGATGCACTTGGATTTTTACGATTGCTTCCTGATAGTTCAGTGTGCATATTTGCAGCTGGTTTAGATGGATTTATCATTGATAACGATGCGTATTGCAGTGAGGTTGAAAAGGAGATTGCGAGGGTACTCGCCTATAAGGGCGCATTCATAAATTATGATTCTCTCTTTCGGTTGGATCAAAATCTTTTTAACATGGAAAATATCCAGGAAGGAGTTATCAACGCACCAAAGTACTATCTTACAAAATTTACAAGGAAGAACCCTTATGTCGCCACTTTTTAGCAATAGCAATAGGAAGCCATCGCGCTTCCTTTTTGATTTTTGATAAACGTCATGGTAGAATAGAGTTATGAAAAAAACTGTTACTCCCATTATTGATGTCAAAAAATACGGAGGGAAGCAAGTGGCGATTGTGAGAGAAAAAATTATTGCGTCGGGGATGACGACAAGCGAGGTTTTAATGAAGGCGCGTCGCAAGTTCCCAAAGACGACATGGCGCGATATACTCGTAGTAAGCGTGCCAAGGGGGCTGACCGTAGTATATCGCGTATGAGCCGTTTTGTTTTTCCCTATGGGATTCAATTTCGAGAAGATAGCCGTATAGAGGTTTTTCCTGCGGCTGAACTTTTTATATTAGGAAATGGGGGGCGTGGCATACGCGCTCTCTTTCATGTAGATTCTGGAGCGACCACAAGTGTTCTCCCTGCGAGTGATGCGGCTGAACTTGGAATACACGTTGCCGGTGGAAAAAGATTGATTGTGCGTGGAATTTTTGCCGAAGAATTTTTTGGTTACCGACACAACGTGAAAGCAGAGTTTAATGGATTCAGATTGCACATCCCAATGATATTTGTAGATGCTCACGTTCCGCCGATCCTTGGCCGCGAAGGAGTATTTTCTCGGTCAGGAATTTTATTTGACGAAGTAAAACGGAAAATTGCTTTTCTTGAGGAATGGAGTGAACGAAAAAGTATTAACACTTTGGTCGGATGATTTTTTTAGGCATCCGTCTTGGCACTTCCTCGGTAACCACCCGCGGCATTATCCCCACGCCTATACTTTAGGTGTGGGGATGAAAGAAAAAGAAATGAAAGTGATTGCGGAATTGATTCACGAGGCGTTGACAAAAGATGCGGCACGGGCGACACTGAATAAGATAAAAGATCTTTGCAAAAGGTTTGCGACTTGAAGGGAGGAACCAGAAATGCAGAAGACATTAGAGTTTACTGGATCCGTAGCGATAATGTTGGTGGGATGGATCTATTTTCTGTACTGGGCGGATGGGAGTCCTCTTGGTAATATGATTGCGATTCTTCGCGGTAAGGCGGACTTTGGCAATATGACCATAGCTGTTCTTGCAACTTCAGGCATTTTTACCGGATTCTTTCTCGTTATTCTTGCTATTTTTCTTTCTGCTCTATTTGAAACGTATTTTCCCGGTTCCAAATCCAATTCTCCGCAGGATCCCAAAAAAAAAATATGATGTGGTTCCTATCATCCTTGAAATCCACTTGGTAGGAGGAATAACAATGCGGACGATAGCATTAATCTTTTTCTCTTTTTTCGTAATCGTCGTAATTATATTTCTCTATAGGCGGCTTCGCTCCGGCACTTCAAATTTACCTCAATCGCCTCGTGATCGCAGGTTGTGTATGATCTGGGGGATTTTCCTCGGCGTTATCGGTTTAGGAACAGCGGTGATTACACTCTACAAGCTGTCTAAGATTGGCGTATTGTGGTAGCGCAGATTTGTTCCTCAAAAAAGAGTATCAACCAACGAGAAGGAAATGAACTTCCTTCTTTTGTTTTTTTAATGTAGCATTAGAGCATGATAATACTTGATGGAAAAGCGCTTTCGCAAAAAATTCTTTCGGGACTTGCCGAAGAAATAAAGAAGTTTCCGAGAAAACTCCGGCTCGCGGTTGTCGTGGTGGGCGAGGATCCGGTGGTGAGAAAATTTATAGAGCAAAAAAAGAAAACCGGAGAATCAATCGGGATTGACGTCCGAGTGTATCCCTTTAAAGAGGCGATTACCACAAACGAACTTCGCAAGCGTATTGCCGAAATCGTGCACGAGAAAAAAAATACCGGAGTGATTATTCAACTTCCCCTGCCTCCGCAGATAAATAAGCAATATATTTTAAACTCGGTGGTTCCGGAAAAGGATGTGGATATGCTGTCCGGCCGCGCGCTCGGAAGTTTTATAGTCGGAAAACACCCTACAGGGCGAGCCTCGGGCTTTAGCCCTATTATGCCTCCGGTTGCCGGAGCGGTAAAGGCGCTTTTTGAAGAATATGCGATTCCTTATACCGAAAAAAATATCGTGATTTTAGGCGCGGGGAATTTGGTGGGCCGCCCAATCGCGCTCTGGATGTTACAGCAAGGCGCGACGGTGAGCGTGATTACGGAAAATTCTCCGAATCCCCAATCACTGATTCTGCAAGCGGATATTATCATTTCAGGGATAGGCAAGCCGCACTCTGTTACTGGCGACATGGTAAAAGAAGGGGCAGTCGTGATTGATGCCGGTACATCCGAATCCGAAGGGAAACTGGTGGGCGATATTGATTTTGATTCGGTCTCTCAAAAGGCATCGCATATCACTCCGGTTCCCGGAGGTGTGGGTCCTTTGACCGTTGCAATGCTTTTTAAAAATCTCCTAACTCTTGCGAAAATATGATAAGCGGGATAGATTTTTTTATACTTTATTTTCTCAATTCTTGGGCGGGAGTATCGCCGATTTTAGACGGCGTAATCATATTTTTTGCGACATACTTTTGGTTTGTGATGATCGCATGCGCCATTATTCTGCCGTTTTTTTTCCGTATTTTGGAACGGCAGAAATCCTCACGAGGCGCGCTTACGCTTTCTCTCTTTACGGCATTGTCCGCGCTTACTGCGCGCGTGGGTGTTACGGAACTCATCCGCTTTTTGTACTACCGGCCAAGACCTTTTGCAATTACCAACGGTATGTGGAATTTAATAGAATACGCAAATCTTATTGCCGAAAAAAACACGTCCTCGTTTCCATCCGGGCATGCCTCGGTCGTATTTGCGCTTGCGACAGCGGTATTTTTATATCGTCCAAAATGGAGCATTCCATTTTTTATTGGCGCGCTTCTCGTGGGCATGGCGCGAGTCGCAATCGGCGTCCACTGGCCAAGCGATATTGCGGGCGGGGCAGTGGTGGGAATGGGAACAACATGTGCGATCTACTATGTCCTCAAACGGCTAAAAAGAAGCGGCTACACTCCTCCTTCGCCTTTTTCCCACGGAACACTTGAGAGAAACGGATAATAGAGGTCTTCTTTTTCTGGAATTTCAAGCGAGGTATCGGATGTTTCCGGAGGCGGCGTTTCAACAAATTCAACAAAGGGAATATCGCGTATGAGTGCAAGCGGAGTTGATTCTTTTCCTTCTCCCATTGCAACCACTGCCGCGGCCGCAAGGCCGTCTGCAATGTCTAAAAGTGTCATGGCAAATGGCCGACCGAAAAGATCCGTTTCCTTTCGGTAATCCTTCACCGGAATAAATCCAAAGTGAGCAAGCGAAATGCCAAGCGTTCCGCGCCGCAAGGGAATAGTATGCGAATCGGTAATAATAATACCAATGTTTTTTATTTTGTACGTCTCACGTGCCCAATCGTAAAGTGCGCGTGCGGTATCTTGAGGATTTTTCGGCCAGAGCACATAGTATCCATTTGCATTTGATTCATCAATTCCCGCAGTCGGGATAAAAAGATTATTTTTGATCGTATGCATAATCCATTTTTGCGGAACCACATCGCGGGATAAGTATTTATCCGCCTCTTTTTTAACAAGTTCATCTTTATCCGGAAACTTTTCTTTGGGAATGCACCGTCCTTGCCAAATACTCACTACTTTTGAAGTAATGGCAAGAATTGAGTTTTCTTCAAGCCGAGGAAGCGCATCTCGAATAACCGCAAGCAAATCATCCTGCGGCGGCACAAGCACTCGGGTTTTTATGGGATTTACGATCATTGAATGGAATGTAGCAGATTTTTCATTGATGAGCAAACAAAAAGTCCTGTATATTTCAGGACTTGGCTTTGGGCTACACGATTTCAGGTTTATTAAGAAGTTGACTCTTCTGGTGACAGAGGTATTCGAGCAACTTCTGCTACACCATCAATTATTTCATTCAAGTAGTCGAAGATTCGGCCGTAGGACGCGATTTGGTCAAAATTAAACAAAGAGCTAAGGAATGCAGAGGTTTCTTCATTGAAGATTTTCAATACCTCCCACTCATCATTGAGGATGTTCTGGCAGACTTTAATATTGTCAGGAATACCTGTCGTTGGTTGGAACAACTTAACAACATTGTCTCCATCACGCGCGAGAAACCAATGTACCATGATTTGCCTCCTTGCATGGATTTAGCGAGATTTCAATACCGTTGTGCTGCAGACATCTTACCTTTTTGAAAAGAAAAGTCAAGAATTACACTGGGCGAAGTTTACGAGACCCGGCCTCATAAGACGTCATACCCAACTCTGATATTTTCTCCCTCCGGCTTAATTTTACGAATTGTCACACTTTTAATCTCCGACAAATTCGCCACGTGCGTACCGCCGCAAGGGACCCCGAAGTCACTGCCAAACATGATTACCCGAGCGGGTTCCGGCAGGTTATTAGGAATAGAGCGGCAGATAGATTGCATTTCATCTTTAGTCATGAATAGGATATTCACTTCTCGGCCTTTTGCGATTGCTTCAGTGCACAACTGCTCAATATCAGCTTTTAGCTTCTCTTTGTCAAGTCCATCCAGACTGCCGTTGTACGTAACATATGGTCCATTCGGATAATGGTATCCGCGAGGATCAGGAGTCCATGGGATTCCTAATTTTTCAATAGCCCAATCTACGAGATGCCCCGCCGAATGGATTCTGCTATGGAGCATTCGTCGCGCGCCGTCCACCAAACATTTTACCTCCTCGCCTTTTGTGAAATTTCCGTTTTCAAGTTTTCCGATGTGTCGCACTAATCCATCTGTGGAGCGCACTTCTTCAACTATGAATTTTCCGTTTGCCGACTCAATAATTCCGGTATCATACGGCTGTCCTCCGCCTTGAGGATAAAATATGGTCTGATCCAAAGTTAAAGTTACCTTTTCGTTCTCCGGGAGGATTTCCAAAACTTTTGATTCACACTCAAGGAGCGAAAAATTTTCAAGGTAGAGAAGTTTAGTAGATGGCATTTATTTTTTTTGAGAAATGTGGTACCCTTAAGATAAAAATTTTTAGTTCATTTACACTATCAAGGAGGGGAGCCATGGCAAAGATATGTATAACATCTCGTCCGAAAGGCGAGGCGCCTGACTGGGTTCGTGATGCGTGGATAGGATGCGAGATTACAATTATTCCTGTGACCGAGGATGCTCATGCAGATAAGCCCCAATTTCATAGAGTACTGTCTAAGAAGCGTTCCGATATGGACGGCTACATTGTAGATGCGCAACTCGCATTTGGTAAACTGTTAGAAAAACGATCAGAGAAAAGTTCAGATGCATATCAATGGTGGATGAAAAATGGTAAATTTGTTGATCAACTCCTGTTTGATAAGGAGTGTTGTGAGATCATTCTTTAGTATTCGCTTGATAGAAAATTTTTCCCGGGCGTTCCGTTGAACGCCTTTTGTTTATATCTGGTGCTGTAATTATACACTTTGCGCGAACCTACTACGAACGGAAAACCGACTAAGGAAGCCAGTCCGCCGCCGCTCGCTACCACTCGCCACCCAGCA
>VMFQ01000015.1 GCA_007376125.1 Parcubacteria group bacterium Gr01-1014_33 | reverse complement strand
ATTCCCTATTCCAAATTTAAGCATGAAATTGCGCGCGCGCTTGAGCGCGCCGGATTTGTAACGCGCCTGGAGCGTAAGGGAAAACGAGTAAAAAAAGTTCTTGATATAGGACTTTTATTCCGCGACAAGAAACCCATGGTGGAAGGCGTATTTTTCTTCTCGCGTCCTTCGCGCCGGCGGTATGTGCCGTATCGGGAAATTAAGTTTCCGCGGCGTGGAGGCATTGTGGTTATTTCCACTCCGAAAGGGGTACTGACCGGAAAAGAGGCGCGAAAAGAAAAAGTGGGGGGAGAGTTGATAGCGGAAATATGGTAAACGTAATACAAATATACTAATGCATACGAATTATACAAATGGAAGACAAGAGAATCCTTATTCGTATTATTAGTATGCCATTCGTATATTGGTATTGCTATCGTATATGTCCCGTATAGGAAAAAAACCAATTCCTGTCCCTGATAATGTAACCGTTACGGCAACGGAGAATGGGGTAGTGGTAAAAGGTCCAAAAGGAGAGATGACGCGATCCCTGCATCCGGGCATCCTCATTGAAGCGGGCAAGACCGAAGCATTGGTAAAGATAAGCGATGCGGCACGCGCAAATTCAGCACTCTGGGGGCTCTCCCGAGCGCTTGTCGCAAACATGGTAGAAGGCGTTTCAAAAGGATTTGAAAAGAAACTGGAATATGAAGGGATTGGCTATCGTATCAGTATTGAAGACGGAGCATTGCTCCTTCGCGTCGGATTTTCACATCCGGTGCGCTTTGAAACTCCGCAGGGCATTTCGTTTTCCATAGAAAAAAATGTCGTGACTGTTTCGGGCATCAATAAGGAAACCGTCGGTCAGACTGCGGCGCACATCCGAGCGATTAAACCGCCGGAACCTTATAAAGGAAAAGGCATTCGCTATCAGGGCGAAGTAATCAGGAGAAAGGCAGGTAAGAAAGCGGTAGGGGCGGGTGGATAGGGCTACGAAATACGAATGAATACGAATATACGAATTCTTCCGTTCGCGGTGTTCGCTTGTAAGGTTCGGATCATCCGCATTATGTTTCGTATATTCGTACAAATTCGTATTTCGTAGCGAGAACGATGTCACATATAGAGACAAAAAGAGAGAAAAGGGAAAGACGGCATACGCGAGTTCGTGCAAGAATCTCCGGCACGCGCGATCGTCCTCGGCTTTTGGTTTTCCGTTCAAATCGTTATATGTGGACTCAATTGGTGGATGATGCCGCGGGGCGTACGCTTGTTTCCGCAAGCGATAGGGAGTTTCAGGGAAAAAAGGGGAAAAAAACACAGACGGGAACGCGGAGAGAAGGAAGCATAAAAGTCGGTGAGGCAATAGCGAAAAAAGCCCTTGAGAAAGAAATTACCACTGCAGTATTTGACAGAGGCGGGTATAAATACCATGGTCTTGTGAGAGCGGTGGCGGAAGGCGCGCGAAAGGGAGGACTGAAACTATAGCTTTTTATCTTGTTAGCTTTTAGGAAAATTCTGAAAGCTAATAAGCTATGGAGCTAAAAAACTAAATGGCGGCACGTCCAAGAGAACGAAGGGCACATAGCGAGCTTTCTAGAGAAAAATCTGAATTTGATCAGCGCGTATTAGACATTCGCCGAACGGCTCGTGTGGTGCAGGGCGGGCGGCGGTTTAGTTTCCGTGCGGTCGTGGCAGTAGGGAATAGAACCGGAAAAGTCGGAGTCGGAGTTGGAAAGGGACTGGACGTAACTGCGGCGATAGAAAAAGCCGTGCACCAGGCAAAAAAAAACGTGTTCACCGTCCGGCTTGATAATAGAAAAACCATCCCGCACGAAGTAAGCGCAAAATTTTCCTCGGCGCGCGTGATTCTTAAACCTGCCGGAGAGGGAAAGGGGCTTGTGGCGGGAGGTCCGATTCGGATCATTGCGGATCTTGCCGGCATTAAAAACCTTACTTCCAAAATCCTCGGCCGCACTCCCAATAAACTCAACAATGCGCAAGCGGCGATGGAAGCGCTCAAAAGACTTAAGACATGAATCATGAATTATGAATAAGGAATTATGAATATTTTCAAGATAACAGTTTAATTCCCTGATTCATGATTCTTAATTCATGATTCAAGCATTTCTCGTATGCAACTCCACCAATTACAACCTATTCATAGAGGACGAAAAGCGCGACGCGTTGGTCGCGGCGGAAAGCGCGGCACCTATTCAGGGCGCGGCATCAAGGGTCTTGGCGCGCGCGCCGGAGGAAAATTTCGGCCGCCCGAACGCGAGATTTTAAAAAAGATACCGAAACTACGCGGGTATCGTTTTAAGTCATTTCGGCGAAAACCGGCAATCGTAAATCTCTTCCCTATAGAATCACATTTCAAAGAAGGGGAAATAGTGAGCCCGGTAACGCTTCTCAAGCGAGGGCTTATTGCAAAGACCAAAGGAAATATGCCGAAAGTAAAAATTTTAGGGAAAGGAGAACTTACAAAGAAACTTGTGTTTAAGGATGTGATGATGTCACATGCGGTTACCGAAAAAGTAAAATTATAACGCCAATACGCGAATGTATGCGAATGACGCGAATAGGAAGAGATGTAGTAGCGTAGATTCGCGCGAACCCCGCCCCTTTGTGTATGTAGCACATCCTTCGTAGTACCTCTCAAGATTAAATGGAAGATGTTTTTAATGCTACTGCACGCATACACAGAGGGGCGGGGCGAATGAGTGTATTGGTGTCACGTTTTCATTCATGTTTCGCAAACTTTCACTTTTATTCACTATCCCCGATCTGCGAAAAAAAATCCTTTTTATCCTTGGGATTTTAGTCGTGTTTCGAATCACGGCCGCGATTCCTGTCCCGGGAGTTGATACCCTGCGCCTCAAAAGTTTTCTCGCGGGAAACCAATTTTTCGGGCTGTTCAACATTTTTTCCGGCGGAGTGCTGGATAATCTTTCTATTGTAATGCTCGGCGTGGGTCCCTATATCACGGGTTCCATTATTATGCAACTTTTAACCATGATAGTGCCACGCTTCAAAGAAATGTATCAGGAAGAAGGGGAGGCAGGCCGCGCCAGGTTCAACCAATACGCCCGTCTGCTTGCGGTGCCGCTCGCGTTTCTCCAATCCTACGGCCTTCTTGTGCTTTTGATGCGCCAGCAAGTAATTCCCAATCTTTCTCTTTTCGGCTACATTTCCAACATGATTATCGTTACCGCGGGCACGCTCTTTTTAATGTGGCTGGGAGAACTTATCACGGAAAAGGGGATCGGAAACGGCATATCATTTTTAATTTTCGCCGGAATCGTCTCGAGCATCCCGCGGGATTTCCAGCAGGAGCTTTTTACGTTTAGCGCGGATAAAATTCCCTCATATATCGCGTATGTGGCGGTGAGTCTCGTGGTTATCGCGGGCGTGGTGATTATTTCCGAGGGGCAGAGAAACGTGCCGGTCTCGTATGCAAAACGCGTGCGCGGCATGCGGGTGTTTGGCGGAGTTTCCACGCATCTGCCGCTTCGCGTAAACCAAGCCGGAGTTATCCCGATTATTTTTGCCATCTCTATTATTCTTTTCCCCGGGCTTATCGGAAGTTTTCTTGCCGGGGTGCCAAATCCGTATGTGGAGCACGTATCCCGCTTTTTGATTGAAGCGTTTAATAACCTATGGATCTACGGAGTTGTCTATTTTCTCTTGGTATTTGTGTTTACCTATTTTTATACGGCGGTTACGTTTGATCCCCAGCAGATTGCGGAAAATGTGCAAAAGCAGGGAGGATTTATTTTGGGTGTCCGTCCCGGGCGGCCGACTGCCGAGTTTCTTGGCAGGATTTTAAGCCGGATTACGCTTGCCGGAGGGCTTTTCCTCGGGGTGGTTGCAGTGCTCCCGCTTGCGGTAACGGGCGTATTTGGCGTGCGCGCGCTCACATTGGGAGGCACGGCGCTCCTTATCGTGGTCTCGGTGGTGCTTGAAACCATGAAGCAGATTGACGCTCAATTAGTGATGAGAGAATATGAGAATATATAGACAATGGAATACCATTTGGAAAACAAACTGACGATCTCCCTTCTTGGGCGATCGGGATCGGGGAAAGGAACGCAAGCATTATTTGCGGTAGAGAAGCTGAAGCGCGAGGGCAGTATCCATATCAGCACTGGCGCATTACTTCGCAGGCTGATGCGGCGATCCACTCCTGCGGGTCGGATCACTCGCGACATTATGGAGCGGGGAGATTTGCATCCTTCATGGGTTGCGGCATACACATGGTTTAAGATTATTTTTGAGCAACGAGGTTCCGAACGGCATTTGGTGTTTGATGGAGCTCCTCGGCGAATTTGGGAAGCAAAGCTTTTGGATGAGGTTATGAAATGGCATGGCAGGTTGATGCCTCTATGCGTGTATATAGACGTGAGCCGGAGGGAAGCGATGCGGCGGCTTCTCGCGCGGGGGCGCGCGGATGATACGGTCGTTGCAATTGAAAACAGGCTTGATTACTTTGTGAAAGACGTGGTTCCCGTGCTCCGTTACTATAAACACAGGAACCGTCTCATTCGCGTGAATGGCGAGCAACCACCGGAAAAAGTGTGGAATGATATAGATAAAGCGCTCCGGAAAAAATTGGAAAAGAAATGGCCGAGATCGTGAGACGTGTAACATGAAGCGCAAAAAAATTCAAAGAATTTCCGGTGTTATATGGTACACGAATAATGCCTATCACTATAAAAACGAAAGAAGAAATTGAGATTCTGCGTGAGGGCGGAAAACGCTTGGCGGAAATTTTGGAAAAAGTCGCCGCAGAAGCGCGTCCCGGAGTATCCACTAAAGAGTTAGACAGCATCGCCGAGATGCTGATTTTTGAATCCGGCGGGACTCCTTCGTTTAAAGGGTACAAAATCCACGGTGTGCGTGTTCCCTATCCCGCCGCGCTTTGCGTTTCCGTAAATGACGAAGTGGTGCATGCGCTTCCGCGTCCGGATAAAATCTTGCGAGAAGGGGATGTGGTTGCGCTTGATATCGGGATGTGGTGGGGTTACCCAGCTCCCGGCTTACAGCTCCCGGCGTACCGCAAGAATTATTCTTCGCCGAGAGCCGAGAGCCGAGAGCCGAGAGCCGCATTGGCTACTGATATGGCGGTAACAATCGGAATCGGAAAAATTTCTTACGATGCCGAGCGCCTTATTAAAGGGACACGCATAGCCCTTGAAAAAGGAATACAAGCGGTTCATCTTGGAGGGCATATCGGAGACATAGGGTACGCCATAGAATCCGAATTAAAAAAATATCGCCTTGGTATTGTGCACGAACTTGCCGGACACGGAGTGGGGTATGAGGTACACGAAGAACCGTTTGTGCCGAATTTTGGGAAGCCCGGAACGGGTCCTGAACTCAAAGAAGGAATGGTGCTTGCGTTAGAACCAATCTCTACCCTTGGAGATTGGCGTGTAAGATTGCAAAAAGATGAATGGACATTTAAGACCGTTGACGGCAGTATGAGCGCGCATTTTGAGCATACGGTTGCGGTGACGAAAGAGGGGGGTGAGGTGTTGACTTTATATTAGATTTATGATATTATAAAGGTATGATTTTGTTCTTTGTTATTTAAAAATCATAAATGGCTGTGGCTTTGAGGATGGATCAAAGTTGGTCTGTCGTTGCGAGTGACCAAAAAGGAGCGTGGCAATCTCTGAATTAAAGATTGCTTCGTTGAAGACTCCTGGCAATGACGAGAAGAAAGATATAGCTTCAAAGCTGCAGCTCTTATAGGCAGTAAGGATGGCTTGCCCGGGGTCCCGAATGGATCGGGATGAGGGGTGGCTAAAAACTGGAGGATAGAAAAATGGCCAGAAAGAATGTTTCTTTGGTGGTCAGTGGAGCGGGCTGGATCGCCCACTTCACTGATCGGCTCGTAGAGGGATTGCGGGCGCAGGGGATTTCCGACGAGGAAATCCACGCGCTCGTGACCCGGAAGGGGGAACTCCGTATGGAGAAGATTGTCTCGGCAGTGGCCGAGTCAATTCGGACTCCAGCGGGAATGATTGTCCCGCCCACGCCGGAGATGGTCGTGCCGGATGGCGGCCGGATCCACCGCATCACCGTGCCCGTGGATGAATCGCGGGCATGGAACGACGCGGTTCGCGCCGCCGGGCCGGACACGCCCGAGGACTGGGCGGTATGGCAAGTGGGCGGGTTGTACCCGGCCACAGTCGGGGCGATTCTCGCCCCACAAGAGATCATCCTCGCGAATTTCGGGACGAAGTTTGTCCCGAGCGAGGAAGTTCTCGCGTGGGGTCGCGAGCGCAAGCTCTGCCCCGCGTCACCGCGCGCGGTGTTCGCGATCGGCGAACACCTTCCCGGGCTGAACCGGGATCTCGGCCTGCCAATCATGGGAGTCGTCTCGCTCGTCCCCGTAACTTTCAAGGGTGAGCGACACGTCTGCGCTGTCTGGTGGAGCAGGGCAAGGCGCGACGCCAACCTCAACCGGTTTGGCCTTGGGTGGGACGAGAGCGACTGGTTTGCCTTCGTCCGCGAGTTGTAGGACCTTGGGTCCTGGGATTTTGGAATTTTTGGCTTCTGGAATCCTTGGACTCTTGGTCTGAATTTCAACGCCTGCGCAGTTTAATCGCGCGGGCGTTTTTCAATTTCCACTGAACTTGGTATAATGATTTTGGATAGTAAACTGATGTATGCTCGCGGCTACGGCTTCGGGCGGTTGAATTCTGAAATTTGATGAGTCGGAATTGCGGCGGCCATACGCTTTCGCAAGCGCGCTTGTCATATTTCCAAAAATGAAGATACTCGGTGCCAAGCACTGGAGGATTTTTGATCCCGCATACGATACAGTCCCAAGATTTTGTACATCAAGGGACAGTGCCACGGATGGTGTTCGGCACACTTCTTTCAAGGGTAAGCAACACGTCTGCGCTGTCTGGTGGAACAAGGCAAAGCGCAACGCCAACCTCAACCGGTTTGACAATGAGTGGAACGAGAACTACTGGTTTGCCTTCGTCCGCTACTCTCTTCATTCTCCGCTCTTTTTCGGAAAAGGCGGAGCTTCTTTTTCTACATTCTTTATCCATCCGCCAAGCATTCTGCCTATATCATGTAAGGGTTCTGAAAGAGCGGCATATTTCTTGTTGTCCAGTAGTTTTAACTCCCATGCGATTTGGAGGAAGAACTTAAGCAAATCTAATTTGCCGCTTGTTTTACGGAGCACCGGAAACTTTTGTGATCGAGGAAGGGAGCTTGCGATAAATAAGAGCTCAAGCGTATCCAAAAACAGCGTATCCACTTTTGCGCCAATTGTGTAACGGGACTTCTTTGGAAAATGATTCTTACATTCATCCCATAACTTGTACACCGCAACAAATCTTTGAATAATGGGAAGCGTTCCTGCGGGGGGGGGGGCGACTTACTTGATGAAGTATTCATATGAGAGCTCAATTACCTTATTCTCTTAAAGAAATAGCAAGTGTTGAAAACTTGCTTGAAGCGTGGAAAGAATTTATAAAAGGCAAGCGCAAAAAGCCGGATGTGCAGGAATTTCATTTACGTTTGATGGACAATATCTTCTCCTTGCACCACGATCTTGCCAGTCGTACCTATCGCCACGGCGGCTACCACGCCTTTAATATCTTTGATCCTAAACCAAGAGAGATACATAAAGCAAGTGTTCGGGATCGGCTTCTCCACCATGCGGTCTATCGGGTTCTTTATCCATTTTTTGACAAAACTTTCATTGCCGATTCTTTTTCATGCAGAATTGGGAAAGGAACCCACAAAGCATTAAACCGCTTTCGGGAGTTTGGTTATAAAGTGGGCAAAAACAAGACAAAAACATGCTGGGTGCTCAAGTGCGACATAAGGAAATTCTTTGCGAATATTGACCACACTGTTTTGATTGAAGTTTTGAGAAAGTACATTCCCGATACAGACATTCTCTGGCTTCTTGAAGAAGTGATTGAAAGCTTCTCGTCTGCAAAGTTACATGTAGGGCTTCCGCTCGGTAATCTCACTTCCCAACTTCTGGTAAATATCTACATGAGCGAGTCTGATCGGTTTGTGAAGCACAAATTAAAAGTAAAATGTTATATCCGCTATGCGGACGATTTTGTTATTTTTTCTGGAAATCGGGAGGTACTGGAAGAGTATGTTCTGTGTATCCGTGATTTTCTATGGCGAGAACTCAAACTTGAACTGCATCCGCAAAAACTTTCTGTCAAGACACTCGCTTCCGGAGTTGATTTTCTCGGATGGGTGCATTTTCCGGATCATCGCATATCGCGGACGACGACCAAAAGACGGATGATGAGGAAGGTGAGACAAACAGAGAAACCGGAAACCATTAATTCCTATCTTGGATTACTGAAGCACGGGAATACCTACAAATTAAGAGGAAGGGTTATTGAAAGAATATAGCGATAGGTCTATACTAAGAGTAATGCGATATCTTGGCATTGATTATGGGGAAAAACGGATAGGGATTGCGCTTTCCGATCCAGAGGGGAGGATTGCATTTCCGGAAACGACTCTTTTTCAGCCAAATGCCGCGCGGGTTGTGAAAAAGATTAAAACGCTCCTTGAGAAAGAGCGGGTATCTACAATCGTAATCGGGCTTCCGCTTGGGCTTGACGGGAAGGAAACTGAAGAATCTCACGCAGTGCGCAGATTTGCCGAAAAGATCAAAAAATCCATCTCGCTTCCCATAGAATTTGAAAATGAAATGTTTACCTCTCGTATGGTAGAACATAAGGGCGTAAAAAAGGAACATACTGACGCGGCAGCCGCCGCGGTGATTTTACAATCATATTTGGATAAACAAGACGCGAATGATAAACGAATATAGTGAGCGAATTGAAACGAATTATTCGCTTATATTCGGTTTTAAGTTCGTTGCCTATTCGTGTATTTAAGCTGGATCATTCCATGCTATAACGAAGAGCCGCGCATAGAGAAAACCATTCGCGAGGTGGATCTGTATTTGAAGTCTAAAAATTTTTCCGGAGGATATGAAATTCTTGTGGCCGACTCATCTTCCAAAGATAAGACGCAAGAGATTGTAAAACGCCTCCAGTCTCAAATCTCCAACCTTCAACTCCTCGTTATAGAAAATAAAGGAAAAGGATGGGCGGTGCGAGAGGGGATGCGGAGCGCACAAGGGGATATTCGCCTTTTCTCGGACGCGGACAACGCCACAAGCCCGGAGCATTTTGATAAAATGATCCCATATTTTGAAAAAGGAGACGATGTGGTAATTAGTTCAAGAAATCCATGGGACGCTGTGGGCGCATTCCAGGATATTCCGGAATCGCTCCTGCGCCGCACTGCCGGAAAAATGGGAAATCTCATAATCCAGATTTTTGCGGTTCCCGGGATTTGGGATACGCAAAATGGATTTAAAGCGCTTCGCGCGAATCCTGCGGAGAAAATTTTTTCCTCTGCTCTCATGCACGGATTTTCCTTTGATATAGAGATGCTTGCGCTTGCGCGAAAATTTGGATTTACAATCAGCATTATCCCGGTAAAATGGAAACACGATCCGGAAAGCAAGGTAACATTGAAATCGTACATTCAGGTATTTGCCGATGTGTTTAAGATTCGGTGGAACCTCATTACTCATAAATACGATATATGAAATTGATTTCGGAGCTACGTCAAGATATTGTCTCCGGCGATTGGGTCGTAATTGCCCGCGTGCGCGCGAGGCGGCCGCATGATTTTTTAGGGCAAAAACGCGTCTCTTTCAATCAGCCCAAGCGCACATGTCCTTTTGAGACACTTGCCGGGGATGCGCTTTTAGCGTATCCGGTGGACGGCGCGGGCAAAAAAGAGAGATGGTGGGTAGAAGTGATTCCCAACAAATATCCCGTGTTTGCCAAGGGAATATGTGCGGTATTTAATCGCGCCGGAATTTACCAATGGACCGAAGGCGCGGGCGCGCATGAGGTAGTGGTTACAAAGGATCATACGCGCGCGTTTGACGCAATGTCGGATGAAGAAGTGGAACTTGTGGCGCGCGCCTATCAAGATCGCTATACTATATTAAAAGAAGACGAATGCGCGCAATATGTTTCAATCTTCCATAATCATGGGCGGCTCGCCGGAGCCACTATACGCCATCCTCATTCACAGATCATAGTACTTCCGGTGGTGCCGCCGGATGTAGGGCGAAGCATCAAAGGATCGGAGGAATATTTCAGGGAACATAAAAAATGCGTTCATTGCGTAATGGTGAAATTTGAACAAGAAGAAAAGGCGCGTGTGATATATGCAAACGAGCGATTTATCGTGATCGCGCCATACGCGTCGCGAAGCGCGTTTGAAATACGGATATTTCCCAAAGCGCACAGCGCGCATTTTGAAAAGATGAACGGGGAAGAGCGAAGAGGATTTGCGCATGCATTGCGAATCGCGCTTGCAAAGATAGCGCAAGGGCTTGAAAATCCGGATTATAATTTTTTCCTCCACACTGCTCCGATAAAAGATGAAAAAAAACATAGCCATTATCATTGGCATCTTGAAATTGTCCCCAAAACCGCAATTTGGGCGGGATTTGAAATCGGGACCGGAATAGAAATATCAACCATTGCGCCGGAAGACGCGGCAGAATTTTTGAGGAAAATTAAAGTATAACGCCAATACGCGAATGTATGCGAATGACGCGAAAAAGGAATTATAGGTATAACGCGAAGACGCCAATATACACGAACAACGCGAATAGACTTCCTTATTATTAGCGTCATTCGCGCGAATTAACGTTACGGTATGAAAAAACCTCTCATCATCGCAAACTGGAAAATGAATCCTCTCACTCGCAAAGAGGCAGTTTTGCTTGCTCAAGAAATTGAGGAGGGATCGCGTATGGTCAAAGATTGCGAAGTAGTTATAGCGCCGCCGTTTCCGTTTCTTGAGAGTATTGGCGCCGCGCTCAAGAAATCAAAACTCGGAGCGCAAAATGTATTTTGGGAAGCAAGGGGCGCGTATACGGGCGAAATATCATGGGATCAGGTAACACGCCTCAAAGTGCGATATGTGATTGTCGGCCATTCGGAAAGAAGGATTCGCCTTGGCGAGACTGATGAGATGGTAAATAAAAAAGTGCGCGCATGCGCGGAACACGGGCTTATGACGGTTCTTTGCATTGGCGAGCGCGAGCGGACCGGAGCTGAAATCCCGAGCATTGTGGGCGATCAATTAAGGCGCGCGTTAGCGGGTGTAAAAACAAACGCGCTTAAAAATCTTGTGGTAGCGTATGAGCCGGTGTGGGCTATCAGCACGAATCCCGGCGCGCGGGCTGATACGCCCGATAATGCGTTTCGCGCGCGTATGTACATCAAGCGGATACTTACTGAACTCTATGGTCGCCACATCGCGGAGGAAGTGCGTATTATCTATGGTGGATCCGTGAACTCAACAAATATCTCGGCGTTTTTGGAAGAAGGGAAAATGGATGGAGCGCTTGTCGGAGGCGCGAGTCTTGACCGCAAAGAATTTCTCAATATCTTAAAAGCGGCTTCGGATCGCCGCGGAATTCCGAAGTTAAAATAAAATATGGGTTATGAGGCGCTTTATTAGAAACTATTGAAAAAGAGTTGTCATCGCGGAGAAACGATTGTCAATCGTTTCTCCCTCGCAATGACGTCTCAGGGAGCTTTTCAACAGTGTATTAGAAAAAACTCAATCATTCGTGCGGTATAGCTGTACATGTCGTTGCCAAATGCGAAACGCAGTTTTTGCGGGAAGCAGGAAGAGAAGATAGCGCAGTTCAATGAAAATTTTTGCAATCCAACCCAACGCGCCCCAACATTGGAAAAAAATAAGATCCGCGATCGCATATTTTTTTCCGATTGCCAGCACAAACGGATATCTCTTCAATGGCCGAAAAGGGCGAAGAGGTTTTCCGGAAATTTCGCGCATAATGTTTTTTGCGGTGTGCCTTGCCTCTGCTTCCGCAACCGGGACGACCCATGGAAGCAATTTTCCGGTGCGCGGATCAGTAAACGCCGTATTATCGCCTATTGCATAGCACAAGTAAGTATTTTTCACGCGGAGGTATTCGTCTGTGAGGAGCGATCCTTTGGGCGAGAGCG
This sequence comes from Parcubacteria group bacterium Gr01-1014_33, assembly GCA_007376125.1. Taxonomy (GTDB): domain Bacteria; phylum Patescibacteriota; class Minisyncoccia; order Sungbacterales; family HO2-52-23; genus VMFQ01. The sequence continues at coordinate 3,245 of VMFQ01000015.1, read as the reverse complement.
AGAGCCCAAGCGTCGCAAGGGTCGTAGGCCCTTTTACTCCGCCGGTCCAAATCAGTATGTCGTAGGATTCTTTTTCTCCGGTTTTGAAGATAATGGAATGTTCTTCAACTTCAGTGATCCGCGTTCCCGTCTTTATGTGGACTCCAAGTTTCTGGAGCCGTTTTTTTGCAAGCTCGGCAATATGCGCGTCAAATCCGGGAAGAATTTCCGGAGATGCTTCAATAAGAAGAATTGTCTCATTGCATATCTTTTTTGAAGGAAGTATCTTTTCTTTGAGCATGCAGACATAATTTACAAATTCTGCGGCAAGCTCCACTCCGCTTGCGCCTGCGCCCGCAATCACAATTTTAAGATCACCCTTTTCTTTGAGCGTATTCTCAATGGCGTTTCTTAAACGCACCGCATCATCCGCAGTTTTTAAAGGAATGCACCATTGTTCCAGTCCGGGAATATCAAAATAATTTGTCTCGGCGCCAAGCGCAAGCACGAGAGTAGAATAGGGCAAATCACCCTTTTCTTTGAGCATTATTTTTTTGTTCTCGGTATCCATGTCAATAAATTCGTCGCAAAGAAGCACAATATCGGTTTTTTGGACGATTTGACTAAGCGTGAGCAGGAGCGAAGATATGAGCGGCATATCGCGGGCGTATTCGCGGGGGATTGAGGCGATTTCATAGAGCGCGGGCGTATAGAGCTGATGGTGATGGCGGTCTATGAGGATGATCTGGAATGAATCTTTCTCCGGAGATTTTTTTAATTGGGCGTCAAGAGAGAGCGCGGCGGTAATGCCCGCAAAGCCCGCGCCGACGATCACGATATTTTTTTTGTCCGCATGGTGATCCATATTACGCGCTCATGTAGCCGATTTTTCTTAGCCAATAATCGTTTTCCCATTCCCATAACAATTTTGCCGCGACGAACGCCTTCATATCTTTATAGAGGAATGGGAACTCTTTTAAATCCACGTCTCCTTGGAGCTCTCCCCATGAATGTGTTTCCTCGGCGCAAGGAGCTATTTCTCTTTGCTTCCCGTTTCTAATCTTAATTCTGCCGCCTTTTTCGCGAAGCGTTGCAGAACATTGTGTGCAGACGCGGTGCTGGTTGATGCGAAGAATCCAGCGTGTCTCTATCTCGCGCGGGAGTGCGAGTGTTTTTTTAACTGCAAATTCCTGAAGCGCTCCCATATACGCCGCAGTCTGGAGGTTGTATTCCGGATAGAACCCGGAAGAGGTCTTGATGTCAAGAACTCCGAATTTGCCGTCAACGGTTGCGATGGCGTCCACGGTTCCGGCATAGCGATGGCGGAGTGACCAGACTTTACACTCAACGAACTCGGGATGAAATACGATATTCCTCTTCTCGTTAAATGCTTGGAATGCAATTACCGCGGGAGCAATTTCTTCGGGAATTTCAACCGATTCTCCGGTTACAAGTTTCTCAACGGTTTCGTGTACAAGCGAACCTTCGGTCGCGGATTTATTTTTTACGTCTTCCGCGGATGAATAATTTTCCATCTCTTTCATAAATTGTTCAAGCGCGGGTTTTGCCTTAATCTCTAAAATTCTGGTAACGCGCGGATACCAAATCCCGCCGATTTCATATCCGTTTACGGTTTTGAATTCAGTTTCATCTTTATACCACATACAAATTGAATCAGGAGTATGGAATCAGGAGTTATGCACAAGTCTTCTTAATCCCCGATTCTTAATTCATGATTCCTAATTCCGTCTTTTTAGCGCTTCAATTCCCGGAAGCTTCTTTCCTGCGAGATATTCAAGCATCGCGCCGCCTCCGGTGGAGACATGGCTGAACCCTTTGAGAAGATTATACCGATTGAGGATCGCAACCGTATCTCCTCCGCCGACCATCTTAAATGCCTTGAGGGTTCTAAGAAAATGCGCGATCGTTTTAGTTCCTCCTGCAAATTGCCGGATTTCCGCAAGCCCGAGCGGTCCGTTCCATACCACGGTTTTTGCGTCCTTAAGAATGGCGGTAAACTGTTTTTGACTTTTTGGTCCGATATCAACGATATACTCATCCTGATTCACCGGCTGACCCGTTGCGATTACATGGATTGGTGCGTCTGCATGAAGTGAGGGCGCGATGACGAGATCAGAAGGGAGAATAAGTTTTTTATTTTTCAGAAATTTTCCTTTACCGAGAGCGGCATATACGTGGTGATCAATAACCGACGCTCCCACATCCTTTTTTTGGTATGCAAAGATGGTGTTTGCAAGCGCGCCTCCGATGAGCACATGGTCCGCCTCATGTAAAAATTTCCATATCAAAGGAAGCTTGGTTTCAATCTTTGCTCCTCCTACAATTGCAACAAAGGGACGCTTTGGATTTCTATGAATATGTGCAAGCGCTTCTATTTCGCGCATCAATTGCAGTCCCGCAAAAGAGGGGAGGAATCGCGTAATGGCAACTACCAGCGCATGCGCGCGGTGCGTATTTGCAAATGCTTCATTCACAAAAATATCCCCCCATTGGGCGAACGCGCGCGCAAATTTCGGGTCGTTTTTTTCTTCTTCAGGCCAAAAACGGATATTCTCAAAAAAGAGAATTTGATTGGTATCGCGAAGACGCCTCCGTACGGCGCTATCAAACGGATTAGCGATAAACACCACTTTACGGTTGAGCAGTTGCGCAAGACGGCGCGCAATAGGACGCATACTTAATTCTTCGTGAACCCTTCCCCCGGGCCTGCCAAGGTATGATACGATGCGGACAAATCCGCCGCGGCGCAGAATAAAACGCAACGTGGGAAGAAGCGCACGGATGCGAAAGTCATCGGTTATGCGGCCCTGCCGTATGGCAACATCGCAATCCGCGCGCACTATCACGCATCTTTTTTTTAATTGGGAGATATGGGAAAGTGTTTTCAGCATTATATCCATTGTAGTGGATTGTGGGCGCAGTGTACATATTTACTTTTCCCGCGATCGGGAAGCAATAGAGAGACTCACGTAACACCGCATGGCATTCCGGCGGGAATTATAAAAATCCGGTGTGCGGATCGGATTTTTATATTGCTCTTCCATCGGTAAGCCGAATTCTGTAATAAATAGAAGTTGGAGATTAGAATTTAGAAATTAGACCTACTGCTTAATAATTTCCGTGTCAAGACGCGAGGCGTATTTCGTAGCAACGAAATCGCCTCGCGTCTGCGAAATTTTCAGATTTCGTGCGAGTGTTGCAAATAGTATGAAGCATATACGGCGTATATGTTGAATAATTTTTGC
>VMFQ01000014.1 GCA_007376125.1 Parcubacteria group bacterium Gr01-1014_33 | reverse complement strand
TTATGGAGCGAAGCACCCGCACCTATCAAGGGTTCTGCTATGCGGCGTTTATCAAGTTTTATCTTAAGAAACTGGTGAAATGAGTTTTGTAATGGTCTCTATCTAAAAAAGCGGGACGCATAGTCCTGCTTTTTTTGTGTCTCACTCAACACTTCGGCGATTGTGCGCTCCATTGCTTCAATCATGGCGACGGTTGGAAATGCTGGTCAACATTAGCTTGCTACCTCAAAAACATCAGACGGCTTCTCAATCGTCTTAAACTCCCACTTGCCGAAGTTGCCGTTGAGATTCACTGCTCTAACCCACTCTTGAGCGGTTGACCACTTGGCGTTATCTCGATCTGTTTTCTTGCCTTTGACTTCTAAAATCAAATAGCGGTTACCGTCAAACTTGATTATGAAGTCGGGGAAGAATGTGTGGAGCGAACCTTTCCAAAGGTAGTAAATCTCGAAACCAAGATGGTCGTTTTTAACCCATGACACCAATCCCGGAATCCTGTTTCGTTCAAATTCAAATGCAAAACTTCCTTCCCAGTTGCTATCCGCAACTATATGGCTTATCTGGCTTTTCTTGACTGGCTGAGTTGGCCTGCTTGTATACCATACAAACGCAGTTGCAGTGCTACGCACTGGTCGCACAGTATCAAAAATAGCAACAGGGTCTTCGGAGCTTGAGCTTTTTATGAACTGCCCGAGGTAGTTTACGATTTTTTGTAAATTAAGAGAGATAATAATCCGTTTGAGCAATTCGGTATGTTGAAACTTCGGTACTTTAACTATGAGATACTTGGACGCCATGAACTCGTCAATTATTTTGAGAAGCTGACCGACATGACTACCCGGATCTCCTTCCCAACTTTTCTGAAACTTCTCGTGGAGCCGCACGGCGGCTTGGAGCTTGAGAGTTTGAAAACGCTTTTCTTCTCCAAACTTCATTAGGTCAATCTCGGTCAGGCGGGTCAAGTCCGGCTTACCGTCAATGACGGGCGCAACTTCTACCATAGTTCGCGCGTCCTCGGTTGAAAGCTCAAGCGGCTCTAATTTATTCCAGTCAAGCTCCAGGAAATAATTGAGCTTGTAATCAACGCGGAGCACATGAGGCCAGCGGATTTCTAACGCAACGCGCTCCGCTATCGGCTCAATTTTAGTTTTTGGCACTGGCGGAGTTGGCGGCTTGCCGGTGTCTTCAACAGGCAAATAAGTAAACGGCACACCGAAAACAGTTACATACTCCGGCTCGGAAAGGTTGCCGTAGTCAATGCGCCGCAAACCGCGACCGATAACCTGCTCGCACAAAAGTTGGCTCGTAAAAGCGCGGACACCCAAGACATGCGTTACTGTTTGCGCGTCCCACCCTTCCGACAACATATTTACTCCGATGACGCATTGGACTTGCGCGCCGGGCTTTCCTTCTTTACCGACAGTGTTTACTTGTTCCCGAAGTTCCTCGGTAAGTTCTCGTTTGTTTTTTACAAGCTCCTCGCCCTCATCAGCCTCAATCTTATCAAGCGCGTCCTGATCAATACGAATCAAGCCATCTCCTAATTCTTGAGTTACGACATGGCCGTTTTTGATGGCGTATTCAATGCGCGCCGCCGTTTCCGTGCGGTTACAAATCATAATCATTACCGGTGGCGTTTTGATAGTCGGACGCACCTTTTTCCAGTCGTCCTTTTCTCGTAACCAATCACCGCCCAAAATATCAATCGCGTTTGATAAAAGATCGGGTAGTCCTTCGTGCGGCTCGGCGCGGCGGTTTAAGTCGTCTTTGACTTCGGGATAAATATGAAAAAGTTTAGACCGCAAGTCCTTGTCCATATTTACAGAATCATCACGGACCGCAATGCGCGGAGTTTTTACCAACCCGCTTTCAATTGCGTCGTTCAATCCGAAGTCGCTGACAATCCAAGTAAAAAGTTCCTCGCCGCGATTGTTTCTTCCGGTGGGGCGAAACGGAGTAGCAGTTAAATCAAACGATTGTAATACTCCCCGCGCACGATGAATGCGATCAACACCGCTAATCCAAATCGTCGCCTTTTCTTTTTCCATTCGGTCTTCACTAAAAGATGGCCGGTGGCAGTGATGTGCTTCATCATTGATGATTAAAATGTTTTTGGCGCTGCCGAAGTCAGGCACGACACGGCGCGTGAACGCCTCGTCGCTTTCCGGGCCTTTCTTTTCTACTTTAGGACCGTAGTTTTCATTGAATGGCGCAAGCGTATGCCAGTTTTCCACGACAATCTTCGCTTGGAGCAATTCTTGCCACATTGAAGATGGCACAATGCCGAACTTCTGATAAAAATTGTCTGGCCGCTCCGGTTTTAATACGCGCAGGCGATCCCTGACAGTCAACCCTGGCGCAATAACGAGAATGCTTTTTGAAAAACGAATATCCGTTGGGTTGGCGATTTTGTTTAAAGCCTGCCACGCAATCAATATTGACATTACAACCGTCTTTCCCGAACCAGTCGCCATTTTGAAGCATTGCCGTTGCCAACCTTCCGGCTCGGATGGTAAGTTAATGCCTTGCCTTTCGCTTGGGCTTGCCTCGGTTAGCCAAATTGCCGTTTCAACCGCCTCAAGCTGGCAGAAGAAAAACGGATACTCGCGCTGTTCTCTATCGCGCCAATATTCAAGAAGTTTGCGAGTCGTACCAGTAACATTGGGATAATTTTCGGCTCGCCATTTTTGAATTCTTGGACGGATTTTATTTACTAAATTAAGCGGAACAAATTCTCCGGGATCGTCAGTGCCATTACGCCCAACGCCGCTCGTTTTCCAATATCCCGCTTTACGCCGTCCCTCGCGCAATTCAAACTCCTGACTTTCGCGAATATAAGCCCAATACCGAGTTGGCTCGGCATAAGCGTCGTTGATAATCAGTTTGTCTATACTTTTCTGACTCATAATCAAAATGGTATTGGTAATTTATCCACTTGTCCGTGATACCCACAAACAAAACATTCATAATCAGTATCATCATCTCTATCAATCACCTTCATTTTTTTTAATTCTCCTTTCTTTTCAAAACAAGCCGGACAATAGGTATGGCGATCGCCGGATTTATATATGAGATTGTCGACAAGGTTTATCTCCGTCTGTTGAGTGGCTTGCTGCTTTGCTTTCAGAGTGCTTTGCAAATTCATTATCCAAATTAACAAAATCCCCAATATTACAAGAACAATAAATAGAATCCAAAATGGGATGGGAATTAGCATCAAATCTCTGAAATTTTTCCAAACCGAAAGTAGTCCAACTGCGACAAAGGGGAGTAGGGTTGGAAATACTATTTTCCAGTGGTCATAAAAAATCTCACTTACTTTTTTGAGGTAAAAATTATTGGGCATTATTTTAACTTCTTAATAACAAAAGATTCAACCCCCCGATCGTCAATAATCTTAACTGCGACTTTTTTATGCTCTCCCACCTTAAACGGCAACGACTCAACGCCGGTAAAAGAATCCATAACTTCCTCGTTCACCGCGCCGTTCAAAGTTTTTGCAAGCCTCATCCAATCCCGCTTCTCATCTTTCATCGGGAAGAAAACTTGAACAGGTAAAATGCTTTGCTCGTCGTAGTTAGTATCCAACATCCACATCGCAATCCGAGTGGTATCGCCGGAATCAATCTCGCCCGTAACGGGATTATAGTAATCAAATCCATTAACGCGCACCTTGTACGTGCCGCCTTTGCTTTTAACAACCTCAATGTCCGGCTGGCCAATAAGCCAGTAGCTCTGGTTGGAGGAACGCTTCTTGCGTAAATCCGAAGTGAGAAGATCAACGCTCATCTGTGCTTTGAGTATGGAAACGCCCGGCCATTTCATCTCATCAATATCCTTTGACGCTTCAGGGTCAAAATGGAAGGCCGCAAAGATGACGAGTTCCGGTTTCTCACCTAAACTACGCGCCTCGTTGATGGCTTCCTCTACTTGGCGTTGCTCAAGCGGGCCGTAATCCGGGCCGAAACTGATAACGGCTTTTTTCTGTTTCCCTTTCTCGTCTAAAATTTCACCTTCGGCGTGTAAATACTTTGTCCCCGCCATCGGTTCAATGCGCGAGAAGTTTATAACACTTCCGCCAACGGCTCGGATGCCGGACGACTTTAACTCGTCGCGCCATACTGCCTGATTTGCTGTTTCTCCAGTGCGTGCAATGTCTTCACCGGTTGTAGTAACTTTCTGCTGGCTTCCGTCAAATGGTTTAACACGAAGTCCGGGGACTGCCTCAACTGTAAATGGACCTGCTACCCGTAATTTACTTTTATCAATAACTGGTTGGTCGTAAAGCGTTTCCTCTTGTGTTAGTTCGTTGTTGGCGATAGAGCCAAGAGTAATATGTGATGCTTTCCTATACGTAAAACCGCTTGTGATACCTTCTGCTGGATGAGCAAGTTGATAGTAATCAAAATCCGCGGTCATAAGTCGCTGTTTTGCGAGCGCAACTGCGACACGAGAAGTATCGCAAGTAATCCAACGACGACCCCACTGCTCGGCAACATAAGCGGTTGTGCCGCCACCGCAGGTGGGATCAAGGACCAAGTCATCAGGATCGGTAGTCATTAGTAAACAGCGTTGAATAACCTCTTCGTTTGTTTGAACTACGTATACTTTGTCTTTCGCTCCTATAGTATCGTTCCAATTAGCAAGTAATTTACTAACTGGATAATCATCTGCGAAGTAACGATACGTGATCCGATTTCCTTCAACTTGTAATCGGTTTTGAGATTCCAAACTTTTTACACCATCCATCGTAGTCCCATATCCCTGTAGTGGATGTTTATAAAGCCGCCCTTGAAATTTATAGTCAAACATCCCGCTTGGGTTTGTCCCAGACGCAACCAGTGATTTTAATAAATAAATTCTTGCGTTCAATGGTAGTAACTTATGGTTACCAACCTGTTCTTTGGTCATTTGATGATACGAGCCATCCGGTAACAAATACCATTTATAGTGGAAGTCGCCTTCGGTTTTTGTTTCTACAAAAAGCGGATGATATTTTATTTTTTCTTTATCTTTGGCATACCATATTAAGTAATCATGCATTTGTTCTAAATGCTTTGCGCCAAGAGGCATAGTTTTCTTACGAAAATTTATTAGAGCAATAAAGTTTTCTTTTCTGAAAACTTCTTCCATCACCTCCCGAACATGGTGGACATTCTCATCACTAATTTGAACAAAACAACTTCCGGCATTAGAAAGGAGATCACGGGCGAGTAACAACCTATCTCTCAAATAAGTGAGGTAGCTGTGAACACCGAGTTGCCAAGCATCCCGGAAGGCCTGAATCATTTCTGGCTCGGCAGGTATATCATCATCGCTATCGCTGTCTTTTACTACATTTGTATTCGTGAACGGCTGAAAATTGGACTTATATTTAATCCCGTAGGGTGGGTCTATATAAATCGTTTGGACTTCGCCAGCCATACCTTCTTTTTGTAGCAAGCTATTCATCACAAGAAGCGAATCGCCAGCGATAAGGCGGTTCGTCCAATCTTGTGTGTGATGATAAAACTCAAACGCTTTACCCAGCGTGAGTTTCTTTTCAAAAGCGTCAAAGAGCGTCGGCTGTTGGTTGAGCTCCTTTTCTTTCAAAAACGACTTTACGATACGCAACGGATCAATGCGCTCGTGAATATGTAAGCTCAAATTGCGGACATTGACTTCGTTGCCTTCTTTTTTACCCGCCCACGAAAGATACGGGTCAATATGCGGATCGTGCGCATATTTTGTAATGCCGTTCAACTTGTCGGTTTGTGATGACACAAGACCGACCGGCGGATTATTTTTTCGTTTCTTGTCCGCGTGCGAATACGCCTCAACGGATATACCTCTTTCTTTTTTTGATATTCTTCGCGACATAGTATTTATTTCAACATCTTATCAACCGAGACTTTCGGAGCTTTTACCCCGTTAAAGAATGTCCCGTGCGAGTTCTCTAACGGGGTTTACTAATTTTGTAATGGTCGCAAGGGTCGGGTTTCGTTTGCCATCCTCAACGTTGCTGAATCCTTTGAGATTTCGGCTAAGTTTTTCCGTCATATTTTCACAGCGGCTATGTATAGAAGTATAGAATACGGTATATTTTTAGACAATGGCGCTATAATCCAACGGAGGAGTTCCGCATCCCTTTATGTATCTGGATCCCAAATCAAGTTCAGGGATGACATAATGTAGGACTTTCGCGTTTGAGTAGTCCCCCTCCCGCAAAACGATTGGCAATCGTTTTGCCCCTCCCCCTTGAAAAGGGGGAGGGTGAAGTGGGGGTGCAAACGCGAAAGTCCTAATAATGGCTGAACGGAGAGTAACGCCAGTATCGCGCTGCAAAATCCCCTGTTTTCAGGGCTTTTATTTTTGCCTCAAGAACGATACAGTAAGAGTGATGGCTATACTTGAAACTTCCATTGAAAAAGTCCCTAAAATCAGCAAAAAGATCGTCCCGCAATTAAAGCATTTGGGGATCCGCACGATCCGCGATCTTTTGTTTTATTTCCCTTTCCGATATGAAGATTTTCCCGAGCCCACGCCGATTGGAACTATTGCCGCAGATGAGGTTGTAACCGTCCATGGCAAGATAAAAAGAATTTCAAGTTTCAGAACCGCAAGAAAACATGTGGCGCTTACAAATGCCGTAATAGAAGACGACACCGGCGCGATAAAAGCGGTTTGGTTTAACCAGCCGTTTTTGACCCATAATCTTAAGACTGGCGACAAAGTGAGTATTTCAGGAAAAATCGTGCGTGGGCCGGAAGGACCTTGTTTTCAAAACCCGGCGTATGAACGGCTACCACCTACCACCTACCCGCCAAAGGCGAGACTCGCCACAGGCGGCAAGCTACAAGCTAAAGAAACTATCCATACCGGAAGATTGGTTCCGATGTATCCGGAAACCGAAGGGATTTCATCGCGCTGGCTTCGATTTTTAATAAAATCTTTTCTTGATCAAAGACAGTCTATCTCCGATCCCCTGCCCGAGGAAACGCGCGCGCGCCATACGCTTCCTGAAGTCAAAGACGCGATCCGGGCAATTCATTTTCCTGATACGCGGGAAGAAGCCGAAGACGCAAAACGCCGTTTTGCTTTTGAAAAAATTCTTTTTCTGCAACTTCGCGCGCTTCATGAACGCGCCCGCTTAAAACAGCATCGCGCGCCCGCAATCACGTTAAGCGTTCCTCTCCTTAAAGAATTTGTGGGATCGCTCTCTTTTGACCTTACCGATGCCCAGCGCCGCTCAATCTGGGAAATTGTAAAAGATATTTCAAAATCCCGCCCCATGAATCGGCTTCTTGAAGGAGACGTGGGATCCGGAAAAACCGTGGTCGCCGCGGCGGCAGCGCTTCTCACCGCAAAATCCGGATTTCATGCCGCATTTATGGCGCCCACGGAGATACTTGCAGAACAGCATTTCCAAACTCTTAAAAAGATACTCACGCCGTTTCGCTTAAAAATCGGGATTCTTACCGGATCCGCAAAGCAGAGCGACGACGCACATCATATTGTGGTGGGAACGCACGCCATAATCCAAAAAAATGTCAGATTTTCAAACCTCGGGCTTGTGGTAGTGGATGAACAGCACCGGTTTGGAGTTGAACAGCGCGCGCGGCTTGCCACAAGGCGCGCGGAAACTTCGCATCGCGATTCTTCCCAAATCGCAGTCGGCTCTATCCCCCATTTTCTCTCCATGACCGCGACTCCGATTCCGCGCACGCTCGCGCTCGCGCTTTATAGCGATCTTGATATATCGCTTTTGGACGAAATGCCAAAATCAAGAAAAGAAGTTATCACTCAAATTGTAGCACCCGGAAAACGGCAAGAAACGTATGAATGTATCAGAAAAGAAGTCCGTAAGGGACGGCAAGCATTTGTGGTATGCCCGAGAATAGAGATTGGAGATCAGAAGTTAGAGTTTGGAAAGATGGAACAAAAACGGCTCATGTTTGCAGAAGTGAAAGCCGTGACGGAAGAATACAAAAAAATGCGCGAAGTGATTTTTCCGGATTTGAAAGTCGCGATGCTTCATGGAAAAATGAAATCAAAAGAGAAAGAAAAAATAATGGGGCAGTTTCGGGGAAAAAAAATTGACGTATTGGTTTCCACGTCCGTGATTGAAGTCGGCGTAGACATTCCAAATGCCACGATTATGATGATTGAAGGAGCGGAACGGTTTGGGCTTGCCACACTGCATCAATTTCGCGGACGCGTGGGCAGAGGAGAAGAACAATCATACTGTTTTCTTTTTCCCACCGAAGACGGGATGGTAACACGCCGGCTTGAAGCAGTGGTGGAAGCGAAAACCGGATTTGAACTTGCAGAAAAAGATTTAGCAATCCGCGGTCCCGGAGATATTTTCGGGACCAATCAATCCGGATATTTCGGAGAAGACGACATTCGGTATCTGGCGGATGTAAAATTTATCCATGAGATCAGACGCGAAGTCGCGGATATTATTAAAAAAAGTCCAGACTTAAATGAGTTTCCAGAACTTCGGAAAAAATTAGCCGAATTTGAGCGAGCGGTTCACCTTGAGTGAAGCAGTAATCGCAAATATACGAATCAAACGCAAATATACGAATATGAGACAGTAGAAGAACTATAAATATAGCCCTTGAACTTGCCCCGTAACACAACTTCAACTACCACCGAAGGCGGCAAATGCACGACGAAGTGGTCGAAGTTCATATATGGGGGCTTGTTGAAGGCAGAAACGATTGCCAATCGTTTCTGCCTTAACGGCATTTTTACCAAGATATGGCCTCAACGGGTTTAGCTAATACCAATTTTTCTACACTCATTGACTCACAAAAAAACATTGAACCCGAGAAAGTCGGGTTCAATGCGTGCAACAATATATTCGCTCTTTGTCGTTGCTAACTTTGCCCGAGCGCTTTTTTGAGATCGGTTCGCGCTTTTTCAACAGCAGCCGTAAAATCATTTTTTGCCTTTTCTACCGCTTGTTTGCGCGTCTCAACATTTGTCTTTACCGTATCTTTCGCTCTTTCAACTGCCTGAATATCGCTTTTAAACTTCTCTCTTGCCGCTCTAAGCCCTGATTGGAGCGTCGTGCGAACGGTTTTCGCGTCAACGCCGGCGGCGCAATCCGTTTTCGCTTTTTCAAACGCCGCGTTTCGGGATGTTGTAAACACCGCTATAGCCGTATCAACCGCTGATTTTCGGTTGGCGATCGCCTGATCAACGCTTTGGCGAAATGCCTGCACCGCCGCATCCGTAGCACTTTTGCGTCCTGCAACCGCCGTTTCAACGGCGCTCTGAAACGCGCCAACCGCCTGTTTTTGCGCGTCAGTCGTTGCGCGTGCTTCTAATTTCGCGTAATGCTCCTTGCGATTTTCGTCCCGGTTTGTTCGTTGTTCCGCGCGCTGGTCTGTCCGGTTTTTTCTCAATTCCGCGAGCTTGTCCTGCCGTTCGCTTTGTCGCGTCTGAAGTTTTGCCGCGCGATCAGTGATTTTTTGGTCAACATTTGACTGCAGTTCAGACACACGCGCGCAAAATGCCTTTGCGGGGTTTGCGGGAGGTGTCGGGGTTTGGGCAAAAACAAACGATGGGGCGAGAAACGTGAACGTGGATATCGCCGCAAGCAAGCCGGAGAATACCTTTTGAACCCTTGTGTTCATAATACTAGAATTCATTTTCATTGTAGACCTGACCAAAATCACTGATGGCTTGGCTGTCGGAACCGACAAGCGCGGCATCATCATCCATTGCCTTGACTGTTGAGGATATTTCGGCCGAAGAATCGCTCAAAAGCGCGGCAAGGACATCGTCCACATTGCCGGTGGCGGGTGGTAGAGGAACGGGTGATGGCGACGGCATCTGTCCGACTGCGCTCCCTTGCGGTGTTTGGGTCGGAGCGGTTTGAGCCGGGTATTCTTTTTCCATGGACTCTCCGCCAAATCGGTTGATCCCCACAATCAGGACAACAAGCGCAATAATACCCACCGGTATAATAACTTTCCATTTTGCAGCCATAGTGTATTGATTTTTAATAATACTTGTGAGAGGAGTTCGACCTTTAGTCCCTATAAATTCGTGATTTTTCTCGGGGACGAGGCGGCAATGACGGAAAAATGCTCTTCTCCCGCCAAGTGTATCACACATTCAACTGAAATATACAGGACGTTTACCCCGCAGTCAACCATGGGTCCGGGAGGATTCTCACCCCACACCTTTTGCCGTTTGGACACACGAGGACTTGAACCGGTCGTGTATAAGGCGACTGCTCTGCCATTGAGCTATGTGCCCAGAAAAAGGTACGGGGCGGGCATCCAACCAATCGGATACTTTAGACCCACTGCGTAATAACCTTTTCTACTGCAATCATGATACTCGCCTGCACACAACTCAAACGCTTGCCAATGAATACTTTTGTATTCACCTCCTCGCGCTTCGTAGACTCGCACAAAAAATCATGATTTCGCTACGAAAAATTATTACGCAGTGGGTCTTTTGTATACCTGGTTCACTCGGTTGAAACAAAAATGGGCGCACTAGGATTCGAACCTAGAACCGCCGAGGTATAAGCTCGGAGCTCTGCCATTGAGCTATACGCCCAAAAAGCAAAACTATACGCAAGAACTCACGCAATGCAAAACGCAATTTGCGTGTACACTTGCGTTCTCCCTTGCGTCTGTCATTGCTTCTCCTCCTTCACTATCTTCTCAAACTCTTCCCGCTCAATTGATTCCTTTTCAATGAGGATACCCGCGACCTCGTCAAGTTTTGCCCGCCGGCGCAGAAGAACTTCTTTTGCGCGCGCATACGCGTCATCCAGAAGTTTTTTTACCTCGCTATCAATAAGACGCGCGGTCTCTTCCGAGTAATTCCGCTCGGTTGAAATTTCGCGTCCCAAAAATATAAGCTCTTCTTTATCGCCAAGCGTAATTGGCCCTATTTTTTCGGACATGCCGAACCGTGTAACCAAGCTCCGCGCAAGATCGGTTGCTTTTTTCAAATCATCATGCGGCCCAGTGGTAATTTCGTTAAATACCAAAAGCTCTGCCGCATATCCGCCAAGGGCAGATGCAAGCTCGTCAAGAAAATGCGAGCGCGAGTAAAGATGCCGATCCGCAGACGGAAGTTTTAACGTATATCCCGCGGCGCGTCCCCGCGAGACAATGGAAATCTTATGCACCGGATCGGTATGTTTTAAAGAAGCAGCAACAAGCCCGTGTCCGGCTTCGTGGTACGCGCAGATTCTTTTCTCCTCTTGCGAGAGAATATGGCTTTTCCGCTCGGGTCCCATCATTACCTTCTCGATAGAGCTGATAAGATCAAGCTGCCCCACTTTTTTCTTATTTTCCCGCGCAGCCAAAATTGCGGCTTCGTTTACGAGATTCGCAAGATCCGCGCCGGAAAATCCCGGAGTCCGCTCCGCAATCGTCCGGAAATGCACCTCATCTTCAAGCGGTTTATTTTTTGCGTGGATTTTAAGAATCTCCTCGCGGTCGTTAATGTCCGGAAGATCAAGCACCACGCGCCGGTCAAATCTTCCCGGCCGGAGAAGCGCGGGATCCAAGACATCAGGCCTATTAGTCGCCGCCGTGATGATGACGCGGTCATCCGTTTCCATCCCGTCCATTTCCACCAAAATTTGATTGAGCGTTTGCTCTCGTTCATCATGTCCGCCTCCAAGTCCAGCCCCGCGCACACGGCCGACCGCATCCAATTCGTCTATGAATATAATAGAAGGCGCTGCTTTTTTTGCGAGACGGAAAAGATCCCGCGTTCTGCTATTATGAAGCAATAAAGGTTTCTCTCCCCCAAAAAACGCTTCACTTTCACCGCACCCTACAAGATCATATACATATCCGTCATAAGATTTCTTTACTACTCTCACAACTTTTGACCGCTTAAATTGATTAGGGTTTTTAATCCCGTCCTCATCACTCCAAAGATTGCTTGTTTTCCCTACGATAATATTCCAGGCAATACTCTCGGGAAGAGGTTTCCCACCCTCCTTGATTCTTCTACCTGCAGGAGTAACTACTTTCCGTATGCCCACCTGAATTCCGTGCATACCCAAAAGCCATGTGATCTCGCGGATAAGTTGATGGCTCACTGAAACCATAGAAAGCTTTTTATCCTTCGTGTGATATCCGTCGCCACGAGAATATCCCTTAATAAATTCGTAGATATACGGCCACGGAAGAGTCCATATCCATTCAGGAAGATGCTTTTTGTGGCTCCCCGTCCCAAAGTTTCCTTCAAAAAGCTCTGCCAGTGGACGTGAAGAAACAATAATCCTTGTGCTATTTGTATTGGTATCTTTTACTCTCGGAGTAATAGAAAACAGTTTTTGCAGAAGTTCCTCACAATCTTTGTGCAGATCTTTTTCATGCGTTCCAAATACAAAATCAATGGAATATGTCTCCGTTCGACCCTCCGCCACATAATACCCAAAAAGCCGCATCATCTCCGGCGTGACAATGACTTTTGAAGGCAATCCACGGTGTATACTTGGGCTGTTAAAGAATTTTGGCTTATGGATCCCGTTGATCCAATTCCCCGCAGTCGCCTGGCTTACCCCAAGGCGTGCTCCAATCTCCCTCTGTAGCATTTTCTCTGAATTACTAAGGGCAAATTCGTATTTCATCTGCAAGTCCCGATATTTCACTCCCCAGATAGTGAGCTCCGGCACTTGCATCATGTCAAATATATGCGCTTTCACCTTGTGAGTCGTGCCGAAGCCGGGTACAAAAACCGAACGGACTTTGTAGGGAAGATTCACCAATGTATCACCCGCTTTCAATTCGTCTGCGCGCTTTACACGGATGTAATTTTTTTCACGCACAAAGATACTGTGATCTCCGGTAGTACGAATCACTCCACCTAAATAATGGATTTCGTATATTTCATTAACTTTATGACGCAACACCCCTCCCACGGGGACAAATTGCGATCCGCCAAAATTAAATTTCTCTTCATTTTGTTTAAATCCCCGGAAACCAGTGACACCACGTTTTACACCTAACGTTTCAATTCCTTGAACTGATTTTACTCTTCCTTCTTCGTTTTCCTGATAAAATACATCAACCACTTTGGAAATGGGAAGAAGTTTAATATCACCATTCCTACGGACAAGAACCGGAGTATCGCCTGTTACAGAAGCTCCCACTCCCACAAACATCTCAATAAATTCCGAAGCGGACATGTGAAAGAATGGGACCCCCGCTTCGCCCGAAACTGCCTTGGCTAAAAGTGTGTTGTGATTAATAAAACCATTCGCGATGAAATTATGGAAGCGGGGAACAGTAAGATCATATACTACCGCCTCTCCGTATGAGATTTTATTCACTTGAGTGAAGAAGAATTTTTCGGAAACAACCTTTTTGAGGTGGGCTATCGCCGGTAATTTGACAACCGTTGGTGCAAGAAGCGTCATATTCTCAATAAAATCTGACATTGCGGTGAATGACGGAGTACGCCTCCCCAGGATATACCTATTTACATTTTTATAGGATGGCTCTTGATAAAATGCGCGGTTAAGGTAACGAGTGGACTTCTCTCGCGCCTCATCCCATACTGTTTTAAGAAATGCGCCATGGAACGGTATGAGATTTATATTTGTATTTCTGGTTCTTGCGCAAACCGCATTAAGCCGTTCCATTTTTCTTGCAACTCTAAAACCAATTTCATTTCGAAAACGGGTGGTAAAGTCCCCATATATAGTAAGATAGTATTGCTTTTTACCATTATAGCGCTTGGTTCTCTCATACGTTCGGTGCATGATCCCCACATTGAGAAGCGTTACGCTTACGTCCTCTATAAGTCGCCTGCTTGCGCTTGAAAGACATACCACGCCGGTTTTTTCTATATACCCGTCAGTATCAAAAATTCCTTTCAAGAACTCAATGATAAATTCTTTAGGCGCAAGACGTATCCATTCAGGCATCCGTTTTCCCTCTGCGTAGGACTCTTGGAGTCCCCATTCTCGTAATTCTGCCTTTACTCGGCTATTAGAAAGTTCATAGTCGTACGGACGGGAACTGGTTTTGGTAAGTTCATTCCCAAAGTTGTCTTTAAGGATATTTTGAACGCGGGAAAGAATTTCACGGTCGGCAGTAGAAAGTATAATGCGATTACGTATGGTGAGACATCCATCCCCCACAAGGACACCCATAAGATACGCGATCTTTTCATTCGGTATCTTTGTATATCTCCCAAAAAGATGTGTGTTATATCCCGATACGATCCAATCTCCAATCTTAATTTCATCAAGCCGTTTGAAGATGAAATTGCCATCCGCCTCAAGAACTACCACAGGATGTTCGCTTGTCCCTTCAACCCCTAATCCCGTATCAGTTTTTATTCCAATTGTTTTCTGCATTCCCAGCTGATACCAATGGGAAGCGGGAGCGCGCGTAAACTCAAGGGTCGTCGGATCAAGCGAGATGATATCAAGTCCCTCTACAATTGAATCTTCACGCACCGTAAAATACTTCGGCACCTCATCAATCGGGATAACCCCCTTATTGGTAACAAGTAGTGTATTTCCGGTAACACATTTTCCGCTCCCCGGTGGGCCCATCAACAAAACCCCTTTTGGAATTTTTGCGCCGATTTCCAGAAATTTTTTCGGATTTTTCAGAAAATCAACGATCTCTTTTAACTCCTCCTTTGCCTCTTTTGCCCCGGCAACGTCTTTGAATGTAATCCGTTCTTTTTTATCGTCAGGACTTATAAGCCGCGCGCGGGACTGTCCAAAGGTAAACGCCTGCATGGAGCCGCGCTGGACTTGGCGCGCGGTAAACCAGATGAAAAATCCGATTAACGCCACCGGCCCCAAAATCGGCAGAATCACGCCGAACAAAAAATTCAACCCGTTCCGGTTTTTGACCTGTAGATTGACGGTTTTGAGTTTTTCCTGATCCACTCCGTAGTTTTTCAAAGTCTCGGTAATCCCCGCCTCGTTTTCTTTCTCCGCGCGCGCCTCCGACCCGTCTTTCATCACCACCTCAAGCGTGGAATCCACCACGGAAATTTTCACCACCTCGCCCGAGTTGATTTTGGACACAAGCTCGGAAAGCGGAATCTCGCGCTTCCCGCCGAATTGCCCGGCGATAAACGAATACGCCGCCGAGATAAACATAAGGATTACTAAAGCCCAAACGAAATTTTTGGATAAATTTTTCATATCAACCAAGATCGCCATACGGCCATATTGGCTCTGGTATAGGCGGCCTCTTATTTGTATGAGACTGCATGCGCAGGTGCGAAATATGTTTTTTTAGATACTCTCAATATCAAACACCAAAAATTTGCACTGAAGTAAGTCATATCTTTTGTGATGCGGAGCACTTTCCTCATTTCCGACTTTTTAAAATTGCGGGACAACCACTGAATTGCATCCATATCTCCACGATCCAAGATGCGTTCAATAATAAAGTGGGCATGCTTCTCTTTATCCAACCCCTTTATATCCGTATCCCAAAAATATTTTTCTAAAAAT
>VMFQ01000071.1 GCA_007376125.1 Parcubacteria group bacterium Gr01-1014_33 | reverse complement strand
TTTTCTGTTTCTTGTGGGGGGAATTTTTTTCGGATGGCGTTATATTCCTAAAAGCATCCAGGAAAGAATACTCGCGCTTTTGCCCGCGCATACGGCAATGCAATCCCAAAAGGGCGCGGATGTGTTGCGGAGTGCGGTTATTCCGAAAGATCCGGAGGAGCGGAGAAGCGCGCTGATTGAGGAGCTTGAAAACGAGATTACAAAAATTGAGAAAGAAGCGGAAACGAGTGCGCGCGCCGGGCAAGATCCTTCCTTGGCGCAAAACGAAAAGGACGCGCTTGCCGCATCCTTTGAGGAAACCCGCCGTATTGTGGGAGAACTTAAAGATAACAACAAAGATGCGTCTCTCTTGAAAAAAGCGGCAATCCGCGCGTTTGATCGGATTTTGCCCGGAGCCGGAGAAGGAGAAAAATGCGAGGTAAAATAGGCCTTCCACACAATAATTTGCGCGTGAAGATGCGAAGCGCCGACGTAACAGCAAAATCGCCCCATCGGTTACCTTTTTTAGGTTTAGCTATTTTTGAAAAGAAAAGAACCCCCGTCTCATTGTGGACAAGGGTTTTCTATTAAGGAGAATTGCATTCATTACAATAATGCGGGTTGCTTATTTTCAGCAGGTGGCAGAGGAAGTGGAGGAATGGAAGGATCAAATTTCCGCATGGCTTCATAGCGCTTTCTCATACTTGCATCATCAAGCTCCAATGATTTATCAACCGCCGTTTGAGCTTCTGGCGGTTGGAAAGCTTTTATTTGCGTGTCAATGCGCATCTGTTCCAGAACAAGTGTTTCAATCTTGACTCGTATATGCTCCTGTTCTGATCCAGCCCCAAGCTCTTTGAGCCGAAGCTCCTTAAGGGCGATCTCAATCTCTCCATACCGCGCCAAGAGGAAGGTGAGCGCTTCGTCCCGCACTGTCCGTTCAAAGCCATAAACTTCTCTTTTACGGAACATGTTGACGAGACGCCGCAGATCTCCAGTCATGATTGCCCAACCCACCTTGCCTAACAATGAGATACTTTTTATAGTTCCCTCGGTAAGAAGGGTAACTGTAATAGGAGGGCTCCAAAGTATCATCATGAGGGAGGTAAGAAGTGTCCACTTAACCTTCCATGGTCGAATGCCTGCGTCTGTGGCCGTAATCAGATAACTAAACCATGTCCAAAACAAAGCAATCAGCGCAATTATCACTCCGCCGACTTTCAGGTTCTGCAAAAAGGCGGCGCCTTGCGCAAATGGTGGGGCTGGTGTAAAGAACACTTCTTCAAGATTACCCTTGACTGCCCTGAAGATGTCTTCAGCGCGATTATAGAGAAGCGACCGTTGCATATTGTCGGGATTGCCAACCTTATCAAGCGCTGTGTATACCTGTTGTGTTTCCCCGGAGTTGGGAAAAAGTGGCCAAATGGCTACTACTTTCTGAGCTTCTTCTGTATAGACCAAAAATCTCCAATCTCTGATGAATGGACTTGTCACAATTTCACCGCGTTCATTTTTAGAGATTTGTATCACCAGTGCTTTAGGCGATTCTCTCGTTTCGTTAAAAAGTTTTTTAAGGATGGTGGGTGGTTCCGCTTGAAGCACGGTCGGTTTAATTAGCTGTTTATGCAGAAGCGCGTATCCTTTAAACACCTCTTTCTTTTGAGGTTCAGACAGCGTTTCCTGATCAATCTTCTCAATAAGGGTACGGATGGCGCTTGTCCAGCGCTGATAGTTTTCATCGCTCACCGTTTCCGGACGCTGTATTGCCCGTATTAAGGGACTGACCGCAACATTTGATTGCCATGTTGTCCATTGAGAATCAAGCCACAATGCATAACCACCGCACCAGATAAGCGTGCCAAAACAAAGTACAGTGAACAAGCCCCAAAACATCTCGTCTGGCTTCGCAACTCTTAAGATTTCCTTATATCCTAATGTGATTGATTGCATCATCACACCTCCTTTGTCAAAAAGGTTTATGTTGATTTATAAAGGAACTCACATAAGAGAGTACGCTAAAGTTTTGTGCCCGTCAAGTAGCGGTAGTGGAATTATTGTGCGGCAGGTCTTATAAGCTGTATCTTGATTACGCGACTGACGGCGAAGGATATGCCGTAGACATTTTTCCTCCGCGGGTAACAAATTCTTTTTCAAGTTCCGCGAGCGCGTCCACTATGCCGGTATATGAAAGCTCGGCGTGAGACGCCATGGTTGGGCCGATAAACCCTTGCTTGCGCCACTCTTCGGCTTTTTGCTGGATTTTAAGTCGCGTCGCGTCCCACGCAACATTTCCGAAAAAGTCCACATATTCGGTTGAAAAAATCCCGTTTGCGTCCATTGAAAACCCGAGAGCAGAGACAAGGGGCAGACAATAGGGACCTGCAACCGCGGTATTGATCGCAACCGGCATAATCGGCATTACGTGCGATCCGCGGGCGTCTCCCGTAACAAAGTGTCCGAGCATAAACGGCTCCACTATCTCTTCGGGCGCCGGAAACATTCCCTGTGTGCGCAGAATCGCCACCGGATCGTCTTTGCCGGTGTATTTGCCCGCGATATTATGGAGCCGCGTTGCGGAAACGGACGCGATCTGCTCGTGCGACGCAAAGCGCGAATGCACCGCTTCAATCGCAAAGCGGTCTGGATTTTGCAAAAGCACTGCCGCGTCCCAAATCCGTTCGGGAACGTCAAGAGAAATAATCCGGTCGTTATCCTTTGAGTCCATGTCAATAATGGTAAGCGTAAATCCTTTCCGCATTTTTGCGTTTAAGAGAAGCCCGCCGTCATGCATGGGGTCGCAAAACACAGAATAGAGCGGATAATTATATGCCCCGGGCCCGCATTTATCCGCGAAAAATACGAGAAACGCTTCTGCCGGGCGATCTTTTGATTGGGGATCGCGTGTAAACGTGATTTCCGCAACCGCAGGTCCTGCCCCGCGGATGTTGCCCGCGGGCGCGTCCACTAAAAGGTCTTGTCCCGCGCCGTACATTCCCGACTTTTGTGCCTCTTTTGTCGCTAATAGAAACGTCTCCCACGCAAATTGGTGGATTTCGGGCGCGTCATTTCCCCGACCGTGCGTCATGGTAAGCGCAATATCGTCTCCGGTGTGGGAGACGTAGCCGTCAAAAAGGAGCTGGCGCGAAACCGCATCTTTTACCCGCTCGCGCACGATCGCGAGCATTTTTTCGGACGGTTTTGTGTGTCCGCCGATTGAACCGACATCCGCCTTGATAACCGAAAGCGTGATTTTTTTCATACTCCAAAAAGCCCCCTCCTTTGCGTTAAAATAATAATGTATCTTTACTGTGAGTTACGAAATGCCCCGCGTCATTGCCAGTTCCGGCTTGCCGGAACGAAGCAATCTATATGTATTGGTCGTTCCGGAGATTGCCGCGTCCCTTTGGGACTCGCAATGACTCCTTTTCCGCCGTTTCGTAATTGATAGTATCTTTAGAACGATATATTCGTTCCTTTCGGTTTCTTGACAAAAATAAAAGAGTAATCGCGAATATACGAATTTAAAATAATATACGAATCCTTTCTAATTTGTATATTTGCGTTTGATTCGTATATTCGCGATTACTACGTTACCTTCACTTTGAGTTTTTGTACCACCCCTTTCTTCCGTGTTTTAAGCTGGCTTCCGCCGCGTCCTCCTCAATCTCTTCAGGAAGAATAACCGAGCGGCTAAAAGCGCCCCAAAAAAGTTCCTTATAGTAATATGCGCCTTCGGACACTTCATCCTGGCACATGCGTTTTCCGCGGATCGTAACAGTATCATTTGTGATTGATATGTCAAGGTCTTCGGGTCTCACCCCGGCCACAGTGGATTGAATCACGATGCTGTCGCCTTTATCATAAATATCAACGGTAAGCTCTCCTTCTTCTTCCGCGGGCGCTTCGCTTGCGCGCGCCTCATTTTCTTCTGTCGCCACGTTAAGATGCAGGGACGAATGTTGGCTCGCGCTTTTCCGAGAAGCGGACCGAAGCGATGCGCGGGAAGCGGCAAGAGTGGCTGTCTCGGGCGTCTGCTCTCTTGTTTCGGCATTGGTAAGTTTATCAAAAAATGTATTCATATGTGCGTAGAAGCAAAAATAAACGCAAATAAATGACGCAATAAGAGACCGCCTTATACTTACCATTTCGCCTCTCGCGAATATCTTGCCAAAGCAAGTTACATCTCTTTTTGCGGATAATTCATAACGTCTTTCTCTGCCTCCTCCTTTTTAAGTTTTTCAAAGTCTATAAATATAATGACCGCCGCAAGCGAAAGAAGAAAGATAAGGTATGATGGTCCTTGGGGCAGTACTTCTTTTACCAGTATAAGGTAGTTGAATGCGGTATGCAAGAGGGTAGCAAGGAGTATGCCTAATAACACGAAGTGATGGCGTTTTGGATGGAACCACGCGCGTGCCAAGAAAAATCCCACAATGCCCGAGGAGAGCGCATGCAGGAGATTTGCACCTAAAAATCTGCTTGTTGCGACTTCAATGCCTGAAAAAAAATTTGTCTGTAAGAGCGGGAAGACAAATAAAGCGTTTTCCAATGCGGCAAATCCGAGCGCGGATGTCATCATGTAAATCATTGCGTCCACTGGCTCATTAAAGTCCTTTCTCCGGAGGATAACACACTTGACCGCGAGATATTTTACATATTCCTCAATGAGCGCAATGCCGAAAAAGAGTATAAGCGGGTTTACGGTTTCAGTCAGTCCCTCTTTGCATGACCCGCCTGCCGCGCTCACAAGAATACATTCTCCAAAAATCGCCGCGACGGCAGATGCCATGCCGCCTACGAACGTAAGCAGGAGCAGATGTTTCGGTTCCGGATGATTGTCTTCGCGCAAATAAAACAGGAGCCAGACAATGGGCGGGAGAAATGCCAGGAAAAGGTAAGTTGTATTCACTCCTATAAGAGCGGTGGACATATCCTGGAATTAGGAATTTGGAATTATGAATTATGGAAAATTTGAAAGAATTTTTTATTCCTGATTCATGATTCCTAATTCCTTTATACATTCGGCCAGGGTTCAATCATGAGGAGACTCTTCTTTCCAGTGGGTAGCTTGCTCCATACCTCTTCCGTAATAAACGGCATAAATGGGTGGAGAAGTTTTAGAAGCGTGGTGTGAAATTCTAAAAGAAGCGCGCGCGCGGTTTCTTTTTCAGCCGTGCCATCGTGAAACGTGAGTTTTGGCTTCATCGCCTCAATCACCTTGTCCGCGTAGTAGTGCCAGAAAAAGTGATACAGCCGATCTGCGGCGTGGTGGAACTTGAACTGCTCCATATCGGAAGTAGTCTTTTTCACGAGGTCTTGAAGTTTCTTCCGCATCTCGCTTTCCTCTTTAGTATACTTTATTTTATTTTTTGAGGATAGCGAGCCGGTATGCATAAGCACAAATCGCGACGCGTTCCAGATTTTATTGGCAAAATTCCGATATCCTCGGATTTTCTCTTCGGAGATAATAACATCGTTTCCGGGGAGATTTCCGATTACAAGCGCCATACGCACCGCGTCAGTTCCATAAAGTTCCGCAACTCCCAAAGGATCAATCACGTTTCCTTTTGATTTGGACATTTTTTGCCGGTCTTTGTCGCGCACAAGCCCGTGAAGATACACGGTTTTGAACGGGATTTTCTTGGTGCGGTAAAGTCCGAGCATAATCATCCGCGCCACCCAGAAAAATAATATATCCCAGCCTGTTTCCATCACATCGGTCGGATAGAATGTTTTATAATCGCGCGAATCCGGGAATCCGAGCGCCAAAAACGGCCATTGTCCGGAGGAAAACCATGTTGTGAGGACATCGGGGTCTTGTTCTGCGAAATCGCTACCGCATTTTTTGCAGAGGTCTTTTACAATTGAGAAGTGAAGCGCATTCGCGTTGCCGAGTTTAAGATTTTCCATCCATGCATCCCCTAAGTTCTTTAACTTTTGCAAGAGACGGAGTAGCGCGGTTCCATGAGATACGATCACGATATTTTTGTGGCTGTGGCGATCTTTGTGATGAGTAATCGCCTCATAAACTCTTCGTTCAAGCTCCTCTAAGCTCTCTCCGCTTTGAGGTTTAAAATCCGGTTGCTTAAGTTTATGCTGGAACCCTTGTCGCTCAAGTTCTTGAGCAGTCATCCCTTCGAGTTGACCATAATTTCGTTCCCGGAGTCTTGCGTCGAAAATAACCTCAACCCCCAATTCTCTGCCAATAATCTCTGCCGTTTCTTTCGCGCGTGGCAAATCGGAACTGATTACAAGATCAATGTTTTTAGATTTGAATTGTGCTACTGCGTCGTGTGCTTGTTCTCGTCCGCGCTCATTAAGGGATGTCGGGGCATGACCCTGCATGCGCTTTTCAATATTCCAATCGGTCTCTCCATGACGCACAAAAAACCAGTTCCCTTTTATGGCGGGATTCATTCGTACATCGCCACAGCCGACACAGAACCATGCGGGAATCCGTATCCCCCATGTAATTTGCTGGGATAGATTCCAATCGCGGATGTTTTTAAGCCAATGAAAATATACTTTTTTGAAGCGCGCCGGAATAAACGTAATTTTTCCATTTTCTACCGCTTCAATCGCGCGCGCCGCAAGCGGCTTCATTTTAAGAAACCATTGCGGAAGGATCTGCGGCTCAATCGGGGTTTGGCATTTGTAGCAGACCGCGATCTTGTGATCATACCCTTCTTCTATTCGCGTAAGAAGCCCTTTTGCTTTTAATTTTTCGGCAATTTTTAGCCGCGCATCCGCTATTTTCATCTCTGCAAACTCTCCGGCGATGGGCATGAGTTTTCCGTATCTGTCAATAACCTGCTCTTTATCAAGGTGATGGCGCTCTGCAATCTCAAAATCCGCAGGATCATGCCACGGGGTGATCGTCATAACCCCTGTTCCGAACGCCATGTCTATTGCTTCATCTTTTATTATAGTTGCGGTAATAGGCCCGTTAATCCATTCCAATTCAATCTTCTGCCCGTCTTTGTATTGCGTATAGCGTTTGTCTTTGGGATACATTACGACATATTTATCGCCGAACTTTGTTTCGGGGCGCGCCGTTGCAATTTCAAATGGGCCGTATTTGAAATAATACAGAGGATCTTTTTTCTCAACATATTTTGTCTCAAGATCGGCAAGTGCGGTTTGATGTTTGGGGCACCAATTTACGATCCGCGCGCCGCGATAAATCAGACCTTTCTTGTAAAATTCCGCAAACGCCTCCTGCGTTTTTTTGATGATATCCTGGTCAAGCGTGAATTTCTCGCGCGACCAATCGCAGGA
>VMFQ01000013.1 GCA_007376125.1 Parcubacteria group bacterium Gr01-1014_33 | reverse complement strand
GCCCTCGCGAGGAGTCGGACCTCGATCTGCACGTTAGGAGTGTGCCGTTCTGTCCGTTGAACTACGAGGGCTTGTTAGAAACGAGCATATCACACCATTGCCCATTTTTCCAGCGTGAGGTATAATGAATTTGCTAAACTCTAACCACTAATCTCCAATCTCTATTTCTATGACCCACGAAGAACAAACAATAGATACAATTAAAAAAGTGATGCCTACGGTCGTAAGCATTGTCGTGGGCAAGGATTATGAGACGCTCTTACAAGAACAGCCCTACGAACTTATGGTGCAGCACGGGGATCATATTGATCCTCCGCCGCCCGAAGAAGAGCTCCCCCACACCGCGCACGGAAAAATTCGCGTCGGAGGGGGATCCGGATTTATCGTGGATTCTTCAGGGCTCATCGTAACCAACAAGCACGTTGTCTCCGACAGAACCGCCGAATATCTTATAACATGCCCGGACGAAGAGACATACGCCGCAAAAGTTCTCGCCCACGATCCGTTAAACGACGTTGCGGTTTTGAAAATTGACGCACAAAATCTCTCTGCGCTCCCGTTGGGAAATTCGGACACAATCCAGCTCGGACAAGCAGTGCTTGCGGTTGGAACCGCGCTCGGAGAATTTCAAAATACGGTCTCCTCCGGCATTGTCTCGGGGCTTTCGCGGTTTATCACGGCAATGACCGACAGGGAAGGACATTCCGAGCGGCTCCGCGGACTCATCCAGACCGATGCGGCGATAAATCCGGGAAACTCCGGCGGACCTTTGGTAAATTTGAGAGGCGAGGTAATCGGCATCAACGCGGCAGTAGTATTTGGCGCGCAAAATATCGGATTTGCGATTCCGATTAACAAAGCGCGGCGCGATCTTGGCGAGCTTAAAAAATACGGACGCATCCGAATGCCGTTTTTAGGAGTGCGCTATGTCATGATAAACCCGATGCTCCAGAAACGGTTCCGCCTGCCCACTGGCGAAGGCGCGCTGGTTCTCCGTGAAGGACTTCCAAACCGAGGCGCAATTATCGCGGGCTCTGCCGCCGAGAAAGCCGGCATGGAAGAAGGAGACATTATACTTGAAATGAACCATACCCCGATAAATGATAAAAACGAAAGCGGCATCATTGAAGACGTTCTTGAAAAACTCACGCTGGGGCAGGAATTTCCCGTAAAGATTCTCCGCGACGGCATGCGGGTTTTTGAGCGAGTACAGTCGGAGCGCGAAGCGTAATGGTATTACGATGAGTGCGAGACGAAGTTTTGCAGCCAAAAACATGCATTTTCAGGTTGGGGGAAGATCGTGAGCAGGTTCTAATCGCATTATATCGCCAACGCGGCGTTTATTTTCTGTATAATCTCCGGGAGAGACGTGTTGGCTTTCATAAGATATTCAATGGCGCCCAGCCGCTTTGCCTCATCAATGTCTTTTAGTTCGTAAAGATTACTCAATATGAGCACCTTGCGGAGCGGTCCTCCGGACTGGCGCCTGATCTGACGGAGCACTTCAAAGCCATTTTGGTCGGGAAGAATAAGATCCAGCACAATAAGATCGGGGTTGCACAAAGGTATTTTTTCCAGCGCTTCTTTGCCGGTTTGGGCATTCTCAACATTAAAGCCCGCCTCCACTGCGGCTTTGGCAAAAAGCTCAATCATAAACACATCGTCTTCTACAAGAAATATTGTCTTTTTCGGTCCGGCTTGAACCATACGGATAGTATAACAGACCCGGCACGCATTCGCCAGAAGTCAGTTATGCACAATATAAAAAAATTTTAAATCGGGCGGACGATGGGATTTTTCCTCTCCCGCGCTTCGCACTGCCTTCGGCAGGATTCGCGCTCCTTCGGAACCGGCGCTTTCAAAACGTAAAGCAATTTACGTTTTGAAATGCGCTTCAAATCCCATTCTATTTTAAATACTGGGCGGACGATGGGATTTCTTCTCCTCCGTCGCTCGCTCATGCATCCGCACGGCTCGCTCCTCCTCCGAAGCCGGAGTTTCCAAAAATGCAAAGTTGTTTGCATTTTTGGAATACTCTTCAAATCCCATCGTCCGTCTTTTGAAAATCTTGGGGCGGACGATGGGATTTGAACCCACGATCCCAAGGTCCACAACCTTGTGCTTTAAACCGCTAAGCTACGTCCGCCATATTTCAAGCTGATTATAACAAAAAATCCGCTAAACGCAAAACGCCTACCGCAAATACATTCAAATCTCTTCCCCCTCCTCCACCGTATAAATTGCAAGCGCCTCTTTGCGGCCTTTGACCGTCACCGATCCGAGGGGCTTCCACCGAACATCCGCCTTGATCATATTTTTGGTTGACTCGCCGAGAATGAGATGGGTTTTATACTCCTTATTGAGCGACTCAAGCCGCGCGGCAACGTTCACCGTGTCGCCTATGACTGTATAGTCAAACCGATCTTTTGACCCTACATTTCCCGCTACGGCCGGCCCCGTATAAAGCCCGATGCCGATATTGATTTCCGGATCTCCTGTTTTTTGCAGTTCTTCGTTGTACTGCTTTAATTTCGCAAGCATCCCCAGAGACGCGCGAAGCGCATGGTCCGCTTGATCCGGATCATCAATCGGCGCTCCCCAAAACGCCATAATCGCATCTCCAATGTATTTGTCCAGGATTCCGTAATTCTTGACCACCTCCTCGCCCATGTGAGTAAAATATCCGTTGAGAATTCGCACCAATTCCTTTGGCGTCGTTTTTTCGGAAATCGTCGTAAAGCCCCGGATGTCGGAAAAAAATACGGTTACCATCCGTTCTTCTCCGCCCAAACTCACCTTGCGAGGATCGCGCAAAATCTCTTTGAGCACTTCTCCGGATACGTATTTTGAAAATACGCGCGTAAGCTCCTTTCTCTCTTGTTCTCCGTAGAAATAGCGGTATGCGACCAGAGAGACCATAGACCCTCCCCACGCAAACACAATATGCACGATGTGGGCGGCAATTCCCATTCTGAAGAGGACGACCACCCACCCGATTTGCATCACGCCTAAAATAAAAGAAATCGCAACGGGACGCACCGTTGTCTTAAAGGCCATAAATAAAAGCGCCGAGGCAAGAGAAGATAAAAATATCCAGATAAAAGTAAATAGGGAATCAAGCGGCAGAAGACGATACCCCATAATGCGCATATTGAGCATGTGGGCTTGTATTTCAACGCCCGGCATGGGGATACCCGCGGAAACCGGAGTAAATCTTTCGTCATGAAGATCAGGAGCAGTTGCTCCGAGGAGTATCACTTTTTCTTTCAGTGAATCAAGCAAGCGAGCCGTATCGGGTCCTTTCTCTACGAGGCGCCAAAAAGAAATCCGGCGGATTGTTCCCGGAGGACCCGCATACACGATCCGCGACGGCTCTCCGTCAATGCGAGGAGCGTACGCCTTTTTAGATGCGAATGATCTTCCGCTCTCGTAAACCCCCACACCTACTTCCTGCTGGGCTTTATTGGGACTCACTTCCCGCAAAAAATTTTCTTCATCAGCGGTAGACACATCTGCTCCAGAAAAAGGCTCTTGGAATTTTTGCGGAAAGTAGGTGTGGGGGTAAAGCTCATACGCAAAAGACCGCACCCTTTGCTCTCGGTTTTTGTCTTTAATAACGATTTCCGGCAAAAACTTTCTTGCCGCGCCATCGCGGTCAAGCAGGAGATTGACGTGACCCAGGAAAGCGTTTTTGCTTTGAGTAAAACGCGGAAGCGTGGCAAGCGCCGTTTCCGCCCGAAATGATCCTTTTTCATCCTGTACGAGTACTGCCTCTATCGGAAAGACAACCGGGTATGAGATGCTATTGAGCGCGGCGATAAGTGCTGCGTCATCCCGTTCTCCCAGACGCGAGGGCTCGGAAAGCATGACATCAAAACCGACCACGCGGGGTTTTGCTTCTTCTCCCGCAAGCAAAAAATTGGCAAACACCTCTCGCGGCCATGGCCATTGGCCGATGCGCTCAAGAGAATCGTTATCAATGGCGACAATTACGATTTCAGGAGAGATGGGCTTCCGAGAGAAGAGAAGATCCTCAAGAAAAAATTCAAGCCCGCTAAAAAGGCCTAAAGAATGAGAACCCGCAACTGCGAGCCCCACAAAGAGCGCAACGCCGATATATCCAAAATATGCTCTCGTGCTGGTGCTCATCCGCGTTCTTCTAATGTTTTCTCCACATGTGCTTCAACTTTGAATATAGGTGTCGCGCCGAGAAACTCTTTCCCACTTGCAGGATCTTTCCATACCGCGACGATTGATCCCGAAGCGCTCCCAAACTCCGCTATTGAGGCATCTAACTTCGCAGTGAAGACTCCGGGACGCGCGATTCGCCCGATGGGGCCGATCACCCGCCACTCCGCCTTCTCCGTTACGTCGCGCGTACTCTTGTCGCTCATTAGAAGTATGGCCTGAAACGTAATTTCATCGCCTTCAACCACTTGATTAAACGTCCGGACGGCACGAAGCGAAAGCGTCTTGGGAGTAAGGATGGAGTCCGCGAGAGATGACTCAACACGCGCGGGAGACACCTGTTTTGATGCGTTCGTATCAACGGGTTTCGGGGATGAGATTCCCGCGCCGCTCTCCTTGTTGTGCCCCGCGGACTCTCGGATTTCCAATCCGCCGGAACCGGTTTTCTCCATTTGTTCTCCGCCGGGAAGAGCAGGTATTGCTTCAGACGAAGTTCCTCCGCCATTTTTATCTTCCTCTGCTCGGTCAAATTTTTGACGAAGAATATCGCGGAACTTTTTTCTCAACTCGGCATCGTCGGGTACCTCGCGGCGAAGTTCTTCAATCTCTTGATTGAATTCGCGGTCTTCCCCCTTATTCCCGTTTACCCACGTTTCCTCTAAAACTGCCTCGGATGCCGGTTCGGGAACGAGCGGTGAAGGTTTTACCTTGAATGCATCGCGTTCTTTTTCCGAGATCACGATTACGGTATCGGGCGCGAGACGTCCTTCGGTAGCCACAATCGGTTCTCCCGCCTCGTCTCCCACATATACCGATACCGTATTTTCCGATCCGAGTATTTGCGTGACACCGTTCCGGTAGAGCATATCAAACGCCGTACCCCGCACCGTGGCAACCGCATTATTCGTCTTAACCTCCCATAATGAATCCGGAGTCGCCAACTCAAAAATTTTAGACCACACCCTTCCCGCTTCAAGCGCGATCCGCACCACAAGCGTTGCGCGCGCAGGATTAAACACCGCCTCCGTAATAACCACTTTAGTATCTAAATCAAGACGAATCACTGAACCATCCGGGAAATATATGTGTGCCCGACCATCGGTTCCCGTCTTTACCGAGGTTCCGGACGCTAACTCATCCCCGGTTCTTAATTCACGGATAACCGCTTGGCTCTGGCGGTTTATTTCAAAAACGTGCGGCGCCACTACTTCAATCCACGGCAAAGATACCGCACTGCTGTTTCCGTCAGGAACGGGTTCACTTGCCGGCGGACGGGCGGCAAAAAACAAACTTGCGCCCGCGATTGCCGCAAGCGCCGCAATAACAATGATGTATAATTTCACCATAGGGGCTTTGAAGTACTATAGCACGGCGCACCTCGCTCGCCAATAGAGCGAGTAGACACGACTCTGCTTACTCTCCGAGTTCTCGCGCGTCAGAATGAGAAGCGCTCATAGCCATACAATCGCTTGACAAGAATTTCGCTCTGCGCTATTATCAAAATACAGTATGAAATTTCAGCAATCATTAAACTCAATAAGACATCATCATTCTCACAACCTCTTGCGAAAGAGGATTGAGTTGATGTTGTAAATTTCCTTAATTTTTCAGTGAAATTCGTTTGATATCATCTCAACCCCCTCTCGCAAACGAGGGGATTTTGTTTTTCATCAAGTTGAAGAAAAGAGGATATTATGATAATTTACTTATATGTTGCAAAAGAAAATGCCAAATCGCATACGTCGTATCAAACCCGAGCTACCGGGGGGTTTTCGTGATTATCCTCCGGAGACGGCGATAGCGAAGCAGGAGATGATTGATACGATTCGAAAGACCTTTGAAAGCTTTGGGTTTGATCCGCTGGAAACGTCATCGGTACAGCGCACCGAAGTACTGACCGGAGGCGAGGAGGATTCCGGAAAAATTATCTTCAATGTAAAGGGATCTCAAGACACCGAGTCTGATTCATCGCTCCGGTTTGACTTAACCGTTCCGCTCGCGCGTTTTATCGCAGAAAATCCCGAAATTCCAAAGCCGTTTAAGCGTTACGAAATCGGCCGCGTGTGGAGAGGAGAGCGGCAACAAGCCGGACGGTATCGCGAGTTTACGCAAGCAGATATAGATATAGTAGGCACTTCGTCTCTTGATGCGGATGCAGAGGTTGTTGCCGTAATCTATACGACATTAAATAATCTCGGAGTAGAAAATTTTTCAATCAAGATTAATAATCGGAAAATTCTCAACGCACTACCTGAACTGGCTGGATTTCCCTCTCAACGACTGTGGGAGGCATTAAGGATAATTGATAAAGAAGATAAAATTGGAACCGAGGGAGTAATTGAAGAATTCAAAAAAGTTTTCAGTGATGACGTTGCAAAACAGATTCAGTTTTTTTTAAAGAATATGAGAGAAGAAAAATCGGCAGGTTTTACGACACTATCAAAACAAAAAATAGTAGAAGAGGGTGATTATGAGATTCAAAAAGTGTTTGCTTTTATCCGTGGAATGAAACTGAAGCTGGAAGAAGGGCAAAAAATTTTTCTCGATCCAGCGTTGGTGCGTGGTCTTTCCTATTACACAGGCACCGTGTTTGAAGCAATTCTCACCGACGCGCCTGAAATCGGATCAGTATTTGGAGGAGGTCGCTATGACGATTTGGTTATGCAGTTTACCGGACAAAAAATTCCTGCGGTAGGAGCATCACTCGGCGTGGATCGCCTGCTCGCCGCGCTTGAAAAATTAGACACACTTGAAAAACGAAAAACAACCGTAGAAGTTTTGATCCTGAATATTTCAGAAAACATGAAACCGGAATATCTTGCACTTGCAAAAGAACTCCGCGACACAAAAATTAATACTTCCCTTTATTTAGGAGAAGAACGCGCGTTTCAGGCGCAACTTGCGTACGCCGTAAAAAAAGAAATCCCCTATGTCGTAATCTATGGCGAAAAAGAAAAAACCAGAGGGGTCGTTGCAATCAAAAATCTTGTGACAAGAGAACAGGAAGAGATAGCGCGAGATCTGCTTGTGGATTATTTCAAGAAACGATTTTCCATCCCCATAGTTTTCCGCACCTGACGAATCTTTGCCAGACGGTTGGTAAATATCTTGACCGGACATCAATGTCCGAATCAGTTGGCATAGACAGGGTTAGAACAAAAGGGTATAATCCCTATATGCCATACAAATATAGGAAAGATCTCTACGCCGCACAGAAAAGGCATCGTATAAAAGTTCGGGCGAAATTGTTCGCATTTCTATCTGAAAAAGCTTGTATTGACTGCGGGGAGAAAGATCCCATAGTTTTGGATTTTGATCATCGGACTCCGAAGAATAAATTCAAACCTATTTCAAAAATGTTGTCCGGACACTATTCTTGGGATTCTTTAAAAAAGGAAATAAAGAAATGTGAGATACGTTGCGCCAATTGTCACAGACGGAGATCCTATGTACAATTTCAATATTTCGGCAAAACCAAGCCCTCGTAGCTTAATGGATAAAGCAGAGCTCTTCTAAGGCTTTGATGGGGGTCCGATTCCCTCCGAGGGCACCACAATCTGACTTTCAGAAAATTGACAGGAAGCCGCGCTACGCGCGGCAGGAACGAAACCAGACGCTCGGGCGGGCAAAAAGGGAGGGGGTTGGGGGGGAAGGAATTTTTGCCCGCCCTCGCTTTTCCGCCGCCGCCGAATTTCGTATTTCGCTTTGCGAAATGCGTCGCCTGTTTACAATTTTTGATTTTTGGTGTAGCATTGAAGTAATAGAAAAGAAATATCACTGATACTTTAATTCTACTACCACGATATTAGTATGTCAAACATTACAAAAACACTTAGAAAACTTAGAGAAGCAAAGGGTTTATCCCAAGAAAAATTGGCGAGATTAGCCGATGTCGCCAATAATACGATTATCAAAATTGAAGCTGGCAAAAACCAGAATCCAACGCTTGACACGCTCAAAAAGATTGCAAAAGCCCTTGGCGTGAGCGTTGATAATTTGATACAATAAAAATATGAACTGTAAAAATTGCAATAATGAAATATTGAGTGATGCCAAGTTTTGCAACAAATGTGGAACGGCGGTTACGCCAATGGAACCACAGCAGACTACATTGGCTAAAGCAACAGAGAAATGGAGTGCGAAGAAAATTTTTGGCTCTATCGGCGCCATAGCTGTTTTTATTCTTGTTTTTGCTGGGGCAAGATGGTTGTCATATGAAGGAACATCAAAAGTTATTGATGAGTACAAAGAAAATAAAACGGAGCAAAAAGTTGTAGATTATTTCACGGACACCTCCTCTTGGAAAGAATTTAATTCGCCTGTTGGAAAATTCAAGGCAACTTTTCCAACTTATCCTGTTCACGAAACAGATAACATTGATACTGGGACGGGATTAATTCTTAAATATGATACCTATACGGGCGAAACATCAGATGGCACATCTTACATGGTGAACACGGTTGTTTATCCCGCCGAAGTTGATACCTCTAACCCAGAGACAAATTTAGAGGGATCACTAAATGGTATGCTCGCTTCAAACGACGGAAATAAATTGATTTCCTCAAATCTTATTTACTCTAACGGATATAGAGCACTGGATTTTCTTATCCTAAACAATGGAACAGTTTATCTCAAAGGAAAAATTATAATGGCAGGACAAACTCTTTATCAGGTAATGGTTGCATATGAAAGCAAAAACTATAATGAGAGCAACTATAGTAAATTTATGAATTCATTTAATTTGCAATAATTTTATGGATACACAATTTCAGCAAAAACTTAATAGCATTAAGGATAATCCAAAAATCAAGAAAGCTTTGGAAGTTTTTGAGAATGCTCAAAAAACTTATGAGCAAGCAATTGACGCAATGACTATTAAGCAGAAACCGAGATATAAGGGTAGTTATTCAAGCTCGCTTTCTAAAAAAGATTATTATGCCAACATTTCAACAACTACTAGATGAGTTAAATAAACGACCTCAACCAGAAAAGCAGGTTGAATATATTGACTCGTTTAGAAAACAAAAGATAAAAGAAATAAAGGAAATAACCAAACGAGATGTTTTGGTTTATTTTTCTGACTTAAAGAAAAATCACCCTGCTGGTGCTATTACTTGGGACGACAAAACTTGCTTCGCCGATATTGTTGAGGGTTTGGATAAAAAGGGCGTTGATGTGATTTTACATAGCCCGGGCGGTTCAGCAGAAGCGACAGAATCGTTAGTTTGTATGTTGCACGAACACTTTGATAATATCCGCTTCATTGTCCCAAATATGGCAAAAAGTGCGGCAACAATGATGGTTTTATCTGGCGACGAAATTTTAATGGACGATAGATCAGAACTTGGACCAATTGACCCTCAAATTCAAATCAACGGAAATTTTGTCCCCGCGCAAACATTGATAGATGGTTTTGAAGAAGCAAAAAGGTAATTTTAGAAGTAGGAACCGATATTTTACCGGCATATCTGCCGCTTTTGAACAAATATGATTTACATATTTTACAAATTTGCGAGAACGCCAAAAAATTATCTGAAGAATTGGTAAAGGATTGGCTAACTAAATATATGTTCAAGGGCGATGAAAAAGCGGCAGAAAAGGCAGACGGCATTGCTAAAAATTTGGCAGACCACAAAAAATATTTGTCGCACGGGAGGCCAATTGGAATTAACGAAGCAAAGAAAATCGGAATTAAGGTTACGGATTTACGAGATAATCAGAATTTGCGAACGAAAGTTTGGGAATTATATTGTGTGTTGGAAATTCTTCTTGACCGTTCACCAATTATCAAATTGTACGAAAATAGTAATGGCGTGTTCTTGGTAAAAAATATTCCTTTCCAACAGATAATGATTCCGCAAATGCCACCACAAGAACAGAAAACCGCAAAATAATTAGGCGGTGCGCCAGTTTCACTGGCACGAAATTCGGCGGCGGCGGAAAAGCGAGGGCGGGCAAAAATTCCTCCCCCCCAACCCCCTTTCTTTTTGCCCGCCCGAGCGCACAGAATCATTTGCGCCGCGCTACGCGCGGCTTCCTGTCGGTTTTCAGAAATTCTTGATAAAATGAGTTCGAGCCAAATTGTAAAGACACACCAACACAGAACTCAACGGTTTTTTCTGAAAAAGGAAAGGGTGTTTTTTCTTTCGGGGTTGCCGAGGCTCTGCGAGGCAGTGGCGGAACGATACGAGCGTACGGAGCAGTTTCAAGCCACCACGCGCTCCGCGCGTGCGACATCATTTGTTTTGGAAATAGGTTCGAGCTTGGTACAATAAAGACACAATTTATGGAACTATAACCCGCATTTTTGGCGGGACAAGACGTTGATTCTTCCTGCATGGTACGGCATATCGGATCTTCACGGGGACTTTCCCGCCCGACGCCTTTCCGAAAGTCACCGGGTAAGATGTTGGCGGCTTGACAAGATTTTCTTTATCGCCTATCTTGAGAATAGAAAAGAAATTTGCCCGCTATGGCACACTCATTATTTTTCACGATTACGAAAGCGAAAAAAATCCTTCATGAGAAGGGGGTTTTTTGCTTGTGTCCACGATAGCGAAAAGATAACGAAACGATTTTTATACCCGTCTTCTCACTCGCGCGAGAAGGCGGGGTTTATTTTTGGAGTTTGATCTCTTTCTAAGGGTCTGTTGCCAAATACGCTTTCGTAACGAAATTTCAGAATTTTGAGACAAAATCGCTGAATAAATTTTGCGGCTTATCCGGAGATAAGCCAAGAAAGTTTGAGGCGATTTTGGCCGAAATTCCAAAATTGTGGGAGAAATGGCATTTGGCAACAGATCCTATAATTCGCGGGAAAGAGATCAGTCTCTACACGAGACTGAATAACGCACCTTGAAAAAAGAAAAGGAGGGAGTGATGGCAAAGAAAAATCCTATAACCGATGAAGGGATAGTGGTGGTTAAATTCGGCGGCACAGGTCTTGTAAACGAGCGCATTTTTTTGGCGGCACAACGCATCGCGGCGTTGAAACGCAAAGGCAATGATCATATAGTCGCTGTGGTATCAGCCCAAGGCAATACCACGGATGAGCTTATAGAGCTCGCTAAAAGCATAAATCCCGATCCGGATGATCGTTCGCTTGCGCTTCTTGTCTCAATAGGAGAGATGAGATCGTGCGCACTTTTGACTATGGCGCTCAATGCGCTTGGCGTTTCAGCAGTCGCTCTTACCGGCTGGCAAGCAGGGATACGCACTAATGGAAAAGGGTATCTTGATGCGCGTATCGCAGGCATTGATCCGCGTGCTATTCATGCGTTGCTTAATCAAGGGCATATTGTGGTGATAACCGGTTTTCAAGGGGGTTTTATACACGACAATGTGCCGGAAATAGCGTTATTGGAACGAGGAGGTTCCGACACCACTGCTATTTATATCGCCTGCATAATTGGAGCTTATGAATGTGTTTTGTATAAAGACGTACTCGGTATTTTGGCCGCGCCGCCAGATGTGATTTCTGATCCAGAAGTTCTCACAACGATTTCTTTGGGAGAGTTAGAAGAAACAACGGAAAGCGGAGCAGAAGTGGTAAGTGCGCACGCATTAGCAATGCTTCGCGAAAGCAAATGCCAGCTTGTAGTCCGCCCTATGTTTTCCGATGATCTTGGCACATTCGTTACCCTTGCGCCTGAACACGACCGAATCGTAAGCTCAATTACGTTTCGCCCGGAAATCGCGCTTGTACGTATCATTGCACGCCGCAGATTTCGTACGGGTATCCTCAATGCCTTCACAAAAGGCCATATCAACATTTACTTGCGAGAAAGAAACAATTTTACCGTCGGAGAACAAGACGCGGAAAAAATAAAAAATATCCTAACAGATCGGGGCAAAGAACTAAATATAACTCGCTATTCCGTCCAAACCGGATTTGTACAAATTACTATTGTCGGCGAGGGAATGAGACACACGCCCGGCGTATTAAGCCAGATTGAACAGATACTGAAAGAAAACGCTATTCGCTCGTCTTTATGTAGCACTGGTGAGATTTCCGTAAGTTATGTGGTGAGAAAAGCTCGCTACAAAAAAGCAATGAATGCTCTCTACGATCACTTCTTCCGCAACCCAACATAAAAGAGTCCCGACATATCGGAACTCTTTTCTTTTTGGTAGAAAAAGCATTGCGCGGGAGACTTCTCCGCCCGAAAATGGATTTATCCCGCACCTTCCCAGAATACCCCTCAGCTTGCTACGGGAATGAACCCCGCACCAACAGTTGGTGCGGGGTGAATATATTAGACCTACTGCACAATAATCCTTCTCCCACAATTTTGGAATTTCGGTCACAATCGCCTCAAAATTTCTTGGCGTATCCTCCAGATAAGCCGTAAAATTTATTCACCCCGTTAGAAGTCTCAAAGCAGAGGGAATACGCAGTTCGTGAGTTTGTATACCTGATTGGAGCAGACTTCAAACGGGGTTCAGCGATTTTGGCCGAGATTCTGAAATTTCGCAGACGCGAGGCGATTTCGTTGCTACGAAATGCGCCTCGCGTCTTGACACGAAAATTATTGTGCAAGAGGTCTATTATTGAAATCCTTCCTGCGAGGTATTGAATCCCGCAGACAGGCGCGGGATTTATTGCACAGGAGTTGTGGTTGCGGACACGCCTTCATTGAGAATGTTCTCAAGCGCGTGTTTCCTTTGGTCAAGAAGCGTAATCACTTCGTCAAACTGGCGGGAGGAGACGATGCTTTTGGGCGGTAACGCCGGAGATTTACCGGAAACGCCGGAACGTATGACTGAAGTATAAAAAAGAAATCCGTCCCATGTAAGAAGTACCACAAAAAGAAGGAGGAGCGTATACGCGCCAAAGAGTATCCCCTGTTTTCGCCCCAGCCGAAAAATCCTCCGCAGAGACAACAGAGAAGATATTTTTTTAAGTTGTTCCAGTCCGAATTTCATCTTTTATCCCGCAAGAATTATACCCGATGAAAACATTTATATTTTTTTAATCCCACTTGCTCCGTAAGCGCAGACTGTTATGAAGTGAGAATTTCTAAGAAACTGTTTAGAAGCCATCTCAAAATTATCTTTCTGTCATTCCCGACCTGATCGGGAATCCAGTGTGTGGCGTATCTGCTGGATTCCCGCTTTCGCGGGAATGATAAAATACGCGAAAAAACTAATTTTGAGATGACTTCTAAAAGGGTTGTCATCGCTCGCCCCGTGAGATGTCTTTGTATCTCACGGGGCGAGGAAACTCGCGGTGATCTCGTACGGTGTTACCCTGACATACGAGATTGCCGCGTCCCCCGCACCTTCTTTGTTTTCAAAAAAGGTGTGGGGTCCTCGCAATGACACCTATGGGAGCTTTGGAGACAGTTTCTAACGGGATTTATTTTCCAGCGCAAAGACTCTCAAAGATGCCGTGATAGCGTCAAGATTTCCGGCTTCTTTTTTTTCTCGGGACGCTCCCCCGTCCTGCCCGCTTGCACGAAATCGGATTTCCTCAAATGCAAGCGAATACGGGAAAACCTCAAGCGCGCGCACCATCCGCACAATATTTTCCCGAGTGCCCTTTACTTCCACATTGAAAAGAAAAGAGCGCGCATCGCTTTTTCCTTCGTCCACGAGAAACGAAACAGAATTGCCGGTTGCGCGACCAAGCGCTTCAATTTGTTCAACAAATCCTATGGGACTTTGCGGATCTATAAATGATTTTTTCATCCGGTCAAATTCGGACCGATGCTCACGAAATATAAGAGAGAGTTTACGCGCCTCTTCTTGCTTTCCCTCTAAAACCTCAATCCTTTCGCGGATACTTTGGCGGAATGTTCCGAAACGGAGCACGCGGCCGCTTATGGCTACGAAACCAAATGCAACAGCCCCAAGTAAAAGGACTAACAAAACACTGATACTCACAAATTTCTGAAATGGGGTTATGCGCATAATGCAAACGATTAAAGACTGGAGTTTTTGGCAAGCGTACCGCGAAACGTAAACGCGATATCCGTTTCAAGGATGATATTTGAAAGCGGAACTACCACTTCTTGTAAACTGCCTGATTCCCGCAGTATCCGTTCAAATTCCAACAGGTTACGGCGCGTGGGCGCAAACCCGTTCATTGTTACCTGTCCGGACTTACTGATGGACAGCATCTCAATCGTTATGCGGGCGCGTGCCGCTTTGTCAAAAAACTGCGTGAGCAAAACCGAAGCGGCCGGGGCGCGGGAAAAGGCATCCTTTGTTGATTTGAGAAGCGCGCGCGCTTCACCTGCCTCGCGGGAAAGTTCATCGGACTTTAATTCTTGAGCCGCTGATTCTTCAATCTTCAGCGCGCGCTCAAGTGCGCTTTTTTCAAAAAGGAGCGGGATATAGGAAGGCAGGAGCAGAGCGATTCCGCATATGAATACAAGGAGCCCGGTAAATCCGAAAAACGAGGCAATTTTTGTGAGTTCCTCAAACCGAGGGGCTTTTTTTTCTTCTTGGGGAAGGAGGTTGGTGGTAAGCATCGTTGTGGTAAGACTTGTAGTGTGTAACGTATGGCGTAGACGCGAAGCGCGAAAATAAATTTTGCGTTTGATTCGGGCTGTGCGCTTCCGGTTACACATTACACATTACCCATTTTACGCATCCCGTATTCCCCGCAGGGCAAGCCCGAGAGAGGCCGCAAACCCAAGGGCATTGCGGCGGGTAATCGGGAATATGCGGGATTCGCGCGTCTCGCCGGAAAATGCTAAAAATGGATTTATCCGCGTTACCGGAACCTTGAGCACGCTTGCAAGATAGGTGTCAACGCCAAAGAGATTTGCGTCTCCGCCGGTCAAGAGAATGATCTCTACTTGAGATGCGGCGCCGTGCGCGTGGGCGGTGTGATTTTGATAGTATTCAATCGTCCGCTCAAGTTCGTCGGCAAGGACCGCGATAGACGGAACAAGCGCGGCATATATCGCTCCATTATTTACTCTTTTATTAAGTCCCGCGGAAATTTTAAGCGCGCGCGCACGCTCCATACTCACTCCCATCGCGCGCGCGATGTTTTCTTCAAACGCTTTTCCGCCCAGTTCCACGGTAGTGGTAAAAAAAATCGCTCCTCCCGCAAAAATAATAAAACTTGTCCGGAAACGCCCCATATCCACGACCGCGCACGCGGCTTTTGTCTTCAGATCCGCCACGGACGAACGGACTATTGCCTGGGACTCCAGCTCAAGCGCAGAAATCTTGATTCCGCTTTTTTTGAGCACCCGCACATAACTTTCCACGATCGCTTTCGGAAACGCCGTAAGCATAACGTCAAAATGATTGAGATGATCCTCTAATGGCTGGATAATTTCATAATCAAAAAAGAGTTCTTCTTGCGCCATCGGGATGTTCGCTTCAATCTCCCAGCGAATCGCGTTATGAATTTCGTCCTGCCGCACTTTGGGCAGCTGGATCATACGGACAAACCCTTTTTCTTCCGGAAGCGAAACAGTAAAAAAAGAGGAGCGGAGTTTCTTGCCTTCCCCTTTGATCCATTCCGTGAATATACGCGTAAGTTCTTCTTCTTTCTGAATCTCGCCGTTTACGATAATTCCTTCGGGAACAATGATTTCGCCCCACGCCTCAAGAACATACTTCCTCTTCCCGTAAAATTTTGCGTATTTTATACTCTGATCCGATATATCAAGGCCGGCCGCAACAGGCATACGAAGCAGACTCTCAATCCATTGTGATATTTTCTCACCCATGCGTTTTATTATACCCTATGCCGTGATATTGTTAAATTGCATCGCGCGTAACCCCTCACAGCCCCTGTCATTGCGAGTCCCGACTTGTCGGGATGTGGCAATCCCATTCTCCGAGGTTTTAGATTGCTTCGCCAAAACGCATTAAGAATGCATTTTGGCTCGCAATGACGGAAGAGGGGCTTATGAGGGGTTACCGTCACGCGGTTAAAACGTTTTTCCCGTACTCCCCCGCACTACTTTACCTCCCGCCAGTATTTTACGTCATATCCTCCGCCCGGACCCGAAGAAAAGTGCACATCTGCGAGTCCTGATTCATATGTAATACTTGAGCTATTGTCAAAATCAAATCCGTAGGCTGTCGCTTCTTTGGCCCCCGCGTTATTTTGAAATCTTATTCTTCCCTGACTTGCATAGTAGATGGCGCCCGATGAGCTGTTGCGTATCGTCATTACTTGACTCGTTGGCGCATTTTTTGCGCTAATAATCATAATATAGCTCCCTGACGTTCCAGAACCCAAGAGATTGGCGCTATTATGAATATCGACGACCTCATCTGATAGGAGAATGCCTGAATTGCCGCCGTAGCCGGAATCCAGTTTTACGAGGGAACTATTTTGAAAATTCATATTACCGACAACCCAAATGGTCCCCGTTACCGTGAGTGTCGCGCTATTGCGTACGGTAAACGTTCCTGGAATTTTAATGGGACCGAGACTTGCGATATCACTGCCCGACAGTTCATAGTTGCCACTACTATCACATGTGGGCGGGCCGCATGTTCCTCCTGCAAGCGCGTCATTGCGCCAATCCTGAATCACACCGTCGGAAATAGGCATATTCTGGCGCGGAGGATTTTCCACCACACAGTTTGGGTTGGGAC
>VMFQ01000012.1 GCA_007376125.1 Parcubacteria group bacterium Gr01-1014_33 | reverse complement strand
GCTGTGGACGAATTGGAAAAGTTAGTAGTTATGGCGTATAAGCTCGCCTCGATTGAAACCGTAAATCATCCGCTTATTCGAAGAACTGCGCAAACCGGGAAACCGGTAATTCTTTCAGTGGGTCTTGCAAACGAAACCGAGGTGATGGCGGCTGTGTCTGCATTTCGCGATGAGGCGGAAAAAAATAAAACAAATCCGGATAATTTGATTCTTCTCCAATGCAATACCAACTACCCCGCAAATCCGGAAGATCAAAATTTACTCGCGATGCAATCTCTGAAAAGATTTGTTGATGTGGTTGGATTTTCGGATCACACCGAAGGG
Source organism: Parcubacteria group bacterium Gr01-1014_33 (assembly GCA_007376125.1). Lineage (GTDB taxonomy): Bacteria > Patescibacteriota > Minisyncoccia > Sungbacterales > HO2-52-23 > VMFQ01. Next base: position 49,348 of record VMFQ01000012.1, on the reverse strand, counting down.
CCGGTTTCAAGCATTGCGGCGGCGGCTCTTGGCGCAAAAGTATATGAACGCCATTTTACTGACGACAAAGCGCGAAGCGGTCCGGATCACAAAGCATCCATGGAGCCCCAAGAGTTTAAGGAATTTGTAGATGCGATTCGGGTCGTGGAGAAGGCATTGGGAACACCCGAAATCCGTCCCCGTGGCGGAGAGCTTGAAAACATCATCGGTATGCGAAAGAGCATCTGTGCAGTTGTTGATATCAAAAAAGGGGAGATCATCACCGCATCTCACCTTGGTGCCAAAAGGCCTGGTAATGGCGTCTATGCAATGGATGGCAATTTGGCGCGTATCATCGGAAAGAAAGCAAAGCGAGACATCCTTTTTGACGAAAATGTCACGTTTGCCGATGTAGAATAGTGGCAGTGCAAAGATAAAATTCTAAAAACATAAATGGTGTTTCGATGCAAATTGAAACGCCATTTTTTATTGGGAGAAACTATAGATATTTAGGACACTTTACTCACTCTATTGAAAAATAGGGTTCCCTATATGGTCAAAATTTCCTACTCACACTTACTTGCTATAGCAAGTAAGTGTGAGTAGGATTGTTTTTCAGAATGAGTGGAAAGAGAGATAAGGAAGAGATAAGAATGGGATACTACTTCCTCTTATAAAGATGCGGGAGTAGTTTTTCTCCGTTCTTGCTGTCGCTTACGGATGAAGGCGGCCAGTGGGCGGGGTCAACCTGCGATATGTCTTCTATTGCAAGTTTTTTCAGATTCTCCAATACGTCCTGCGGGAGCGGATCCATTTCTGCGACCCGAGCGGCGTTTTGGATGTGGTCCAGGTTGTTTGTGCCCACAAGCACTACATGGATGCGTTCATACTACCGCCGGAGTTAACGCGCCTTTGAGAAGCACAGACCTTGCGACAATGCCAATATTTTTTTTCTCGGCTTCGGCAAGTACCGCCTTACTCATCCGCTGATCCAAAATGCTATAGGGTACTTGAAGCGCATCAAAGAAATTGCTTTGGATTGCGGCCATCGGCGCCTCTTCCCCGCGCGTGGTAATACCGCTGTATGCCACCTTTTTTTCATCCTTCAGCTGCTGCATAATTTCAATAAGCCCGCCTTCTTCAATTTGCTTTTTTGATCCGCCATGGAACATGACAAGAGGAAGTGTGTCCATATCAAGTTTTTTTCTTGACTCATCCACTTCTTTCCGTACCTCTTTTTCAAGCTCTTCCTTCGTTATCGCAAGTGCCTTATCAAGCACATGGCCGCATTTTGTTGCGACGATCACTCCTTCCATCTTTGCAATTCCGGATTTACCAATGCGCTCTTCGGCAGAACCATAAAAATGCGCGGTATCAAAAAATGTTACCCCCATCTCAACTGCTTCGCGAAGCAATTTTATGGCATCTGTTTCGTCAGGCATCGTGCGTGGCCCAATGCCATACGTGTAGCCAAGCTCAACTGTCCCAAGCCCGATTCTAGAAACCAAAAAATTTGTCCTCCCAAGCTTTTTTTGCGGCATGTTGTTTTTCATGCTTTCAGTATATTTCTTATACGGATGTTGTCAATGAGATTCCCTCAACCCCGCAACTTTTGTGTATTTTTATAGGTTTTAATAAATATGGATCTCGTGATAGGTCTTGGGTGGAAAGTAACCTCTCACACCTTTTTTCCGCCATTGCGAGTCAAAACGTATTCCCAATGCGTTTTGACGAATCAATCTTAATCTTGGGAAACGGGATTGCCACGTCCCGCTTTCAGCGGGACTCGCAATGACAATGCGGTGAGGGATTACGGTGGAAAGATTTGCTAAAATCTTTACGCTGGGGTATAAACAAATAGGGGCATAAAGATATTTTGTCTGTCTGAAGTGAATCACAAATTCTATAAAGACAGACTTCTCGCGGGATGAACCTCGTTAGAAATCGCGGCCGCATACCCGAAAATATAACATACATAGAAAAAAATTATTAGCAATAACATAGTACGCAAGATGCCCTTTGCGTCTGCGTCCTATTTCTCACGGGATGAACAAAATTGGAATTATGCAGGGGCGGCTTACCCTGCGCCCGGAAAATGAAAAACGGTTGCAATTTTTTCCGCCGGATTGGCAGAAAGAGTTTAAGGTGGCGCGCGAGATGGGATTTGATTGCATTGAGTGGCTTTTGGATTGGGAAGAGTTTAAGCGGAATAGAAACTCTCTCAATGTGCTCGGACTATTTCATGAAGTATCCGTTGGTGGGAAGAGACCCGGTTCAGGTGGTGAATCGCGAACTTATTCCCCAGATGCAATATGCGGCCAAGATTGGCCAAAACCTTATTCTTATTCCGCTTCTTGAGGATCACGCGGTTAAAAGCGAAGGAGAGAAACAGAAAATTATTTCCGTTATCACCCAAGCGCTCAACGGGATGAGGGATAACACGTTGCGGATTGCGTTTGAAACCGAACTTCCCGTAAACGAGCTCATTGATTTCGTGGATCGCTTCAAAAGTCCTCGCGTCGGCGTGTATTATGATATTGGCAATTGCACCTCGTATGGATTTGATTGTCCAAGAGATTTCAAGATGCTTGGTACGCGTGTCTTTGGAGTGCATGTAAAAGATCGGAAGGGGGGAAGCACACAGTCGGTGATTCTGGGCACGGGCGATGCTGATTTTGAAAAATGCTTTGCAGTCCTCTCGGAGATTGGTTATAATGGAACATATATTCTGCAGGCATGGCGAAGCGACGATTATCTCGGGGACGCGAAAAGGCAGCTTGAATTTGTGCGCGAAATCCTCAAAAAACATGAATCCTGATATTTTTCAACTATTTTCCCTAAAAGATCGCGTGGTGATTATTACTGGAGGCGCGGGGTTTTTGGGTATGCAGTATGCGGATGTGTTGAGCATGGCCGGAGCACATGTAGTTCTTTTTGATCTAAAAGATGAAATGGTGATGCAGGAATCCATGCAAAAAATTACAAATGCAAGCGGAGTTGAGGCGATGGCGGTAAGAGTGGATATCACCCAAAAAGAAGCAGTTGAAGCCGCAGTAGATGCGGTGGTGAAAAAATTTGGCAAAATTGATGTACTTATCAATAATGCGGCAATGAATCCCGCAGTAGGAAGCAAAGATGCGGAAGCGCTTTTTGCGCCCTATGAAAAATATCCGATAGACTTGTGGCGCAAAGAAGTTGAGGTAAATTTAACCGGAGCGGAAATTTGCACGCAAGCGGTAAGTCCCATAATGATGAATCAAAAAAGAGGAGTAATCATCAATCAGGGTTCGGAACTTGCGGTAACCGCATATGATCATCGCGTCTACGGAGAGGGCTCGGGCAAATACAAATCGGCCGCGTATATTGCGACAAAAAGCGCATTACTGGGGCTTACGCGCGCATGGGCTGAATATCTTGCTCCGCATGGTGTGCGCGTAAATATGTTTTGTCCAGTGGGCATGCAAACACCAACTCATCCGGAAGATTTTGTGAAGCGCTACTCGTCGCTCATCATGTTTGGCAGGATGGCGCAAGGGGGGGAATATAACGGCGCAATGCTTTTTCTTTGTTCGGATGCCTCTTTGTTTATGACCGGAGCAAATCTTATCATGGACGGCGGCAAAACCGCGTGGTAATTATTTATGTGATTCGCTGTTTCTGTCATTCCCAACGCGATTGGGAATCCAGTTCTTCTTAATACTGGATTCCCGCTGGAGTTTACCCTCAGCTACGACCGGAGGCGGGAATGACACCAAATGCATAAGTTCTAACTATCAAAAAATATGTCTTCTTTTTTTAAAAAAATCGGGTATGCAAGAAAAAAAATCCTCAAACTAAGCTATCATGCATATTATTATACTACACGATTTGCATGGCCTGTGTGGTATTATGTACGCAATAGAAAACCGCGCATATTCTGGAAGAATTCTTATTATGAATTAAATAATATTCAAAAAGAGATAATGGCTGCACTTAAGCGGGATGGTATCGCTGTTGTCCCTTTGGAAAGGTTACTTTCAGATAAGAAAATTTTTACTGATATCCAGAGTTTTACATTCAAAAAATTAGAAAGTTTATCAGTTCAGGCGCGTATTCAAGAACAAAAAAAGTTTCTTGCAGAAAAAGAAAAAGAGCTCGAGGGATATAACGAGAACGTGGTATTAAAAAAACTTGAAAAAGCATCTCGCCAGGGTGGAGAAAGAAAAGATTTTTTTATCTCTTTATGGGGTCACAGCGATTCCACTGCAATTGATCTTACTAATCCTTTTATGCGAATGGCACTAAGCGATGTGGTGCTCGGGATCATAAATAGCTATATGGGCATGTGTACTCGTTTTGCATATTATAATCTGGCGCTCACGATTCCTGTGTCAAAAAAATTTCCCAACTATTTTTCCCAGCGCTGGCACCGTGATCCAGATGATATTAAGCTCGTCAAAGTGTTTTTATATATAAATGATGTTTCCAATGAGAAGAGGGGACCTTTCTGTTATATTGCCGGTTCGCAATATGGAGGAAGGTGGCGGCATGTTGCGTCGCAGTCGTTCCCTAAAGGCTCCTATCCTAAGCCGGGAGAAGTGGAAAAAACCATTTCTGCGAGTGATATCCGAGTATGCACCGGAACTGCCGGAACTCTGATTTTTTGCGATACCAGTGGCCTACATAAGGGCGGGCATTGCCTAGAAGGTGAACGGCTGATGTTTACCGGGGCGTTTTTATCCGAAGCATCTCTTGTGGAGGGGCACTCTCAAACTTTTGAGAGGTCTAAAAATTACCCTCTTCCGCAATATATACGATATGCTCTCACGCCAAAAAAATGAGCGAACTAAATTTCGTGTCATCCCGCAATATTTTTTTAAGCCACGTGGAAAAAATTCTCAAAAAGCATTGAATCAATGTGGATTTCGTTTACATTATTTTCGTCATTATTATACCTATCGGACAATCAAATTAGGATCCGACGTTCCTTTTGACGTTCAAAACTTATGCCCCTGTTGCGGAGTAGAATTAGAGACATTTCTTACGCTGGTCGCAGGACATGATGTAAGGCGCATGCGAATTGGCCATTGCTCTGAATGCGGATATTCCGGCTACATGGATCGGCCGACAAAAGAATGGATGGAGAATTTTTACCTCAACGATTGGGACTGGGCAAAGAAGCGGGATGCAATCAAGGAAGCTGCCCATGCAAAAAAGCAAAAAATTCCACCCGCGCGGAGAGCTGCAGTTCATCTTGCAAAATCTTTGGCCATTGGTGCAAACACTCCCGTATGCGACATTGGCTGTGGATACGGAGATGTCTTGAAGGAGTTTGAAAATATCGGATTCAAGAATCTGATAGGAGTAGAGAGTTCGCGCTTTCGAAGCGAATTCGCCACTAAACGCTATGGGTATCCGGTGCATGTGGGGAATTTTGAAAATCCGAAAGTGGCTGTGGCGCTTAAATCCGTTGCTCCCATCGGAATATTTTTCAGCGCACATGTATTTGAGCATGTGTACAACCCAAACGAATTTATAAGGACCGCGGCAGCTCTTCAGGAAGAAGGGGACCATATTATCCTTGCCATGCCTAATACGCTCTATGAACCGGTTAAAACAATTCTCTTCTGGCTTCCGCATCTTCATTCGTATACCTATTGCGGTATAGAAAAACTTTTAAATCGGCATGGCTATGAGGTAATGAAAGACGCTTCAGATACATTTGAGGAGATTATGGTTTTAGCAAAAAAAGTTGCTTCTCCTCGCGCGCATTATAAGAAACAATGCGTGAGCGATCCGGTTAAAAAGTTTTCTTCTTTTTTCCTTCCAAAATCCCTTTCTCGCGGCAAGCGGTATTCTTTTTCCTGGAATGAGGATAATATAGGCGCGCCATCGGCCACAGCTACTTTCCTACCTACTTTTTTCGATCGCGATGTGCGTCGAAGATGGATACGCGCTCGGCCTTTTTGCAATAGAGTCTATCGGAAATTTACTGGTAAACGCTTCAAGAGCCTACCCATGACTCTTATTGAAAGTCCTCTCAAGACAAGGTTTACCTCATTTGGCGATTCTCCTATAGAAATCCAGTATGACGGTGATATTGAGCTATTGGTGAGGTAGGGAATATATAGAAACTTCGCAAGCGGCAGGCGGGTTTTATCTACATAATGACGCACATTCTTGCTATTATCCCTGCGCGGGGAGGATCAAAATCAATTCCTAAAAAAAGCATTGTCCCATGTGCGGGGTTGCCGCTTTTGTCCTACACCATTCGAGCGGCGCAAGGGGCGAAACTGATAACCCGCCTTATTATCTCGACTGACGACGAGGAAATGGCAAATGTCGCGCGAAGCGAGGGTGTCGAAGTCCCATTTATGCGTCCGGGAGAACTTGCGTTGGACGATACGCCCGACTTACCAGTGTTTGAACATGCTCTTCAATGGCTCAAAGAAAAAGAAGGACATATTCCGGATGCGGTTGTGCATCTCCGTCCCACGTCGCCTCTTAAATCAACCGCGGATATTGATCGGGGGATACAGCTTCTCTTGGATCACCCGGATGCGCATTCTGTACGGTCAGTATGCAAGACGCCCTACAGTCCTTTTAAGATGTATAAAGTGGGAGTGGACGGATACCTTGAATCCTTTCTTATCAAAGAATTTCCTGAAGTTTTTGAAAAGTATCGTGAACCGCACAACATGCCAAATCAGCTTCTTCCCTCAATGATGTTCCCTTTCGGGCACATAGATGTGATCCGGACAGACACTATCGCAGTACAACACTCTATGAGCGGAACACGTATTCTCCCGCTTTTCTTTGAAGCGTGGCGAAGCGTTGATATTGATTCTTCGCGTGATCTTACATATGCCGAAATAATTATTAATGAGCTTCGAGTAAAAGGAAAAGAGCCGTGGGAAAGTTAACGCTAATTTTCAATTTTCAATAAACAATTTTCAATAAATTTTCAATTCTTGAATTTTCAATTTGAAAATTGGTAATTTTAAGAATTTAGGACTTACGCGTTTGATGTCATTCCCGCGAAAGCGGGAATCAAGAATGAAAGAAAGACTGGATTCCCAATCAAGTTGGGAATGACAGAAAGAATGAAACGCGTAACTCTCATTGTAAATTGAAAATTTCAATCATGTCTCAAACCATTAAAATCGGGGATCGTGAAGTAGGTCCGGGCAAGCCATGCTTTGTCGTAGCAGAGATAGGCATCAATCATAACGGCGACATTGACACTGCGCGCCGCCTTATTGATGTGGCGGTTGCCGCGGGAGCGGATGCCGTCAAATTTCAAAAACGGACTATTCCGGTTGTCTATAGCGAAGAAGAACGCATAAAACCGCGCGAAGTGCCTTCCCATCTCGTTGTTTCGGCAATTCAGCGCGGAGTTCTTTCGGAAGATGCGCGTGCGCGTCTGACAACATCCAATTTCATTGATACAAGAAATGAAGATCAGAAATGGGCGCTCGAACTCACCAAAAAAGAGTATGAGGCAATTGATGAGTACTGCAAAGAAAAAAAGATACTGTGGTTTGCCTCGCCGTGGGACGAGGAAAGCGTTGATTTTCTTGAAGAGTTTAATCCGCCATGCTATAAAGTTGCTTCCGCAAGTTTGACTGATGATGGGCTTTTGAGGTATATCCGTTCAAAAGGACGGCCGATTATTCTCTCAACCGGCATGAGTACCATGGGGCAAATAGAACATGCGGTAGAGGGTATAGGAGCGGAAAATTGTGTAATTCTGCATTGTACCTCCACATACCCTTCCGAAGCGCATGAATTAAATCTCTCTGTTATTCACACTCTGCAAAAAAGATTTCCGTATATTCCGATTGGATACAGCGGACATGAAGTGGGAATTTCTTCTTCTTTGGCGGCAGCGGTTCTTGGCGCCTGTATGGTGGAACGACACATTACCCTTGATCGGGCGATGTGGGGGTCGGATCAGGCCGCCTCGCTTGAGCCGCACGGTCTTGCGCAACTTGTGAAATATATCCGGCATTTTGAAATAGCAAAAGGAGACGGCATCAAGCGCGTGTATGAATCCGAGATTCCCATTCTCAAGAAGCTTCGAAGAAAATGAATCCCGTTAGAAATTCCCGCGGGGATTATGCTATGCTATGCACGGAAATAATTAACAATCGTTTTCGCCACGCCGTAGCATGGCGGGGGTGGAACTTCTAACAGGATGAACTCACCTCTCAATACTGTTTTTCTTGTGCTTGAGAAGTATGGTCATTTATCCGATGTCCTTCGGAGTGAGTTTTTTCCGCACTTGGCAAAAGAATACCGCGTCGTAGTTCTTACGCGCTGGATTGATGAAGAGGAGGCGAAGTGGCAGGGGTATTATGTAAATCAAAACACTATCTATCAGCCGATCCACGTTCGCTATGCATGGCTTTGGGATACCGTGAGCCGATACATCCGGCTCTATTTTATTCGTGAGCACGATAGTCTCGCCACAATACAGATTCTTGATTATGGTCGTATTCCCAATCGCTGGCATCGGATCTTGATGATTATAGGAAGTTTTATCCCGGCGCGCCTTCTTACTGTTCGGCGCTATACTCGTATTGAAAAGTGTATCGCGCGTCCTTCACGGGAGTTTCGTGAATTAGTAGAAAAGTACCAGCCGCGCCTCATTCTCACCGCGGCAACCGGTACGAGCGCTCTTGAGGCCGAGGTAATAATATTCGCAAAACATGTTGGTATCCCCACAGTTGCAGTTGAGTTTAATCATGATTTTCCCTACTCCAAATCAAAAACAACTCGCCTTCCGGATTATATTTTTGCCTGGAATCATGTGATGAAGAGAGAGATTGAACGGGTGATGCATTATCCGGAGGAGCGCGTACTAGTGACAGGGTGTCTTCGGTATGATCATTATATCAATGATAGAAAATATAATCGTATACCTTCACGCGATGCGTTTCTCGAAAGTAAAGGGCTTGACCCCTCAAAAAAAACAATTCTTTGGGCTACTCCGACTCCGGGGATCTATAAAATGCGAGGAGAATTTCTTCGCACGCTTGTGCGTCTGAAGCGCGAAAAGCTTCTCATGGGTGATCCTAATATTTTTGTGCGTCTTCATCCTATAGATGTGATAGGACCGTATCGGGAATATATGGATATTCCGGGTCTTCACATTGAACGATCAGGGCGCGTCGTTAGAGGGGATGAGGAAACTCCGGAATATAAAGTGGAAATGGATAAGAATGATATGGTGAATATGACCGCCACGTTTCTTTATTGCGATGTGGTGGTATGCCATGCCTCCACGATAGTGGTAGAGGCCGCCCTTTTTGATAAACCGATTGTGGGAATGGGATTCCCCGAAATACCGCGGCGCATTTATGAACTTGAGAATAATAAAGTACTCCTTGAAAGAGGCGTAGAGCGTCTCGCAGATACACCGGAACAACTTTGTACGCTTGTTAATCAATATCTCGAAAATCCCGCGCTGGACCGCAAAGAGAGAAGAAGTGTTGCAAGCGAGTGGGCGCCATTTTCCGATGGCTTGTCGTACAAAAGAGCAGTGAATGCGATTGGGAAAATTATTGGAAACTCTTAAGTAAGTCTGGAAGTCTCTGTCATTGCGAGCGTAGCGCGGCAATCTCCGCCTCGGAATATAAGATTGCTTCGCTCTGTTCGCAATGACAAGAAGCAACATTTGGCAGCAATTTCCTACTGTGGTTTAACGCAATAATATTTTTCAGAAAGTCTATCGTGTTTAATCTCAACCCCTTTTCCGGAAAAGAATTCATTTACCGCCTTTGTTGCTCCGGGAAACTGCACTGTATTGTACTCGTCAAAAAGAATAAGTCCGCCCGGCACCACTCTTGAATAAAGGGTGTCAAGCGTGTCTTTGTAGGAGCGGTATAAATCTCCGTCAATATGGAGAAGGGCAATATTGTTGCCGGTATAGTGGGGAAGCGTATCGTTGAAAAACCCAGGGACAAATCGCACGTAATTTTTTACAAAATCATCTCCCAAGTGTGCATCGCGAAGCATCCATACTACATCTTCTTTTTTGGAGATTTTCTCTCCTTGCTGGGGATTTCGCGGACTTTTATCTTCCGGAGTGGGATCGGGGAAGCCCGCGAAACTATCAAAACCCCACAGCATGCGGCCCGCATTTTCTTCTGCGGCAAGAAACGCAAGGCAAAGAAAACTTTTGCCGCGTCCTACGCCGCATTCCACAATATCGCCTTGTAGCAAACGGATCTCGGCAAAACGCCGTACAAAGTAAAGAAACCCGCTTAAAGCTTCAAGGGTCATGGGTGTGGTATGCCGCTCTGATCGTCTCCGTAGTTCCCACCCCGCAGAAGAAAGAACCGTCTGAATTCCATTTCCCGCGCGCGCCCGGATCTTTTTAAGAAGTGTTGTCATGGAAATACTATACCGCGAAAAAAATTTTCTGTAAACGTGTAGAAATTATTGTCCGCAAAAAATGTTTTTTTATCGATAAATCGGTATAATAGGTAAAACCTTTGACGAATGGAGGGCGTTATATTTTGTATCACATTATTGAGGAGGCGATTGGTGAGTATGTATCAAGGGAAAAAAATTTTAGGAATCATTCCTGCGCGAGGCGGGTCGAAACGGGTGGCGCGCAAGAACGTGAGAATGCTGTGTGGAAAGCCGCTTATTGCGTATGCGTTCTTTTCTGCTCGCGAATCACCGCTTATTGATCGTCTCATTGTTTCCACGGATGACAGAGAGATCGCGGATATTGCGCGGCAATGGGGGATGGAGGTGCCGTGTATGCGTCCTCCAGAACTTGCCGAGGACCGAACTCCTGACGGGCCGGTATTCCGTCACGCCCTTGATTTTTTAGAGAAGGAGGGCGAGCGCTATGAGTATGTGTTAAATCTTCGTCCCACAACGCCGTTTCGGACTGCGGATGATATTGCGCGGATTATTGAAACGGCAGATCAAGGAAATTATGATGTGGTACGGAGTGTAACGGTGGTGGAAGCCGAAAACCATCCGTATTGGATGTATCAAACGGTAAATGGCGCATTACAGCCCCTCATTCCGGGAAAAGATATTGCAACCTACTATCAGCGCCAACTCCTTCCGCGGGACTTTGTCCAACTCAATGCAGTCATTGAGTTGGTAAGTGCGAAGCAGGTGCGTGAAGCGAGTTCAATGTATCTTGCAGATCCGACAGGGTACATTGAAATTCCCAAGGAACGGTCGTGGGATATCAATGAGGAAATTGATCTTGAGATTGCGGAATTGGTTATGAGGCGTTATCTTGAGAAAAAGTAAGACGTATGTGTTTGAAAAAACATCATTTTTTCCCATTGCGAGTCCTCAAAGCGCGTGGCAATCTGATATTGTATGAGTTGAGATTGCAACGCATGAGTGTACCCCGTATAGTTCTTGAGAAATTATACGGAGAAACGATTGCCAATCGTTTCTCCGTAATGACTTAAAAGGCGTAAGGTCATGCTCAAAAACCGAAAACATGCGCGTATTGTTTCTTGGAAAAAAACCAGGTTCAGTGAGGGCTCTGGAATATCTTTTGGCAAACGGCGGTACCGTGACCGGAGTTGTTGCGCCTCCGGATGAAGAGGCGCTCCATTGGTCGCCGAAATTGAGCGATGCGGCGCGCACTCATGGGATTCCGCTTCTTACGAGTAAAGAACTCTATCAATGTATTGCTGATCCTCATAATCCGTCTCGGCCCGAACTTGCCGGGTGTGTTCGGGATATTGATTTTGTAATATCGTTTCTTTTCTGGGAGAAGATAAGAAAGTCATTGATTGAGGTGGGAAAAAAAGGATGCATTAATTTTCATCCCGCGCCATTGCCTGATTTTCGCGGTGTAGGCGGATATACCATTGCAATTCTTGAAAATCTTCCTTCGTGGGGAGTTTCCGCTCATTTTGTTTCCGAAGATTTTGATACGGGTGACATTATTGCCGTGGATCGTTTTTCCATATCGCCGGAAACAGAAACCGCTTTTTCTTTAGAGCAAAAGAGCCAAGGATATTTACTTACCCTTTTTATGCGTGTGATGGATGAAGCTCTTGCGGGGAAGAAGTGGGATGTCTCTCCGCAGGGCAAGGGAAGGTATATTGACAAAAAAGAATTTGAGCGTTTACGCCGCGTAGCGCCTGAAGATTCGCCGGAAACGGTGGAGCGCAAAGCAAGAGCGTTTTGGTATCCTCCTTATGAGGGCGCGACTCTTGAAGTTGCGGGCGAGGCGTACAGTTTGGTCAGTAACAATATTCTTAAGGAAATTGGGCAGATTCTCCATCGTTCGCATCAAAGTAAAGATCAAGGAAATGGCTGGATTGCCGAGGAACATTTCAGAGTATGCGCGGAGAACCTCACTGTGAAGTATGTGGACGTATTGCTTGCGGTTCGGATGAAGGACGGAAGCGAAAAATTTCTCGTAGGGAAAAGAAGAGAACGGCCGGCAAGGGGATTTTGGTGGTTTGCCGGCGGTAGGTCACGACATTTTCTTCCATACCAAGATCGTGCGCAAGAATTGGTGAAAGAGGATTTTGGTATTGTGGTTGGCCGTGATCAATTTTTCTGTATTGGCGGGGCGCGACACTTTTGGCCGGACTCGCGTTTTGCCGAGTCCGGATATACCCTTACGACCGATGGCGATGTAATTTTATACGCCGCAGAGATTGATGAACCGGAAAAAATCCGTTGTGGGCGGGGATTTACAGAGGTGCGTCTGATGACTGAAAAAGAAGCGCGCGAGGCCAATGCCGTGCTTGATCATGCCATTTCCTCGTATCGCTTTTGGAAAGAACGTGGTGCGCTTCCGCCGGGAGGGCCGCCGGAATTTCGTTTTGAGTATTGATACATCTCACGTGGAAACCGAGTTTCCAAGTAGAAAGTCGGGGTGAGCGAGTACAGTCGGAGCGCGAAGCGTAATGGTATTACGATGAGTGCGAGACGAAGTTTTGCAGCCAAAAACATGCATTTTCAGGTAGGGGGAAGATTGTGAACAGGTTCTAAATACAAATGAAAACATATCCAGTGCTTGAACCGGTTATTGGCTCCCGCGAGAAAGAGTATGTTCTAGATTGCATGGAATCCGGATGGGTGAGTTCGTGGGGAAAATATATCGGAAAATTTGAGGAGACATTTGCCCGATATGTAGGAGTTCGGTACGCGCGTACCACGTGTAACGGAACAGTGAGTTTGCATCTCGTGATGCTTAGCCTTGGCATTGGAAAGGGTGACGAAGTTATCGTGCCTAATTTTACGTATGCGGCATCCGCAAATGCGGTGCTCTATGTGGGCGCGGCCCCTGTTTTCGTGGATTGTGAGGAATCTACGTTTAATATTGATGTGGGGCGTATTGAAGAACGTATTACCCCGCGGACGAAAGCGATCATGCCTGTTCATCTATATGGAAACCCCTGCAGAATGGAAGAGATTATGCGGATCGCGCGGCAACACCGTCTTATGGTGATTGAGGATGCGGCTGAAGCGCATGGGGCTTTCTATAAAAATAAAATGGTGGGAAGTTTCGGGGTTGCCAATTCATTTAGTTTTTTCGGCAACAAGACAATTACGACAGGCGAGGGAGGAATGGTGGTAACAAATTCCAAATCAATTGCCGCGCGCGTAGCGCTACTAAAAAATCAAGCCCAGCCGTCCAATGCCCGGAAATACTATCATCCTGTAATGGGGTATAATTATCGGATGACTAATTTGCAGGCGGCGCTTGGGTTGGGACAGCTTGAGCGGATCAAGGAACTTTTAGAACGGAAGCGCAAAATTCGCGGCTGGTATGAGGCATACCTTGAACCATTGGTGGAGCGAGGAATCGTTACACTGCAAGAAGAAACGCCCGGATCCCAACCTTCATGGTGGGTGAATGCCATGAGATTTCGCACAAAATCCGTACCAAAACTCGCGCTTCATTTAAGAGAGAGCGGGGTAGATACCCGTCCATTTTTCTTGCCGATGAGCGATTTACCTTACATGCGACAGCACGGACACTTTCCTCACGCGCGGCGGCTTGCGCGCACTGGTCTTATTCTTCCGAGCGGAGCAAATCTTGAAGAAAAAGATATTGCGCTGATAAGTGATCGTATTAAAAAAGTTTTGAAATAGGAAAGTATGAACCCCGTTAGAAATCGCGAACGCATACTTGAAAAATATGATATACATACAAAAGTCAATGCCAAATAATACCATAGTATGCAAGGCGCTTTTTGCGTCTGCGTCCTATTTCTAACCGGGTGAACACATCCGAACAAATTTTTTCGGTAAAAAATAAAATAATCCTCATTACCGGTGGAGCCGGCTTTTTAGGAATGCGCTATGTGGAATTTTTTGCCACAGCCGGTGCGAAAGTCGCGATCATAGATGCGTTGGGGCAGCCGAAGCTCGAACAGAAAGTTCATGCGCTTCCTCTGCGTCTCCGTAAAAACATTGATGTCTATTCGCAGGATATTACTGATCAAGAAGGCGTACGAAAAGTAATTGCGGCGGTTCTGAAACGATGGGGCCGCATTGATGCGTTAGTCAACAATGCCGCATTGACGTATTCGCCCGCCAAAAAAGAATCAGCCGAGCAGTTTAGTCCGTATGAAGAATATCCGTTGGATCTCTGGAAAGCGGCGGTTGACACGGGACTTACCGGAACATTTATTGTAACTCAAGTAATTATTCGTGTTATGAAAAAACAGCGTTCGGGTGTTATCGTCAATATCGGCTCGGTGTATGGCGAGGTGGCGCACGACAGTCAAATTTATCCGGTGGGCCGATTCGGATCTATTGCATACGCGGTTACAAAAGGCGCCCTTCCCAATTTTACCCGCGAACTTGCTTCATATCTTGCGCGCTTTGGCGTGCGTGTGAACACCTTGACTCTTGGCGGAGTAGAAAATGCCCAAGATCCTCTTTTTGTGAAAAAATATAGCGAGCGCACCATGCTTGGCCGTATGGGAGAAAAAGACGACTACAACGGCGCAATTCTTTTTCTTTTGTCTGATGCGTCCCGCTATATGACAGGAGCAAATCTTATTGTTGATGGAGGGTGGACCGCGTGGTGAGTTATGGGTTTCATCAAAATTTTCAATTTTCAATGCTCAATTTTCAATGAATTTCTAATTTTCAAAAAGATTTCTCTTTCATTGAAAATTGAGTCATTGGAGAATTGATTGAAAATTGTAAATTGAGAATTGAAAATTATCTTTAGATTTATGGACTGCATTTTTTTAGCATTGGAGCGTTTTGATTACTATTCTATTGTGCTTCGCAGCAAGCTCTTGCCTTTGCTTGCGCAAAAATACAAAGTGGTTGTCTTAACTCCGGATATTGATGCCAAGACCTCCAGAGAATGGGATTACTATCGGCGCGAAAACGTTGTGTATGAGAAGCGAGCGGTTCAATATCCTACACTTTGGAATCGTTCGGATCGTCTGCGGCGATACTGCGTGAGAAATTACGATAATCTTTTTACCACGCATGAACATTTCTATCTTTTTCCGCATACGCGGCTTGAGAGATTATACGTTTTGCTGGGAAAACTCTGTCCTCCGCAAATCATAAATCCATGGTTTTTTAGCTGGGTAGAAAAAAGATTCGCGCGTCCTTCGCCGGAATTTTCCGCGCTCGTCAAGAACTACCGCCCTCGGTTGATGCTGGTCGCGACGCCCGGGTACCGCAATCTTCCATTTACCGCGGAACACATACTATTTGCTCATGCGTTAAAAATTCCTACTGTTTCAATCTATTCCAGTTATGACAATCCTTATTCTATGGCAAAATTTTTGCGTCCTACTGACTATATATTTGTATGGAATCAAAAAATGAAGCGAGAAGTGATTGAATTGCATGGCTACCTGCCGGAGCGTGTGTGTGTGGTGGGATGTTTGAAGTTTGACCATTACTTTCAGGATGTTACGGAAAAGAAAATCCAGAGCCGCGAAGAGTTTTTACGCTCCAAGAATCTTAATCCCAGCCGCAAGACCATAGTGTATGCGACCACCATCTCGCGGTTTAAACAGAATCGTCCGTTGATGGAAATGATGGTGCGTTTCAAAAAGGAGGGTCATTTTGAGGGAGATCCAAATATCCTCGTTCGCATTCATCCGCATGACCCGATTGAGCCGTATTTGCCTTTTTGCAATATACCGGGAATTCATATTGAGCAGGCAGGCGTTCAACGTCTTCCGGATGCGTCTTTAGCCGGCCTTAAAGTGGAAATGCGGGAAGAAGATTTGCTCAATCAAACCGAAACATTTAAGTATGCGAATGTTTTGATCAATCATAATTCCACCACAACCATGGAAGCGGCAGTGTTTGATGTTCCGGTTGTTTCGTTAGGATTTCCGGAACGATTCCGTCTTGTCTATAAAATAGAAATTGCGGCAGAAATTCTCGCAAGCGGTGCCGAGCGAAACGTCCAAAGCGAGCAGGCGCTCATAGAGACGGTTAATGAATACTTGCGGTCTCCTGAAAAAGCCAATCGCACACAGCTTGTCCATGAATATATTGAGTTTCGTGACGGATTATCGTATCAAAGGACTGCCCGCGCTATTGAAGATGTTTTGTTAAAGGAGCGCACCACATGATATGGATACTCATGACAAGAACAATGAGATGAATTTCGGAGAAGAAATGTATGCGCTCGTTGAGCGGCTGTATCCCATTTGCCGCAGTATCAGCGGTCAAGGTCTACGCCAAACACTTGAGATTCTCAAAGAGCGCATTCCTTTAGAGATGCACGAAGTTCCGAGCGGTACAAAAGTATTTGATTGGGTGGTACCGAAGGAGTGGAATATTAAGGATGCCTGGGCGGCAAATTCAAAAGGGGAACGGGTTATTGATTTCAAAAAAAATAATCTCCATGTAGTCGGGTATTCCGTGCCGGTAGATATAAAAATCCCGCTCGCGGAATTGCAAAAACATTTATACTCTCTTGAAGGCGAACCGGATGCAATTCCCTATGTTACTTCTTATTACCAAGAAAACTGGGGTTTTTGTGTTACGGAAAACGCGCATATGGCGCTCCAAGACGATACATATCATGTGCATATTGGAAGTGAGTTAAAGGAAGGATCTATCACATACGGCGAGTATGTAATCCCCGGCAGATCAAAAAAAGAAATCCTCCTTTCAACCTATGTGTGTCATCCCTCTTTGGCAAATGATAATCTTTCAGGACCTGTGGTTGCGACTTTCCTTGCAAAATGGCTTGCTCTTGAGCCGCGGCGATACACATATCGGATTATTTTTATTCCGGAAACAATTGGCGCGCTCGCGTATCTCGCGAGGCGTCTCGGTCACTTGAAAAAATACGTTATCGCCGGATTTAATCTTACCTGTATGGGGGACGATCGCGCGTATTCATATCTTCCGTCTCGGAATGGCGCGACACGTGCCGATTATGCCGCGCTCTATGCGCTTACATTGCTCCACCCCGACTTTATCCGCTACTCATTTCTTGATCGCGCGAGCGATGAACGACAATATTGCGCTCCGGGTGTTGATCTGCCCGTTGTCTCTATAATGCGAAGCAAATACGGAACGTTTCCCGAATACCACACGTCGCATGATGATTTATCGCTCGTGACGCCAAGCGGGCTTTATGGCGGATACGAGGCGTTGCGTACCGCAATTGAATATATAGAAAAGAACACGTACTATCATACGTCCGTCTTGGGAGAGCCGCAGCTTGGAAAACGGGGACTCTATCCAAATGTGAGCACCGCGGGTACGCGTGCCGAGATCAAAGCCATGATGAATATCTTGGCATACGCAGATGGCACGCGCGGCATTGATGATTTAAGCGTGGCAATTAAAGTGTCGGTTGACGAAATGATTCCCATTATTGAGCGATTAAAGAAAGAAGGTCTGCTTCAGGAAGACGAATAACAGTTCGCACCATACATCATATGAGCAAAAACACGATCCACATTATCATTCAAGCACGCATGGGCGCAACACGGCTTCCAGGAAAAATCCTGATGTCGTTTGCCGGGGATTTTACTTTTCTTGAATGGATTGGGGAGCGTGCAAAGTCCTCGCAAGAGGCAGGAAAAGTTATTGTCGCGACTACTGATTCCTTCAAAGATGATATAGTGGAAGAGTTTTGCAAGAAAAAGGGTTACGACTATTTTCGCGGAAGCGAAAGTGATGTTCTTGGGCGTTATCACGGAGCCGCAAAGCAATTTGGAAGTGAAATAATAGTGCGCGTGATGGCGGATAATCCACTTATTGATATTAAGGAAATGGATCGCGCTATTGAGATCCTTATACAAGAGCATCTTGACTACGTGAGTACGCATCCTGCCGGACTTCCGGTGGGAAACGGAACAGAAGTATTTACCCGCCGCGCATTTGAACGGGTGTTTCGGGGAGCAAAAGACCCTTACGAACGCGAACATGTAACTCCCTACTTTTACCGCCATTCGGAACTTTTCACACAAAAAAATATCTCTCCGCTTATACCCCATCCTTTCGCATCTTCTGTGCGATTGACTCTTGACACTCCCGAAGATGCAAATTTTTTATGCGCTCTTGCAAGTGGTATGGGTTTCTCCGATCCCTTACAACAACCATCCACCAACGAAATTCTTTCCTATCTGGAGTCGCATCCGGAGTTAGTCATGATTAATAAAAGTGTGGTGCAAAAAACATTTCCGGGGTTGACCCCGTAATACAACTTTTCCTTTGTTCTTCTCATGGGGTATACACCGCTACAGCGGGTCAGAGATAATCAGGCATTCTTTCAACACACAGCATTCGTAAGAGAAAAACAAACCATGCCAACTGCGTATATCAGAAGGAAAAGCAGTAACTCGCACTCATCGTAATACCATTACGCTTCGCGCTCCGACTGTACTCGCTCAAAAACCCGCATTTTCAGGTTGGGTACCGCGAGATCGCAAACAGGCTCCTAAGATATATAATTTCACCATGCAAAATGAATTCAAAGATAAAGTAGTTCTTGTAACCGGTGGAACCGGAACGATTGGTTCCAAGCTTGTGGAGGAAATTCTTTCTTATCAGCCCAAACAAGTTCGGGTGGTTTCGCGCGATGAAAGCAAACAGTATGCCTTGCTGGAAAAACTGCGCCACCCGTCCAATCTTCGGCTGTTTATTGGTGATATCCGCGACAAAGAGCGGCTACTTTTAGCATTTCGCGGAGTGGATATTGTATTTCATGCGGCCGCTCTTAAGCATGTTCCTTTTTGTGAATATAATCCGTTTGAGGCAGTCAAAACCAATATCATCGGCTCTCAAAATGTCATTGATGCGGCGCTCGCACATCGCGTAAAAAAAGTTGTGGCGATCTCAACCGACAAAGTGGTAAATCCCGTAGGAGTGATGGGGGTGTCCAAATTAATGATGGAAAAGTTATTCATCAACGCAAATTATTATAAAGGCGATGATCCTACGATTTTCTCTTGTGTGCGGTTTGGGAATGTTACGTGGGCGCGGGGGTCTGTATTTACCTTGTGGAAAGAGCAGGCGGCGCGAGACCGGGCTATCAAAGTAACTGACGAGCAAATGACGCGTTTTATGATGTCTCCCGCTGATGCGACTCATCTTGTCTGCGAGGCGGCGCGGCACATGCGAGGAGGCGAAGTATTTATTTTTAAGATGCCGGCAATTCGAATGGTGGATGCGGCGCGGCTATTCCTCGAAAAGTACCACCCCAATTCATCTGTTCGCATTGATGTCATTGGCAATCGAGGAGGGGAGAAAACTCACGAAGAACTTTTTTGCGGCGGGGATTCCTATGATCAAGTTCTTGAGGGCGAGCGTATGTTCATTATTATTCCCCGAGTGCCGATATATGAGTTAGAGGATCTCCCGCAGATTCCGTATGCAGGTTTTCGCGAGGTCTTAATGTTGGAAAGCTATTCTTCCCGTGATCATGTGAGTATTGAGGAGGTTGCGAAAATAATGTAGAACGAGTTTCAAAATGAGAAATAGAGGCCTAAGAATTTTTTTCCGAGTAGATGCGGACTCTCATATCGGTACCGGACATCTCTATGAATGCCTTTGGCTCGCACAATATCTGAAGGCGCGCGCCCTTTTTTGTATTAGAGAAAATGTAAGCGCGCAAACGCTTGTGCGGCAACATGGGTTTTCCACTCTTGTCCTGCCTGCGGCAGGAAAACGAAAAGGGGAGGAACGCTCTTGGATTAAAGAGACCCTCCACTCATTTATGCCGCATGCGGTGGTGACAGATATCCTCGCAATTCGCGCACGAGATTTGGAGCAATATTCAATAGCAACATGTCCCTTAATTATCTTGAATGCCATTTGGCATCCGATTCGTCCGACTGCGCGTCTCCCCAATGCGATTACTCACATTACTACCGTGTTCACTCCTTTGAAGGAGAATAAAAAATTCTTTGGTCCGCAGTATATTCTGTTGCGTGAAGGCTTCCGGCACGCAAAACCAATTTCTATTGCGCGAGAGGTGAAGAATATTTTTATTCTCTTTGGTGGCGCGGATCCTAATAATTTTACCCTCAAAGCATTGAGGGCGTTGCATCAAATACCGGGGCAATTTGCCGTAATGATCGTGGTGGGGAGGGCATTTAAATTCTCGGATCAAGTTCAGCGCTTTCTTTCAACATTCTCAAAACCCTACCATCTGTATACGGATATTCAGAGCGATACCAAGCTTATTCGGGTGATGGAGAAAAGCAATCTTGCGCTCGTCTCGGGCGGCTATACACTCTCGGAGTTATTGCGTCTCGGGGTTCCCTGTATTGCGCTTTCTCAAAATCGTATTGAAGATACGAAAATATTTGCGAATTTTCCGCAAGACGCGTTTCAATATATGGGCCGCGGGACAAATATATCCGTCAAACAATTAGCGCATACCATTCAAAAACTTATGGCGGATTATCCGGCCCGAAAAAAGTTATCCCAGCGGGCGCATGGTATCGTGGATGGAAAAGGGATTCAACGCGTTGCAAAAATTATAACACAGGCTGCACACGTATGAACCCCGTTAGAAATCGCGGCCGCATACCCGAAAATATAACATACATAGAAAAAAAATTATTAGCAATAACATAGTACGCAAGATGCCCTTTGCGTCTGCGTCCTATTTCTAACGAGGTGAAAAATTCACTGGTAATTTTAGGAGTCAATGGATATATTGGGAGTAATCTCCTGCGCCGCGCCATCCAAGACCCGAATATAGAAATCAAAGCCGTAGCGCACGGAAAAATTCCTTCCGATTTTCCCCGCTCCGCGCGCGTTCAGATATACAAAGGAACCATTTTTGACCGAACTCTTCTCCCGCGTATTCTCAAAAAAGGCGACACAGTAGTGAATGCAGTGGGAAGTACCACGGCTTCTCATGATTTCAAAATAGATATTGAGTTAAACGTTACCGCTCATCAAGTCTTGCTGGAAGAATGCATTCGCGCAAAAGTAAAGAAAATCATCTTTCTTTCCACGATCCATGTATACCGTCCCTCTGCAAAAGCCGCGCACGAAAGCGATCTCATATATCCTCAAGATACATATTCCTTGACTAAGGTATTGGGAGAGACACTATATGCATATTTTCATCGGGTATATCAAATACCCGTCATTATTCTTCGTCTGGGAAGTGTCTATGGCCCCTCTCAACCAAAAGGGGTACTCTATACGTTAGCACACTCAATCCGCGAGACCCGAACTATTACGATTCCTGCCCGTCCGCTTTATCGGGATTTTGTTTTTATAACTGATGCAGTGGATGCAATTCTCAAAGCGGCCGCATTCAAAACGAATGGTATTGAGTATTTTAATATATCCAATTCCCGACGAGTAAGTTTTTCCGCGTTGATCGCAGAGGTAACGCGCATGGTGCCTATTCCGATTTCCGTGGTGAAGAAGGGAAGTGTCCCGCGTGTCTCCTCCACTTTTGCAGATACGTCTCACGCCGCAAAATTCCTGCATTTTCGCCCCTGTATGTCGTTTACCAAGGGACTCGCAGAGACTTTATCCTCATACGGCTTGTTAAATTAATTAAGGATAATTATTAGACCTACTGCGCAATAATTTTCGTGTCAAGACGCGAGGCATATTTCGTAACAACGAAATTGTCTCGCGTCTGCGAAATTTCAGAATTTTGAGACAAAAAACGCTCTAATAAATCTTGCAGCTTATCTGGAGGATACGCGCAAAAAATTTTGAGGCGATTGTGGCCAAAATTCCAAAATTGTGGGAGAAGGATTATTGTGCAGTAGGTCTATAACACCCATAACAACTCTTATGAACAATATAAAAATTCAAGTAGGAGATCGGTATATTGGTTCCCATGAGCCAACGTATGTTGTTGCGGAAGCGGGCGTTAACCATAATAATTCTTTGGAGCGGGCAAAAGAATTGATTATTGCCGCCGCAGGCGCCGGAGCAGACGCGATAAAATTCCAGACGTATAAAGCGGAGCGGCTGGTTACAAAAATTGCGCCGCGTTTTTGGGATTGGGAGGGGGAGGTAAAGCGAGAAGGCACGCAGTATGATTCGTACTCTCTTTTGGATAAGTTTCCGCGGGAGCATTATCCGGAGCTTATAAAAACGTGTCAGGAGAACAATATTGAATTTCTTTCTACTCCGTTTGATGAAGAGAGCGCGGATTTTTTAATTGGATTAGGAATGCGTGCGATCAAAATTTCATCTTCAGACGTAACCTATCTTCCGTTTCTCACGCATGTGGCACGTAGCGGTTTGCCGATCTTTCTTTCAACCGGCGCATCAACCATGGGCGAGATTGAGGAAGCGGTCCAGACTATTGAGAGGACGGGAAATCACAATATTGTAATCATGCATTGTACGCTTTGTTATCCGACCGCGTATAAGGATGCGAATTTGCGAGTGATACAAACACTGTCGGCAGTTTTTCCGTCATACACGATAGGATTATCGGATCACACCTTGGGGATTGCGGTTCCTCCGGCTGCGGTAGCGCTTGGCGCTCGCATGATTGAAAAGCATTATACCGTGGACAAAACGCTTCCCATGAGTCCGGATCATCACCTTTCCGTGGATCCATCGGAACTGCAAGCGATGGTTGCGAGTATTCGGAGCGTGGAGGCGGCATTGGGAGAGAGCGCTAAACGAGTGTTTCCTGCCGAGGAGCATACCTATAAGTATGATAAAAGAAGCTTGGTCGCCACCCGGGATATTTCCGCAGGAACGGTTATCACAGGTGAAATGCTGACGGGCAAGCGCCCAGGCACTGGTATTCGGCCTAAATACATGCCTGTGGTTGTAGGGAGGCGAGCTTCGCAGAATATACCAGAAGATACCACGCTTACGTGGGAGATGGTGTAAGTATCCAAGCTATATTTCTGAATTATAGAGTAAGTATTTCCTGAGCTCGTCTAAGGAATACATTCTCGGACTAAATCCGAAGCACGAAATCCGAAATCCGAAACAAATTCCAATTATCAAAATCCAAATGTTCAAAACCTGTAGTGAGTCTATCGAAGCTATGTTTTGAATTTAGGAAATTTGAGTTTAGATATTGTTTCGAATTTCGATATTCGGATTTCGGATTTTTCTGAATCGTATGCGATACAATCAAAAACTATTTGGTGTGCGCGAGGAAACACTGCGCCGACTGGAGGACTTGTACGGACCGCAATACTTTGAAAATCGCTCGGGCGGAGGAGGAGAGGATTACCGGCGAGAGGAGGCAAAGCGCGAGAAAATGTATGCCCAAGAAATGGAGCGCATAAAAAAATATATTCCCACCTTTGCAAAAGGAGGCAGTGTGCTTGATGTGGGATGCGGGCGGGGAGAATTTTTATCGCTTTGGGGTGAGCAATGGGAAAAATTTGGAATTGAACTTTCGGATCATGCGCGCGTCATTGCCGAATCCCGCGGGGTTACGACTCACTTTGATCCAGAGGATAATTTTTTTGATGCAGTGGTGTTTCGCGGCACGATTCAACACATCCCTGATCCCATAATGAAGATCAGCGAGTGCTATTATTGGCTGAAGCCAGGAGGAAGTTTGATTTTTCTTGCGACGCCCAATACCCACGGAATTGTATACCGACTTTTTCAAGATCTTCCTTTTATCAAAGAACATCTCAATTTTCTTTTGCCTTCTGATAAGATGCTCCGCCAGATTCTCACTAATTTTGGTTTTAGTGAAATTATCTTTATCTATCCATACTGGGGAATTCCGTATGCGCGTCCGGCGCACGACATAACTGCATTTATCCTTCGACTTTTCCGTCTGAAACGAAAAACTAATTTCCCATTCTGGGGCAATAGTATGGAATGTTTCGCCCGAAAGGCGAGTCCGCCTCGGGCCGTAGCCCGCAAAATGTGAAGGAGACTGCATGGCTCATGGTACTCCCAAAACAATTTTTATTACGAGCTTTCACCCTCTGATTTTACGCAATATTTTCAGTACCGAACTTCTTGAAATCTTGCGTGCCCGCGGAGTCAGACCGATAGCGCTGGTTCCTGGCGATAAGCAAAAATTTTTCCAAGATGAGCTGAAGGGATGCGTCCAGACCGAAGGAGTAAAAGAACGTCTTGAGTGGAGAGATTTTTGGCTGCGCACTTTGGCGCTCGCGAGCATCAACACGCGCTCGCTCGATATTAAGTGGCGCACGGAGTTGAAGTGGTCGAGCGCATTTTTCCTTTCATTTATTTTTAGTATGTCGTTCGGGCAGCGGGTGGTACGCACATTAAGTTCACTTCTCGTCCCGCGATTTCCTTTCTCGGAGCTTCTTGCGCGATATAGTCCCGGGTTGGTTTTTTCAACAGATATTCAAAATGAATATGATGTGCGTATGTGCCATGCGGCGCGCGACCTGGGCATCCTTGTAATCGGAATGGTACGCTCGTGGGATACTTTGACCACAAAAGGACTTTTGCAAATTATTCCGGATATACTCATTGTGCAAAATGAGATTCAGGCAAAAGAAGCGGTAACGCTTCATCACATTCCCGAGGAGCGTGTACATATCGTAGGCATTCCTCACTATGATCGTTATCAAAAGGAATCGCGTGCCGCCCGCGAATCGTTTTTCTCCCGTATTGGGGGAGATTCTCAACGTCCTCTTATCCTTTTTGCGCCAGTAGGAGATCGCTATCTTTCTTCCAATACGGTAGATCGGGATGTACTGCAAATTCTTGACCAAACGCTTCCCCCTCAATATCAAATTCTTGTCCGCTATCCGCCTGATGATCACGTTTCGTTCTTGCAAGGTAAGTATAGGCAAAACGAAGGAAGAATTCTTTTTGATAAACCGCGGGGACGGCAGGAGCAAGCGGGAACAAACGAGGAGCTTACTAGAGACAATGATATGCATCTGGCTGATACGCTCCATTGGAGCGATCTCGTAGTATGCGGACCTTCCACGATTTGTATTGATGCCGCCTTTTTTGATACACCTGTAATTCTTGTGGGATTTGACGGGTATGAGGAACGACCATACTTTGAGAGTATACGGCGGTATTTTGATTACAATCATTGGCAGCCGATTCTTGAAAGCGGGGGAGTGAAGCTTGCCCGAGGCGCCGATGAATGCGCTTCACATGTGAAGAAATATCTCAATGATCCTACTTGCGATTTCGCGGGAAGAGAGCGTATCGTTCGGGAGCAAGCGTACCGTAGGGATGGCATGGCAACGGAACGGCTTGCAAGAATACTTTTATCATATGTGGGAAATGCATAATGTGCTGTGAAAAAAATCCTAAGCACGAAGCACGAAATTCGAAACAATATCTAAATTCGAATGTCCAAAATTCAAAACGAATCCATCCCCGTTTTGGTCATTTGAATTTTGAACATTTGAATTTGTTTCGGATTTCGATATTTGGATTTCGGATTTTGTTTTTTCTATAATATGACTAAACCTCCTCGATTTTCAATTCTGATACCGACTTCCGGGCGCGCCCATCTCATTCGCATGGCGGTGGAATCTGTACTCACGCAAACGTTTCGGGATTTTGAACTTATCGTGGTGGATTCAAGCGGATCGGAAGAGGCAAAAGAAGCAACACTGTATTCGGACGATGCACGCGTGCGCTATGTAGAATCTCCCAAAAGTCCTCCTTTGATTACATGGGATTTTGCCGCACGACAGGCCACGGGCGAGTATGTGATGTGGTGTGATGATGATAATTTTCTCCTGCCTTTTGCGCTTGATCTTTTTGATCGGACGATCCGCAATACTTCGGCAGAGGTAATCACCGCAAGCCATTTTTATTATTATGACGACCGGCATCCGCGCCTATTTTTGCGAAATAGCGTGGGAGTAGTGCCTTGGAACGGCAGTGTGCAAGCGATTGATCTCTCATCGGCACTCCGCGAAATTTTCGGATTTTCCCGGCGGGGTCCCGGTCAGAAATATCCGCGTTTTCATTTTTCGGCAACCGTATTTTCGCGCCAAATTCTTGAACGGGCATTTGCACGCCTCGGGTTTGTCATGATTGCCGAGATGCCCAATATCCATTCGCTGCAGCCAATCCTCTTTGCGTTTGCCAAGTCTTCTTTTTTCGTTGATATCCCGATGGTTATTGTGGGGCGTCTCGGAGTTTCAATGAGTCAAATCTGGTCTACTGCCGCGCGCGCGCGTTTTAAAAAAAGACCATTTATAGCGCAATTGAGCCCCGTAAAGGGATATACGCGTATGAACGGGATACTTGAAAATTATCTTCGCACGAAAAAACTTCTTCCCGATCTTCTCGGTGATATTCCCATTGGCTATGAACGTTTTGCGGAGCAGTACGTTTCGGAACTTTTCTATCTTGATACCGGCGTAGTAGCCGCACTTCGCAATTGGAAAGAGCTTTTTGCGTTCCTCAAAACGCTCAATGCGGGGTATCAAAAAGTTCTTGCCGCACGAGCGAAAAAATATATGTTTCTCTGGCCTTTTTTGAATCTCATACGCCGCATGCGCCTCCATATTGTATGGCGGATGCTCTACGGCGTATGTATTCGGAGGAAAGAGGACAAGAGGAGCGCCGTGCAAAAATTTCAAGGAAACAAAGAATTTGTGATCCCTTTTGACAAAAAATATCCTTCCCTTCGCTCTCTATCGCTTTTGGGCAGGCATATTGAAAAAATAGTGCAAGACGAGCTTGGTATTCATCTTCAAGAACAGGCAGCGCGTCTTTTTCCTGGATCGCGCGGAGAAGGGGTTACTTTGGGGCAAAAGTAAGCGTTATAAATTGAAGCACACATATGTTTTCTCCGAATGAGCGCTATATAATAGTTAACTATCATTATGTAAGAGATCCTGACTCCTCACTTTCGGGGATTTTTCCGTGTCCGGTAGATGAGTTTCGGCGCCAAATAGAATTTCTTTCCGAGCGGTATAAAATCGTCTCTGTAGAAGAGGTGGTATCTGCGGCGGAGAATGAGGAGAAAAGGAGTTATTGCGCCTTGACGTTTGATGACGGCTTGAAAGACCAATACGATAATGCATTTCCGATTTTGAAAAAATACGGCGCTCGGGGAACTTTTTTTATTATCGGCTGTGTGTGTGAAGGCGCGCTCCCTGCCGCGCATGCGCTTCATGTTCTTATGTCGTCTGAATCGGTGTCTTCACTTGTGCGTACTTTTCAAGAAGTGGTTGCCGCCGAATTCCCTTCCCAAAAAGACGAGTATCCCATTCCCTCCGATCACCGGCTTACTTCCAAGCGGATGCACGAAGATATTCTTACTGCAAATTTCAAAGAAACTCTTATGCAGATCCCGGGAGATCTTCAAACCGCATTTCTGGGAACTGCTCTTTCGCGCTCTCAAAAAGAGCCCAAAGCGTTGAACCAGATGCTTTTTATGAAAAAAGAGGAAATAAGAGAAATCCAAAAAAGCGGAATGGCTATCGGGTCGCATTCTTATGCGCACGCCCCTTTGTATGAGAAGCAAGAAAGTGAGGTACGGGACGATGTGGAACGCGCAAAAGAGATTTTGTCAGGCATATGCGAAGAGATTTCTCCTGTATTTTCTTATCCGCATGGCCGGGCAGACGAGATGGCGCATAAAGTTCTTCAAGAAGAAGGATTTCGCTATGCGGTTACGATTGAACGCCGAGGAGTAAGGAAAGGGGATTTGCCCTATTTAATTCCTCGGTATGATGCGGGGGATCTTCAGGATTTCTGCGGAGGATTAAGATCAACCGTATGAAAACTATTTTCATTTCGCTTTTCCAAGCAATAGAATTTCGCAACATTGTCCGTACGGATGTGTATAAAGAACTGATACGCCATCCCGACATCCGTGTAGTTTTTTTTACCGACAGTAACGCAAAAAAAGAGCATTATGAAAGCGAATTTCAAGCGCCAAATGTAGTGTATGAAGTAGTGGAGGAATATACCCCCGGTTTCTTCGGCCCCCTTTTTAGATTTCTCAAATTTAATCTCATTCGCTCGTCCACGATAGATCTCAAAAGAATCTGGGAGTTGAGAGAGTCGGGCAATTATCCAAAATTTTTCTTCAAGATTGTCTTTAATCGGATTTTTGCGCGTCGTACCGTGCGAAAGATAGTGCGCTGGCTTGATTATCGCATAGTGCATGAGCACTACCTTGCTCCTTACTTTGCGCGCTATAATCCCTCACTCGTATTGCTTGCCCACCTTTTTAGCGATAGAGAGATTGTAATCTTGCGTGAAGCAAAAAGACGCAACATAAAAACCATTGGACTTATCAATTCGTGGGATAAGTTGACGGCGCGCTCCATGGTGCGTCTCCTTCCCAACGAGATGATTGTGCATAATGAGATTGTAAAAAGGGACGCAATAACGCATGCGGATATGGCTCCGGCGCGCATTTATGTAACGGGGATTCCTCATTTTGATTATTATCTAAATACCCTGCGCACTCCCAAAGCGGAATTTTACCGGCAGTACGGAATTGGCGAGAACGAACGCATTATACTTTTTTGTCCGGCGGGTACTGCGGCAAGTGATGCGGATTTGCGCATTATTGCGCTTCTTGCGGGCATAGTTAAAAAAAATTTATTTTCATACCATGTAAAACTCTTTGTCCGTTTCCCGCCAAATGACAGAATAACGGCGCCCCCCGACTGCGCGGATGTCATTTTCCAGATGCCGGGAAAACGCTTCTCGCTTGAACGAGGAACGGATTGGGATATGAGTTTTGAAGATTTTCAGTCACTCGCCGATACTTTATGTTATTCTTCGGTAGTGGTAAGTTATGCGTCTACGATGAGTATTGATGCCGCGATGTTTGATACGCCGATTATTAACTTAAAAATAGATTTTCCGGACTGTCGTCCCACCGCTGAATTTTATAAAGTGGATCATTACCAACCGGTTCTTGCTACCGGAGCGATTCAATTGGTCAGCACAAAAGAAGAACTTATTGACTGGATCGGGCGTTATTTAGAAAATCCCAAATTTCATCGCGTTGAAAGAGCGCGGCTCGTCCGAGAGCAATGCGGAGCGCTTGACGGATGCGCCGGCAAGCGAGTTGCAAGAATTCTCATTGATGCGCTCTCATCGCCCGCGTAAGATAGTATACATTGTATGAAAACCAAGCGAAGAATAAAAATTGAGTGGTTACCTCACCCTACACAAAATGATGTAGGCGATATCAATATGCTTTTGCCCCAGCAAGCAGATAAGCCGCATCTTTTGACGTTGCGGGAACTAAAGCGCGTGGTAAATCAAGAATGCATTCGCATGGCGGTGGCGCGTACTTCGGTAGGGGGAAGAGACGCAATCGTGGGGATGGCGTCTCTTGTGCTGTATTGGGTGCCGACCGGGCTCATCGCATTTATTGAGGAGTTTACCGTGGATGAACATTTTCGCGGTCACGGAATCGGTTCTCAACTTATCCAAAAATTGATTCAAACCGCGCGCGCCGTACGGGCAAAACATATAAGCACCTATACCAACCCCAAGCGTATTGCCGCCAATGCGGTGTATCAAAAATTCGGATTTTTTCAGAAAGAAACAAATTTTTACCGGATTAATTTATTCTTGCCCAAGCCATCACGCGCGAAAAAAATTCAAAAAATTTTGGCGCGAAGGAAGAAGATGTTCAATATATGAGGCAGGGAGATATAGTACAAAAAATTTCAATCGCGGGATTCTCGTATGCGCGAATCCTTACTTCTGGAATCAGTCTTGAGGAAGCGGAAGGCCTCAAAAAGAAATTCAGGTATCTCCATGTCTATTCTTACGCGCGCGCGCATATTCTTTGGTGTAAAGAAAGAGTCCAGCGTACCGCGCTCATTGATCTTAACCAAGGCGTGGATGATATTTTCAAGAAATACAGCGATACCTGTAAGAAACATATCCGGAGAGGGGAGAAAAATGCGGATCTCAAAATAGTTTCGGAGGACAAAGATTCTGATGCGTCATATCGGCTCTATCGCGAGGTTAAAAAAGAAGAAGGAGCGAAACCGGACATAAAAAAAGAGTTTGATAATTGTTTATTTTTCAACGCGTATTACAACGGGAGGATGATAGTAACAATGTCTTTTTATGACAATGGAGAGTATATTCGCGCAAAGCATACCGCTTCTTTAAGGAGAGAAATGGGCGAACGTGCAAAAGTGAGCGCGCATGCATCGCGCATGCTCATTTGGGAAATGTGCAAGTGGGGGAAAAGAAATAACAGAAAGTTTTTCGATTTAGCGGGACTTAATTTGGATGACCCTTCAAAAAAAGGGATTGTTGAGTTTAAACGCTCTTTCGGAGGAGATGAGATGGACATATATATGTATCGCTATGCGACACCGGCTTTTTCCGCGTTGAAGAGGGTTATTAACCTTTTCGGCAAGAATATCAATTAGCATTATATTATGCAACTTATATCCATAAATACAAGTTTTACCTATGTAACCTCTCACAGCTCCTCTTCCGTCATTGCGAGCGGGTCCTTCGCAAGACTCAGGATAAACTCCGCAATCTAAAACCTCGGAGAGTGGGATTGCCGCGGATTTTTGTACGAAATCCGCACGAAAATCCTCGCAATGACAGGGCGGCGAGGGACTACTTACCTATAATGGATAAGCAAAAACCTAGAAAAATCTGCTTTCCCATAATGAGCCGGATTCACTACGCGCGGCAGAAGCGGCTTTTGGAACTCCTCAATAGCGGCAATCCGAAAATTGAACTCCAGCTCGTGGTGGGCGGCTCGGCGATTCTTGAAAAATACGGCGAGCGTTTTTTGCCGGCGATCCGCGACGCGGGGTTTGAAATTCACGAGACGCTCTATAACGTGATTGAGGGTGGAAATCATGTGACCATGGCAAAGACAGCCGGGCTGACCGCGCTTGAATCCGCGAACATACTCCACAAACTAAATCCGGACATTGTGCTTATCCGCGGAGATCGGTTTGAACAGTTAGCGGTGGCAATGGTGGCTGCGTATTTGAATAAAACAGTCGCGCACATAGAGGGCGGGGACGTTACTGGCACGATTGACGAGAGCGTACGGCACGCAATTACGAAACTTTCGCATGTCCATTTTGTAACAAATGAAGATTCGCGGCGGCGCGTGGTCCAGATGGGAGAGGATCCGGATTCTGTATATAATGTAGGATCGCTTGATGTAGAATTTGCGGCAGGGGTGAAAAAACGATTGCCGGCGGATTTTGTAAATCGTATGGGGGTGGGGGAGGGGGTAGATATTTCAAAACCGTTCCTTATGGTAATCCAGCATCCGGTAACAACCGAGGTAAAAAATCGGGAACATGTTGAAATGACTTTGCAGGCGGTGGACGAACTCAAAGTGCCCGCAGTCTGGTTCTGGCCGAATTCGGACGCCGGGACCGATGAGATGGCAAAAGCGATCCGGATATTTCGCGAACGCGCGCGGCGCGGCAACGCTCCGATTCATTTCGTAACCGATATGCTTCCGGAAGACTTTATCGCGCTTCTGAAACGGGCGTCCTGCCTCGTGGGAAATTCGTCTTCCGGCATAAAAGAGTCTTCGTATTTTGGAACGCCGGTCGTAAACATCGGCACGCGCCAGCAAGGGCGCCTCCGCGCGGAAAATGTCTGCGATGCGGGTTACGACGCATCTCTCATCACACACGCTATCACGGCGCAAATGGAACACGGCCGGTATCCCTCCTCTCATATTTACTATAAGCCGGATACGAGCAAACGGATCGCGGAGATTTTACAGCAGACGCCGCTCTACAGCCAGAAGAAATTTTTTGAAGTATCATGAAATAAGGAATAAGGAATAAGGAATTATGAATCAGGGATAGAATACAGAAAAGAAGTATTTAAAATTCCTAATTCATGATTCCTAATTCATGATTCATGCCTAAAGTTCTCGGCGTCATAACCGCCCGCGGCGGATCAAAAGGGATTCCGGGCAAAAATATAAAATCGCTCTTAGGCAAACCCTTAATCGCGTATACGATTGAAGCCGCCCAAAAATCCGGCGCGCTTGATCGTCTGATTGTCTCCACCGATGATCCTCAAATTGCCGAGGTCGCGCGGCAGAACGGATGCGAAGTTCCGTTTATACGTCCAAAAGAACTTGCCGAAGACCATGTTCTGCATCTTGAAGTCATGCAACATGCGGTAACGGTTCTTAAAGAGAAAGAAGGGTACGCGCCGGACTATGCGATGATTCTCCAGCCCACTTCTCCTTTGCGCCAACCCTTTCATATTAAAGAGGCGGCTGATTTAATTATTAAAAGCAAGGCGGATTCAGTAGTAAGCGTTTCCGAAATTCCGGAAAATTACAGTCCACACAAAGCGATGGTTTTGGAGAGAAACGGAATACTCCGACTTTTTAACGGAAATCCGGTGTATATGCGAATGAGTCAAAGACAGGAACTTCCCAAAACATACTGGAGTATTGGCATGATGTATCTTTTTAAGCCCTCTCTTTTATTTGATTCCGAACATCCAAATTTCTATGGCGAAAAAGTGATGCCGTACATAATAGAAAAAAAATACGTGGTGGATATTAACATACCGGAGGACTGGAAAGCGGCGGAAAGAGCATTGAAGAAATTATTACATGGTTAAAATCGTTTTTAGCAATGTAGCAATGAAATATACTACCCTTATTCTCGAGCCAATAGATTATTCAAAGGACGCGCTGACAACGTACCGGAGAGTAGGTCCGGTGTATTTTTTTTCAGAACTCGATGGGGAAAGAAAAGAAAAAGTTTTGCGATCTGCCCATATTGTTGTGGTGCGCCTCAAATATACCCTTGATGAAAAATGGTTTTCTCAAATGCCGAATCTGAAAATTATCGCGACTCCCACTACTGGCTTAAACCATATTGATATGGATGCGGCAAAAAAACGCGGAATAAGAGTAATGTCGCTCCGCGGTCATTCTTCTTTTCTTAAAAGTATTCCTTCCACGGCAGAGGAAACCATGGCTCTGGCACTTGCGCTCGTTCGTAAGATTCCATGGGCATTTGAGGATATAAAAAAAGGGAATTGGAATCGCGATGTATGGAAAGGGCATCAACTCATCGGGAAAACTTTTGGCATTGTGGGCTGCGGGCGTCTTGGAAAAATTACAGCAAAATATGCGGGCGCGTTTGGCATGCGTGTTATTGGGTATGACCCTTATGTGAATGAAACGACAATGAAGCGATATGGCATTAAAAAAGTTTCGCTCGAAACCCTTCTTACCACATCTGATATCGTAACTCTTCATATTCTTCTCACGGACGAGACCCGTGAGTGTATTAAAGAAAAGCACTTTCAGATGATGAAAAAAACTGCCCATCTCATCAATACTGCGCGTGCCGAGATTATTGAGCGAAACGCCTTAATACAAGCGCTCAAACAAAAATGGATCGCCGGAGCCGCGATTGACGTTATGTGGGACGAGGAGGGGAAGGGAAGACACCTCAAAAAAGATCCGCTGTGGAACTACGCAAAAACCCATTCCAATCTTATTATAGTTCCCCACATCGGCGGGGCAACATATGAGGCAATGCATATAACCGAAGAGTTTATTGCAAAACAGGTAGTAGAAGAATTAGGTAGTAGGTAGTAGTATAAAACCCTCCCTTCCGCTTTTTACTACTTCCTACTTCCTACCATCTACTTCCTAATCTATGGGCATACTTTTCGGACTTATTTCAGCGCTTGGTTCTTCGTTTCAAAACACGTTTTTTAAGAGTGAAGGACTGAAAGCCGAAAATCCTTTTTTATTGAACTGGTACCGACTTTTGGGAGGTCTTCCAGTGATGGCGCTTTTGGTTACCCTTTTTGCGGAATGGAAAATTCCGGAACCGCGCTTTTGGCTGATCCTTCTCGGACTTTCGCTTCCGGTGGAGCTTGCCTTAAGCTATCTTTATGTGCGCGCATTTCAATCTTCGCCGCAGTCGCTTGTAGGACCTCTTTTTTCTCTCTCGGCGCTCTTTCTGATCCCTCTTGGATATGTTTTTCTCGGTGAGCTTCCCTCAACGCTCGGCGCTATTGGAATATTATCCGTGATGATTGGGCCGTTTTTTCTTGGAAAAGAAAGTCAAGGAAAATTTGGAAGCATGAAAAATCTTTTGAGAGAAAAAGGGACATGGTATATGCTCGCATCCGCATTTCTTGCGGCTTCCGGCGTTACCATCACTAAATTTTCTTTTCAGTATGCCTCGCCGCTTCTTTTCACGTTCTATAGTCTTGTCTTGCTTCTTCTTGCCATAACCATAATTCTTTGGTTCCAGCGAGGGTTTTCACATCTGTTTGAGTATTGTGTTTGACGTATTCTTAGGCCGCCTCGTCCACAAAGAAGGCCACTTCCGCGAGCGCCTCACAGGTGCGCTCTTCATGGTCGCGGGAGTGCTTTTGATCGCGTTTGGATAACTACTTCGGAACCGAGTTTCCAAATGAGTTGACTTAGTTAATTCGATGTGGTAGATGTAGATAATAAAAACATTTCGGTCTTTGATAGAAGAATGAAAACGAGGAGGAATAACTGTGCAAATCTTGGCAATTGCTCTAATGCTTCTCTCTGCTTTTGGTACTGCAGGATATGAAGTAACAAAAAAATGGTTGCTCAAGAAAGAAATTGGTCTATCGGATTTTGGTTTTCTTATCGTAAGCCAAACTGTTACGGTAATTCTCCTTATTTTTGCCAGTATTCTAATGGCTCTACATGGAATGCTCTTTCGCAGTGCGAACACACTTTCTTTTTATGGTTGGCTTGGCGGTTCAGTTGCGTTAAATTTAGGAATTCTCATATTAAGAACAAGGGCAAGTAGATTTGGAGAGGCATCTTTTGTTGCTCCTGTGCAATCATTTACCCCAGGCCTTCTTCTTATACCTGCATTCTTTCTTGAAGAACAGGTAAGTTGGCAGGGAAAGTTTGGAATTATGGCGATCATGGGGGGAAATTTTTGGCATATACGGGCAGGAGAACCGTGGAAAGGTTGGTGGAAAATCTTTGTTTTACCCCTTCCGAGAAAAATTCCATGGCTTGGATGGAAACTGCCTATTTCCGAATCACAGGATGAAGGAGTGCTGAATAAAATACGAGCACTCCGTTCTGGATATGGATCTGCAATTTTGGGAGGAGGCGGCATTATATGTGATGCCCTTATGGCGCGTAGTGGGGATGTAATAATCGGGCTCATATATAAATGGCTGTCTCTCACAATAATTTTTGCTCTCATTCATCTATTGTATTCGGGTAGGAAAGTAATACGAGAGGAATATTTAGGAGTGAGAGCGAAATTGAAGGCAAATAAATACAGCCTTGGAATTATTTTCCTCTGTGGCGGCAGTATTGTAATTGCCGCAGTGCCATCTATGCTCGCGTATCTTTTAGCTCCTATTGCATACGTAGGAAGTGTAAATCGCTTATCGGTTATATTCGCAGTAATTCTCTCCTGGATATTCCTTCACGAAGAGAAGGCAAAGGTTCGACTTGGACCTGCTTTCATTGTAACAGTGGGCGCGATGTTGATTACGTCTGATGGATTTATGGGCCGTCTGCTTGATACGATAGAAATTGTTATTGGGAACTAGGGATCAGGAGTTAAGGAGAAGGGCATTTCTTTTCGAAAAGCCCTTTTTTATTTGCTTTTTTTATAAAACAGTATACTATCTCAAAAGGTATTTGACAATGCGAATACTCTTGTGGGGGAGGCGATATTGTGGAAACAATAATCAATGTATCCTATGAGACCCGGTCTCGTAGGATCTTAGATTCGTCTTTTTTCGGCATGAGCGCATCGTATCTGATTACTGTGGTCTTGCATTATATAGGCCTTTCCCTAATCCTTGCCGCATACTTTATTTCTCTTAAACGTTTGAGTATTGTGTTTTTTGAGTATTGTGTTTGACGTATTCTTAGGCCGCCTCGTCCACAAAGAAGGCCACTTCCGCGAGCGCCTCACAGGTGCGCTCTTCATGGTCGCGGGAGTTCTTTTGATCGCGTGGGGGTAAGGATTGGATTGGAGAGTTGTTTCCGGGCACGGATGGTATGTTATTAATTTTTTGGATGTGTTATACTTTAGAAATCCCACTCGGAAACCGAGTTTCCAAGTTACGGGGATGACACATATGCGCAATCCATACTCTCGGGATAAGGGATTCACGCTTGTTGAACTGCTGGTGGTTATCTCCATCATCAGCATACTTTCAAGTGTGGTACTCACATCAGTTAACAGCGCGCGAAACAAAGCCAAGTATGCTCGCGCCAATGCAGAAATTAATCAATTTGTCAAAGCGGCGACTGTGGCGCAGGGCGAATCCGCGATGCGCCTGCAGGATATTACGGGAAGCGCGTGTAGTTATTGTGTGTGTGGCGGGAGAGACCTTCGCAATGTTCCGACAACTGATGGTTGCTACACGCAGTGGGTTAATGATCTCAATGCAATTCAAGCAGCAACAAACGGGACCGTTTCCGGTATTGATCGCATGATGCGCGATCCCTGGGGAAGCCCGTACTTACTTGACGAAAATGAGCGGGAGTATGGTCCAACCGACTGCCGATTTGATACCGTTGCTTCGGCTGGCCCCGACGGGTTTTTACAGCAGGACGGACCTTCTTGTACAGGCATTGGAGACGGTATATGTTTTCTTATTCCTTCTAGCCGTCCGTGCCCGTGAATTGTCTGATACAGTGATACATCTAAGCGAATTTATCCTTTTTGGATAGCCGACAAATTCTTACTCACTTGCGTTCTGCATGTGGGTTTTTTGTTACCAAAACGCTCCATAGGGTGTTTTATAAACAATATTCCATGAACATTCTTGAACAAAAACTTCAAAAAGGAGTAGTCATAGTCGCCGAAATCGGAAAAAATTTTATCCAGACCGAGGACGAGCGACCGGTTTCGGAATATCTGGAAAATGCACGTGTGCTCGCGCGTGCCGCAAAAGATAAAGGCGCGGATGCGGTGAAGTTTCAGACGCACAATGTAGAGGATGAAGTGTTGAACATGGAATTTGATTCGCCGCATTTCAAGGGCAAAAGCCGCTATCAATGGGTATCGCGAAACGAACGCTCAACGCCCATGGAAGATTTTTGGAAGCCATTGAAATCCTATTGCGATGAAATCGGGATTGTATTTTTCTCAACACCGATGTCGCGCGGAGCGGCACAAAAACTCCAAAAACTTGATGTACCGTTTTGGAAAGTAGCGTCTTCCGATATTCTTGATTTTGTTATGCTTGATTTTATGGTGGAAACCGGAAAGACGATTATTATCCCGACAGGAATGTCTACACTGGAAGATGTGGATCAGTCGCTTAATTTTCTTCGCCGCAAAAACGGGCGATTTGTGTTAATGCATGCGATATCGCGCTATCCGTATCCGGCGGAAGATTCTAATTTACTCACTATCCCGTTTTTTCAAAAACGTTTTCCGGGAGTTACCATCGGGTTTTCCCAAAATTCTCCGTGGGTTGAACCGGCAATTGCGGCGGTTGCGCTGGGTGCAAGAATGGTAGAACAACACTTTACGTTTGATCGGGCGCTTTGGGGGCCGGATCATAAAGTTTCAATGACGCCCGATGAATTTTCAAAAATGGTGCGAGGAATTCGCGCGATTGAAAATAATCCGGAGAAACGCGTGGCCGTTGCCGAGGATCCGGCAATGCAAAAATATATGGGGACTGAAAACAAATTTCTTCACGAAGGCGAGGTTCCGTTCCGCTCCATTTTCAGAAAATCGCTTATGGCAGGACAAGATATTCCCAAAGGCGCGATAATCACTGCCGATATGATATATGCCATGCGCCCGCAGGAATTTGCCGGAGGTCTTCCTTCGGAGAAGTACGAGGAAGTGGTGGGAAAAACCGCCCAATGCGCGATTCCGAAATTCAGTCCGTTCACGCCCGATGTGCTCACATAAATTGAAGCGGTTTATGCACAATTGACAGATTTCATTGATCGGGTAGTATTGGATGTATGCAGAGGAAAATGGTTGAAAAAAAACAAAGAATGACGCTTGATAAGCTGGCGATGATAACCCAGCAGCAGTTTTTGGATATTCAAGAAATAATGGCTACCAAAGAGGACCTGAAGTATTTCGCTACCAAAGAAGACCTGAAGTATTTCGCTACCAAAGAGGACCTGAAGTATTTCGCTACCAAAGAGGACCTGAAGTATTTCGCTACCAAAGAGGATTTAAATCAGCAGAGAGAGGATATAATACAGGATGTTCGTCTGATGCACGCGGATGTTATTCAGAGTAATGACAAAGTGATTACAAAACTTGACATATTGCTCAAGGAGCATGCGGCTCATACTATGGCTCATAAACGGATTGATGGGACACTCTTCGAACATAATAAGAGGATTAAGAAAATAGAAGAGAAAGTGATATAACGAAAAACTTGCACAAAGTGGGTCTCTTAATCTCTTATGTTCAATCTTCCTGAAAAAATCGTACTCTTTGACACCGAATACACCACATGGGAAGGAACGAAGGAACGGAATTGGTCTGGACCAAACGAGTATCGTGAAATCGTACAGATCGGCGCGGTGCTCGCGGAAACCGAGAATTTTTCAGAACTTGATTCGTTCAGTGTTTTGATAAAACCGCGAAAAAATCCGATGCTCTCGGATTTTTTTACAGGACTTACCGGAATCGCGCAAGAAACCATAGATAAAGAGGGCGTTGATTTTCCGGTTGCGCTTGAGAAATTTTTTAAGTGGACTGATCTCTATCAAATCTATTCATGGGGCGGGGACGCGGATGTCTTGGAAGAAAACTGCGGGTTTTGTGGAATACCATTTCCGTTTGAACGCGCGCGATTTTCAATAATCCAGCCGGTGTTTGAAACACGGGGCATTGCTACCAAAAACTATATGTCCAGTACGATTGTCCGCGCATTCGGCAAAGAACTTTCCCGAAGTCAACACAATGCCTTGAATGACGCGCGTACGATTTTGGATGGGTTAAGGGAGCTCAAAATCGCAACTCTTGACTTTTAAGAGAGAGAGAGTTACTATTTTATTAGTATTTTTGACAACTAAAAAGAGACAAAGGAGGAAAAGATG
Source organism: Parcubacteria group bacterium Gr01-1014_33 (assembly GCA_007376125.1). Taxonomy (GTDB): domain Bacteria; phylum Patescibacteriota; class Minisyncoccia; order Sungbacterales; family HO2-52-23; genus VMFQ01. Next base: position 9,996 of record VMFQ01000012.1, on the reverse strand, counting down.
GACTTTCAAAAGTTAACGCATAATGCGCAAGAAGTATATCTTTTATTGATAAAGAAAGTGAGGGAAGAGGGAGCAGATGTAGAAGTGATTGATAGTGCTCATGTGAGAATTAAGAGTGCGGTTGGCTTCGCACAAAAGACACTTGGTTTGTCTGTTGGTAGGGCGGGTATAGACACGTTAAGGAACAGGGGATTATTGGTTCCGGAAGAAGGTGTTGGACGCGGAAGAGGTGGAGGATGGTGGCGTCTTACTGTTATTGAAGCTGTGTTGGATTCACAGCAGTTAAATCAACAAAACGATGTGCAAGTAGTGCAAGAGGTGAATTCGGAGATCGGTTTGGAGAACAAGGGGTCGTCTGTAATGCCCAAATTCAAAGATCCATTCCTATTATGGCTTGCGGAAAGAGGCAACGCAGAGGCAGTAGTTTATGAGGATACTCGTATTGAAAAGGAAGCGCCAGTAATCCATAAAGAGACATTGCAAGAATCAATAATTTCCGGACCGGATGATACATTCAAAATGATAGAGATGAAAACAGATGAAAGAGGTAACAGTTTATGGTGCCCCCATTGTAATGGTGAAATTCAGATAGATATACGGATAGGACTTTCGGATGTGTATATTCTCGGGAAGAAAGAAGAAGCCCTCGCCTCATTATGGAAGCGGGATTTAGATTCTCAAGCAATAGTAGCGGTTGAGGAAGCGAAGACGAGCGGTCTTTTGTCTACTTTCGCGGAAGTAGTTTCTCACACATTGAAAGATATGCCAAAGTCCATTGAACGTTTTTTTCTCACGTTCTTGCGTCGCGCTGAACCCACTCAAGCGTCTCAACGTATTTTAAATATGTATGCTAAAGAATTTGGGGCTGAAAGCGAAGTGATACAAATAGTGAGTCATCAAAGCGTAGCTGCTGTCTTGTGCCGCGGCGATATAAAACTATTTATCCCATTGAATGAAGTATCCTCGTTGCGGGTAAGGGAGAGTAGCAGAGAGAAGGGAAGTAAGGGGATGATTCGGACATTTGATGAGGAAAAGATTGAAGAGATGATAAGGACTAAATTTGGCTATGTCATGGGAAGAAATGAGGCGTTTGAAAATCTGCAGCGGCGTTCAATCGGAGAATTTGCGCGACCTACACTCTAACTCAATAACTCCATTTATGCTCCTTTAATAGCCTATGCTCACACAAAAGTATAACTTGCAGGGCTTTTCGTATTAGAGAGGCCCTTTTATTTTTTTATTGACTTCATTTCTCGCTCATAGTACTATATCTCTATGCCAAAACAAACTGAAAAAGTATTCTTGTGGATCGTCAAAATCGGGCTTTGGGTGATCCCGTTCTTGCCGCTCTATATCTCGCCCTCAATGCTCTTCCCCTTTATTACCGGGAAGAATTTTACGTTCCGCATCATTACGGAACTTATTTTTGTGTTCTGGGTAGGGCTTGCCGTGATGAATCCTGCGTATCGGCCGCGCTTGACATTGCTTTTCAAGGCGGTTACCGTATTTACCGTAATCGTCTTTCTCGCGGATCTTTTCTCGCCCAATCCCTATCGCTCGTTTTTCTCAAACTATGAGCGTATGGAAGGGTTTATGATGATCGGGCATCTCTACCTTTATTTCGTAATGCTGGTAAGTGTTTTCAAAACGCGGCGCGATTGGCTCGTATTTTTCCACGTAACGCTTGCGGCAAGCATTGCAGTTTCGCTTTACGCCATCCTCCAGCGACTCGGATATATCCGTTCCATTCAAGGGGGATTTCGGGTGGATGCGACTATTGGAAACCCGACGTATCTTGCGGCATACCTCATGTACCACGTCTGGCTCTTGCTTTTGCTCCTGCGCGAATTTTGGAAAAAACGGGCGCTTTCAATTTTTTACGGCGTAACACTCCTCTTTGAACTTGCAATAATTTATTTCAGCGCAACGCGCGGCGTAGTGCTTGCGCTTGCCGGATCTGCGATTCTTTTCTCGTTTATTACGGTACTCTTCTGGAATAGGATTTTTGGTGAGGATATTCAGGGAAACGCCGCGTATGTGCAAAAAAGGGGCGGCGTAGTGCCGTACCGGAACGCCGGAAGGAAAGTCGCGGGCATTATTCTTCTGCTTACGTTTCTTATCCCGGTCTTTTTCTGGTCTATCCGCAAAACCGAATTCGTGCAAAAGAATCAGGCGCTTGAACGGCTCACTAATTATTCATTGAACGAGGGCACGATCCGCGCGCGTTTTATGATATGGGGAATGAGTATCAAAGGCGCGCTTGACCGTCCGATTCTCGGTTGGGGCCAGGAAAACTATTATCTTGTATTCCAAAAATACTACAATCCCGGGCTTTATGGCGAAGAACCGTGGTTTGACCGTTCGCATGACATTATTTTTGACTGGCTTATTCATGCCGGATTCCTTGGACTTTTCAGTTATCTTTCTGTTATCGGCGTTGTATTTTGGCGACTCGCGGGGGTGGCGCGAAAATCACGCGTGGGCGCATGGACGAGTCTTACACTCATCGGACTTTTCGCAAGTTCGTTTTTCCAAAATATCTTTGTATTTGATAATCTCAATACCTATCTTTTGTTTTTTGGGTTTCTCGGCTACACCGAGTATTTCTTGGGAACGGACAGAAGGGATGTTCTCGATCGCGCGTATACCAAAACCGGAAGAAAAAATCCGCTCGCTTGGTCCGGAATTCCTGTAATGATTTTCCTTTTTGCAGTTGTTTCGGTCTGGATATATTTTTTTAATATCAAACCCATACAGGAGGGAAAGGCGCTTATACGCGTGCTCATGGTCATAAATTCAGACGGGAGCGAGGAACAGTTAAAAAACGCGTTTCAAGAAGCGCTTGCGTATGATACGTTTGGAAACACTGAAGTGCGTGAGCAGATTGCGGCTATTGGCCGCGAAATACCGTATTCCGACAAGGTGACACAGAAGCAAAAAAAAGATTTCGTGGAATTTGCGATAGACGAACTTCGCAAAGAAACCGCACACAGCGCAAAAGACGTCAAGCATCTTTTGTTTCTGGGTACGCTCATTACCCGCGGGCTTGAGCAGCAAGCAATATCCGATCCAAAATATATTCAAGAAGCCGAGGCGATTTTTAAAGAATCAATAAAGGTGAGTCCCACGCGCCAAGCGGTCTATGTTGAAGCCGCGCGGTTTTATCTTCTTACGCGGAGGTCCGAGGAGGCATATCAGGCGATGAAAAAGGCTTGGAATCTGGACAAAAGTTATCGGGAAGTAGGGGCGGGGCTTTGGACAATTGCGGCGGTCACGAAGCATGAGGATACCATAAACGAAATCAAGAAAGTTCATCCACTTTCATCGTTGAGTACGGAACAGGTGTCCCGGATCGCGCAAGGATACCAGCAAGCGCAAAATTTTCCCGCGGCGCTTGAGGTATATCGGCTTATGATCTCTCAAAATCCCAAAGTTGCCAAATTCCATGCGGTGTTGGCAGCGCTTCTTGCCGAAACCGGGAATATCCAGGAGGCGCGCCGTGAAGTGGAGGAGACGTTGAAACTTGACCCGAGTCCGGACAACCAGAAAGAAGCGAAACAGTTTTTGGAAATGCTTAGAAACCGCTGAATAAGTATTTTCGTTGGTGGAATTTCAGAATTTCGAGCGGAGAAACGATTGGCAATCGTTTCTCCCATGAAGCCCGACCCACTCCGCCAAAGCGCGAGCGAGGCGAGCAAAGGCGTATATGAAAATATACGGCGAGGAGGACTGAATGGCTTGTAGCCGAAATTCTGCAATTTCAGTAGAAAGGGACTTATTCAGCGATTTCTTAGGGAAGATAGAATTATGAATTAGGAAGTAAGAATTAAGAAAGAAGAAAATTTCGGAAAATCTTTATCCCGCATCTTCCCGGAATACCCCGCAGGTGGCTGGAGGGATTCATCCCGCACCAACTGTTTGTGCGGGATGAATGGGTATTATTGAAATCCTTCCTGCGGGGTTTAATACCCTGCGGGAAGGTGCGAGATTTATTCATAATTCCAGATTCCTGATTCATAACTCTTCTTGCGGCTGAAACACAGAAGAACAATCAGTCGTTTTACTTGGTATAATGGAACAACCAAGATTAAAAATCGGCATTATTGCCGTGGGCATGGTAGGAACCCCGCTTAAGCGATACTTTGAGGAATTGCGCGGATATTCCCGCGGACGTGACTTATTTTTATTTGACACTGATCCCAAAAAAGGATTTTCCTACGACGTAAACCTTGCGGACGTGATTTTTATATGCGTGCCCACGCCGCGCGCGCGCGACGGGAGCGCGGATCTCGGCGTCGTGGAAAGCGCGTTTGCAAGGATCGCGCAGGGGAAAATAGTGGTGCTTAAATCCACGGTTCCGCCGGGAACCACCGAATATTTTCAGAAAAAATACCCGTCTCTGCAGGTGCTTTTCAACCCGGAGTTTTTAACCGAAAAACGCGCGTGGGAAGATTTTACCAAGCCGGATCGGCAAATTGTCGGGTTTACCGCCCAAAGCATTGGCGCGGCGCATGCGGTGCTCTCTTTGCTTCCGCGCGCGCCGTTTATGTCTCCGTGGGGGATAAACACCTATCGTCCGGTCAAGATCACCGCAACCGAAGCCGAGATTATAAAATATGGAGGGAATGTATATTTTACGCGGAAAATCAACTTTGCAAACGCGCTTGCCGCGCTTGCAGAAGCGCACGGGGTAGATTATGAAAATGTCCGGCTTGGAATTTCCGCTGACTTTAGAATCGGAGACTCGCACCTTGATGTTCTGCACGGCGGATACCGCGGATTTGGCGGCTTTTGCTTTCCCAAAGACATTGATGCCTTGATCGCCCATTTGGATGGAAAGGGGCTTTCGGAAGCGGCGGAACTAATTCGTCATGACAGGAATTTTAATGAAAAACTTCTTCTCTCTCAAGGGCTTACCTTGGAAGACGTGAGCGTACATGACCATGAGTGGATCAAAAGCAAGTTGAATCAGGAAGTAGGAATCAAGAATCAGGAAGTGAAGACGAACGCAGAAGAAAATGTCTCTCTCGCTTGATTCCCGCCGCCTTTGGCGAGCCTCGCCTTCGGCGGGATTCAATATTCGTGATTTGGATTTTATGAAATATATCGTAACTGGAGGGGCCGGATTCATCGGCTCCCATATTACTGACGCGCTCATAGAGCGAGGTGATGAAATCCACGTGCTGGACAATTTTTTGACCGGAAAAAGAGAACGGATACACCCTCGTGCGATTGTGCACGAGGAAGACATACGCAATTTTGAGATATTGAAACCGATTTTTGCGGGAGCGGCGGGAGTCTTTCATACTGCGGCACAACCACGCATGCAATACTCCATCACCCAACCCCAACTTACGAACGACATTAATATCACGGGAACGCTTAACGTTCTTCTTGCGGCGCGCGATTCGGGAGTAAAGCGCGTTGTCTATTCCGCGTCTTCTTCCGCGTATGGCGCGCGCCATCCCATGCCGCTTACTGAAGATATGCCGCCGGAGCCGATTATTCCATACGCGATCCAAAAACGGGTGGGCGAGCAATACTGCCAGATGGCATCGCGGTTTTACGGGTTGGAAACCGTATGTTTGAGATATTTTAACGTCTATGGCCCTCGGCAAACCACAAAAAAAGACGGGCCGTATGCTACGGTAGTCGGCATTTTTCTTGAGCAAAGGAAAAATAACGAGTCGATGAGCGTAGTGCCGGATGGAAATCAACGCCGCGATTTTACGCACGTCCGGGACGTTGCGGCTGCGAATCTTCTCGCAATGGAGTCCAATCAAGTCGGAAAGGGGGAGATTATAAACGTGGGAACCGGAACAAATTATAGCGTTATTCAGGTTGCCGAGATGATCGGGGGGCCGTGGGAATTTTGCGACGCGCGCCAAGGCGAAGTAAAAGAAACTCTTGCCAACATCACGCGCGCGCGTACACTCTTGGGCTGGCAGCCAAAAATCTCTTTTGAAGAGGGCATCGGGGAGTTGAAACGGTTGATAAATCTTATTTGAAAAGGAGAATTTTGGCTTCTTCCCTCCTTTTGTAAAGGAGGGTTAGGGCGGATTATTTATGATTCTTCCCTACAATTTCAACCTCAAAAAGAAATCCAGAGAGTTGCGAAAAACAATGACAGACGCTGAACGAGTTCTCTAGCGTAAACTTAGGAATAAACAGATGGGTGGAGCGCAATGGTATCGTCAGAAACCAATCGGAAATTATATTGTTGATTTTTATTGTCCCAGCGCATCTCGTATCATTGAAGTTGACGGGGGACAGCATTATGAAAAAGAGGGAATTGAAAAGGATAACGAAAGAAATCTTTATTCTTCCTCCCTTGGTCTCCAAACACTGCGGTTTACAAATGTTGATGTACTAAAAAATATCGAGGGAGTTTTGATAAGAATTGAAGAAGTATTGCGAAAATCCCTCCGATAAAACGATCGCCGATCGTTTTATCCCCTTTAAAAAAAGGAGGCGTCTCATCCCCATTTATATCATAAAGGGGGATGAGAAGATTGATAATCTTTTCATAGGGAGATTTTGTCAACGTCCCTCTCTTTGAAAAAGCGTGAATAAGGTTTTAAGCATAATTAACAGGTCCAACACAAAGGACCTGTTTTTTGTGTAATAAAGATCGTACTGCATTTTTTCTGGTGCGTCCTCAACAGACGCGTCGTCTTCCATATTGATTTGCGCCCATCCGGTAATGCCCGGAGGCACAAGGAGTCGCATTTCGTAGAATGGAATTTTTTCTTTTAGTTCTTTCACGTATTCAGGTCGTTCCGGTCGTGGCCCCACAAACGACATCTCACCCTTGAGGATGTTTATAATCTGCGGGATCTCGTCAATGTAACTTCGCCGTAGTAGCTTGCCCACGCGCGTATATACGCCGTCTTCATCCTCCTTTGTCCGTCCCGTACCGACAGGCACTGCGGTGCGATGGGTTGAGCGGTACTTCAAGAGGGTGAAGACGGCGCCGTTTCTACCCACTCGTTTCTGCCGGAAAAATACCGGTCCGGGGGAATTGAGCGTGATCGCAAGCGCGATCAAAGGAAATGTAAAGAGTGCGGGGATTGCCACGACAATCGCAAGCGCCGCGTCAATAATCCGTTTCGCAAATTCGTACGAATGTTTTTTTATCCCGATAAGATTTTCCAGAAACCATACTTCCTCAATAAGAGAAAGGGGGATTTTTCCGGTGATCATTTCGTGGAACGCGGGAAATTCAGCAACGGAAATTCCGAGCGGGATTATCGCAAGAAGGGCTTTTACCACATCGCGTTTTGTTTTCATCTCGCGCGCAATAACCACAATGTCGGGCCGCGTGTCGCGCGCAATATGGCGAAAATCTTTTTGGAGGAGTGTATAATACGGGAATGAGGAAGGCGTTTCGTTTTCAGTTTCTCCGTTTACGACAAATGCGACGGGCTTATGCCCGAGCTGGGGATGGAGAAGAAGATAGTCTGCGAGGTCGCGAGTCTCTTTGCCCGCTCCGAAAAATATCACCCGCGAGGACGGCGCGCGCGGGATCACAAGATTAAAAAAATACCTCCATATCACGATAAAGAAGGTGCCAAGGAAGGTGATGATAAAAAGGTTTCTCCGCGGCTCAATCCCGAAAGGAAAGAGATAAAATACGCTTACCGCGAGCATAAATCCCGCCGCCATTGCCTGGAGAAGCCGGTACAAAAATATCTTGCCGTTTTTCATGAGCCGAAGATCATAGAGTCCGAACGCGCTTAAAAAAATTATCCAGAATGCGTATATGACGCTAAACGAAAAAAAATGTTTGCGAAAAAGAAACCACTCTCCGGTCGGTGAGTAGCGGAACGCAAGCGCGGAGTAAAGCGCGGCGTAAAGAAGAAAAATATCTCCGCATAAAAGAAGAAGCACTTTTTTGCTTACTCGTTTTGATATATGCATACCGTTTTTTCAATCATATCACGGAGCGTACATTTTGTCTTGACTTTGAGCCGGGAATATGCGCCGAATGATGCGCGTGTGCCCGCGTCTTGAAAGAGTGAATGGAGCGCGCGCGAAAGCGCGTCCGGATTTTTTGGAGGCACGAGTATGCCGTTTTTGCCGTCTTCAATAAGATCCTGTATGCCGCCGACTTGCGAGGCAACAATCGGAAGTCCTGCGGCCATCGCTTCCATTACCACATACGGGAGCCCTTCTTTCACCGAAGGGAGCGCGAATATATCAAACGCAGGCATATACATAGCGGCATCCGGCATAAATCCGGGAAGGAAGACAGATGTCTCAAGCCCGAGCGCACGAATGCGTTGGTGCATTGATTTCTCATTTTCCCCGCTTCCGATTATCACGCAAATGGGTGCTGAAGAAATATCAAGGCTTAGCCTCGATATTCTTGATAACGCGTCAAGAAGATACGGAAGCCCTTTGTTTTTCGTAAATTCCGCAATGGTGCCGATAAGAAGGCGGGAAGAATCAATCGGGTATCCGATTTTTTCCACGATCATTGCGCGTGCTCTCTCTCTTGACAAAAATTGTGGCGCGTTTATTCCGTTTGGTATGAGGACAAGTTTTCGCGCCGGAATAAATTTTCGCGCACTTTGGTAATCAGCACTATCAATAACAATAATTTTATTTTGGAACAACGATCCAAAAAATTCTGCGAGAAAAATAGTGCCGTGCCACAGCACAAAACAGTCTTCCTTAAATCCCCATCCGTGCGCGGTAAATATGATATACGAAAAACGGCCGGTGGCAAGAAACGCGCATTTTGCCGCAATCGCTCCCAAGATGCCGATTTTGGTGCTGTTGAGATGCACGACATCCGGTTTTTCCCGCGCGATGATTTTCGCCAAATAAAAAAATGCCGCGAGCTCTTTTATAATATGCACGTCGCGTTCAAGCGCGGGGATCGGAATGGCGCGGATGTGCGCGCGGGCGAGCCGTGTAAAAAGTTCCCCATTTCCTCCGGCGGCAACCGTTACGTCAAACTGCTCCGGCGAGAGATGAGTCGCAAGATCGTACACGTATTTCTGCGCCCCGCCCCATGCCGATTTGGTGATGATATAAAGGATTTTTTTTCTCTTGTGTTCCATTTTGGGTTTCCTTAAATAGAACGAAAAAAGAGGTAAAAATGTTGCTCTTGCCAATCAAGGAAAATTGTGATATATATGAGATCAGTACGTTGAGTTATTTTGATACGCGTGAAAGGAGAACTCATGGCCCGCAAACCAACTATCCAAGAAATTCAAGAATACATTGACCACAAAGGTATTATGGGATTGCAAGGCGCTCGGATTGAAACTATAAGTGAAGGAAACCATCTTATGTATCGGGTAGAGGCCCCGGGACAAAAAAGATGGCCATATTATGGAATATATGCGCTTCGCATGATAAATCAGGAAAGTTACCGCGCCGGGGAATGGATTAGTATGAAGGAAGAATATGCAATACTTAAAGCTCTTGAACATACCCGTATCGGACCGAAAGTGTACGCGCTTGACGAAGGATTCTCCACGCCATTCTTAATTCAGGAATTTGTGAAAGGAACGTGTTTCAACGACTTAAAACCGCTCTCTCAAGAACTTTTAATAAGAGCGGTAAAGGCTATTGCAATACTCAACTCGTACGATGTTGACCTTAAAACTCTTCCTTTTCTTAGAAAGTACACTGCGCGGTCTTACGAAAGAAGCGGCATGAGATGGCTTTACCGGCTTGGATACGCTGTTGTGCATAGTGGGGATAAAGATCCGGCGGGCGTTCTCAAATGGGTCGCAAAGATTCTTCCTCTTGCGTTGCGCGCGCAAAGAATTATATCTCGTTTTGCCCCGCCAAGTTCAAAATTCGCGCTTCATCTTGATAGCGCGCATTGCGGGAATACCTACTGGCGCGATGGAAGAGCGATTTTCCTTAATTGGGAAAAAGTGAGTTACCGAGATGACGACTCTTTTACTCTGGTGCGACTTGCAATTTCTGTCGGGGAAAATGGAGAAGTGTCTCAAGATATGTTTGACATGCTGATAC
>VMFQ01000070.1 GCA_007376125.1 Parcubacteria group bacterium Gr01-1014_33 | reverse complement strand
TGAAGCCATGCCGATTGTATTTCGGGACACAGTGCATTACAGCCCGTATCTTTATGATATTTTTGAGTCGTACCACACCTTGGAAGGACGAAGACAAAATATCGCTTTGGGAGAGACAGAAATTCTTCCGGGCGTTAAAGTGTTTGCGAAAGGAGCGGGACATTTGCCCGGCGCGCTCTCGTTTATATTTGATTTGGGAAACGGCGAGAAGGGTTTGATTACAGGGGATCAAGGAATGCATTACCAATATATTGTGGACGGGGCAAAATATTGTTCTGAAGACGTTCCAAAAGAGTATATGCCCACGCATGTCCTTGGCATGGATTTGACGCATGGAATGGGCAGGCGAATGGATTTTGTAAACGAATGCGATCGCTTGGTGGAAGCGAGCGTAAAGATACTGGATAACAAAGGAATAGCGCTCGTTGGCGCGTTTGGATTTGGGAGAGGTCAGAACGTGGCGATTGCGTATGCACGAAAAGGTATTGAGGTATATGTGGATGGCGTTATTAGAAAAGTATTTGAACTCTATGCGAAGCACATTCCATTATCGTCTCTAATGGATAAAATCAAGTTTATTAGAAGTCCTGAAGAGAGAGACGAGCTTCTTGAATCGGGCGAGCCGGCGGTGATTATCACGACCGGGGGAATGGCTGATGCGGGGCCGATTTTAGGATATCTGCCTCGCGTATTGCCTCGGCCAAAAGGTAAAGCCGCAGTATTTTTTACTTCGTGGACCGCGCCTGATTCCAATGCGACTAAAATTGTTAACAAAAGCAAGCGCAAGAATACGAAGATTTTACTTGAAAACGAAAACGGCCGCAGAGTTGAGGTGCCGATCAATTGCACAGTAGACCACTTTCATCCTTCTGCTCACTGGGATCCGTATGAGATGGAAGGGTATTTTGAAGATATTGTAAAAGTCCAAGGAAAACTGTTCAAGACAATGTGTCCTACGCATGGAACTTGGGAGGCAAAATGCGATGCTTCTTTGCGTCTGGGAGATCTTGCCGATAATACTATTTTTGGCGAGCCAGGCGTTTCTTTCGAAATATAAGCTTTATATTGTCATTCTCGGGCGTGACCCGAGAATCCAGAACCTACATTCTTTGGAAGAATCTAGATTCCCGTGTACACGGGAATGACAGAAAAGAGAGTTTCGTAATTCAAAGTTTCGAAACCTAATATTACTTGAAATCCACAAAAAAACTTGAGCTCCGAAGTGATTCGGAGCTTTACTATTGTTGTCTCTGTTTCCAGTTTTTATAGGCGCGATATGCGATGATGTGATGCATTGCGAGGAGATCGTAATTAATGAGTTCTTCAATTCCTTCAGTAGGAAGGCGCGCGGTGTCTATTTGCTCGTCTCCGGGCGTCATTTTAAGACACGATGAGACTTCGTCTCCGGGCGTCATTTTAAGACACGATGAGACTTTTTTAGCATAAACATAAACAAAAGCGGGAAGGCCGGTTTCATTATCCGTGATAGGGATTTTGTGGATAAGATCGTGCGGGGTCAAATCAGAACGAATGCCGCACTCTTCTTCGGATTCTCGCATTGCTCCGGCTTCAGGTGTAGAGTCAGTGTCTCTTACTTTTCCCGAGGGAAAAAAGTAAGTGGGGACAAATGCCTTTGCAGATTTATTCTCCAAGACAAGGCCGAGTTCAGGCGGATCGCAGTCAAATTCTAAGATGATAAATACAGATACCACTTTTTCTCCGGGACGCGCAATAGAAGAAGTATTTTGATGGCTTGATTCTTGAGAGGGGCGTGTGGTCGGGTTAAAGAGTTCTGTTATTATTTCCTCTTCAAGAGGCGGGATTGCGGAAGCAGTTTCTATAAGAGAATCTCCACTTTTCTCTGGGGATCTACGTGCCTTCTTTCTTTTGTTGCCAAGAATAGCTGCTTCAAGATCAGAAATAGATTGAAAAGGATTACGATTTGAACCACTCCTTTTTCCTCTTGGATCGCCTTTTTTCACGAATACCTCCTTATATAGTATACCAAAGAGCAAAGTGAAACTATTTTAAACTATTGCAGAAATTAAGTCAAATTTGACTTTATTATTGGGATGTGTAAGAATAATTTTGCTCTTTAATAAGCACTTTTACAAGAGAGGAGAGAGACAAATGAAACGGTTTATCGCTATTTCACTAATTTTGGCCGGGCTTATAATGGGGCAAGTCAATCACATTGGCACGGGCGGCGAAGGGGGATTGCAAAAAGAGAACGAGGGGCGGCAAGAAAAGGAAAACCTTGATCAGCGTTTTCAAGATAATCTTGATATTATCAATCTTCAGAAAATGTTGGAAGACTGGAAACGGTTAGTGGAGACATTTAAGTGGGAGGGAGAAATGATGGACGCTTGTCTTGACGTTGAGAAACTTCCCAATCATCTTGCGATTATCTGCCGCGACTTTCTAGATTCTTTTAAGGAAGAAAAAGAAGAGAAGAAATAGCGGCGCGGAACAAAACAAAAACAAGAATCTTTCCGTCATATAAATTTTACCGCTTTCGGGCGGTTTTCTTTTTTGGAAGAATTGGGGACATTCTCCTCTATCTATTGACTTGAAGGTTCATTCTTGATACAATTTCACTATAAGAACTTCTCAATAATAACTTATGGAAAGAGGCGAAGACGATCTGCATTTTCAAGTACAATGCCCACTTGGCGCGATGATACGGACTACCAAGGCATATTGGGAAATAATTACCCGTATTAAACATCCGCAAATTCAAGGCAAGGAAGAAGCGGTAAAACATACGCTTCGCAATCCGATTTTCATTCGCCAAAGCAAAAGCGATCCTAAAATCTATCTCTTCTACTCAAGAGACAAAACACATTACCTTTGCGTTGTGGCAAGAGTGCTCAATGGCGAAGGATTCATCATTACCGCGTATATTACAAGTAAAATAGTGGAAGGAACACTTATATGGACAAAAGAACAAGCAAAAAAATAAGAGTCTACTACGATAAAAAAGGCAATACGTTAAATGTCTGGTTTGACGATCCAAAGAAGGAGTATATTTCGGAAGAAACCGGAGAAGAGGTGATTATTGTAAAAGACAAACACGGCAAAGTGATCGGGTTTGAAAAACTGAATTATTTTCCTGCGCCTTTCCCCCGAATAAAAACTCTTCCCGTGGAAGTGGTGGTGTCGTGATCACACTCACCCTTAATGCAAGATAGTTTCTAAACCGTGTGAGGCGCAACGTGAAGGAGAAATCTTATATTCTCATTTTCTTAAGGTCCGCATTTGTTGCTTCCATATCAAACTCTTCCGGGTCAAATTCTCCGCCAATCCATTCGCGCATGTCTTTATGATCAGGGTGCTTCGGATTTTTGATTGCTTCAAGAAATTCGTAGTATTCCCAAAGTCCGCCCACATCTTCCGGGGGACCGCTCAATTTTCCGCCGGTGCATGCGGGGTATTTTACTCCTTTTTCGGGTTTCAGTATTTTTTCAAGAACAACATCATTATGCCAGTCGTCTCCGAAATCATAATCATAAATCATTCGCTCTTTTGGCTGGGAGATGATTTCGGAAAGTGTAACTCCGCGCTCGTCTTTCGGCTTTGGCCCAAAGCCGTAGTCATCGTCCGGATAGGGAATTATGTACTGAATCTCTCCTTTCCGGAATGTGTGCAAATGGCAATCCTGCCCCCAAACGCGATTTGTATCACTTGATGCAAACGATCAAGTTGGATATTTGAATGGACAAGAACGCGCCGCCAAATGGGCGGTTTTGAATCGTGTAAGGTTATTTTGAGCTGATAAATTTTCTTGTTATGAGACTGTCTCAATATAGTCTTGGGCATCACTTCTGAATTTAAAATTTAAGTTGCTTCACAAAGAGTAAAGAGTGAGTTCTTTAATTTTTTTGAAATCGCGCAGGTTTCGGGTAGCAAGAGCAGTATGAGTAAAAAGCGCGGTTGCGGCAATCACGCTATCACCAAGTTTCACTTTATTTTTTCTTATGTCTGCCGCAAGAAACGCGATTTGAGTATCCAATGCCACTGTCCTAAATTTCAGGAGCAGAGTTAAAAAGAGTTCTCGCTCTTGTAAGGTCAACACAGGAAATGCGAGAAATTCTACAGTAACGATGGTGGGGAGAATAAGCGCATCCTTCTCCAGATTTGCATTCATAAACTCAATGCAAGCGGCGTCTCCCTTGGCATAGTAAATAAGGATGTTTGTGTCAAGTGTAAACTCCATACGTTCACGAAAGTTTTCTTTCCCATTCTTTGCGGATTTCTCTCTGCCATTTTACCGGATCGGGGATTTTCTTATCTTTCCAGATTCCAGCTGTTTTTTTAAGTATTGCCAATAACTCTTTTCTGTCGGAGGTTTTTTGCGGTTTTTGGAGTATGATCGCGTTTCCGTATTCCTTCACCGCTATCTCTCCGTCTTTCCACATTCTGCGGATATGGGGGGGCAGCGCAATTTTTCCATTTTTAATTTTTACAGTTTGTTGGCTCATGGCTTTAGTATACCTTGCCTTAATAAAAAGGCGCAAGTGTACAGATAAAATTTCAAACTATCTGGACTTTTGCGGGAAAAAATGCGAATATGAAATGGGTCTTTTAAATTTTCTCAAGACACCGCAAAAAGGAGGGATACAGATGCAAGGTAACCGCGAATTTCCAGATTTTGACGAGATGGATTTTACTGGAATGAGCGAAGAGACGCGGGCGATTTTTGACGAGAGGGTTGAGCTTTTGCGGATGGCGATGCGGTATAGGGCGCGGATTAGATTTAGATATTTTCGCGCAAGCGAAAGCATCGCGGCGCCGGCAGTGATAAAACACGAGCGCATTTTTCTCGCGCAATGGATAAAAGACCGGAGAGAATTTTGGCGGGAAAATGGCAATGTCCTCAAACGCTATGTGTCGCGCAAAAATCTTGTCGCTTTTGCCCAAAGAGAGGAACTTTACCATTCCGCGCGGGTTCTCGCGCTTGCTGAATTGGAGATTAAGTCGCTTGAAGAATTACAGCCGCGCGCCGATGGACTTCGGGAGGAAGAGAGAAATAAATACGAATGGATGAGAGAAATGCGCGCAGATCAGGCACATTGATTTTTAAGCGTTTTTCCGGGAAGCAACTCGGAAAAGTATAATGGCATAAAGGAAAACTTTATGCCATTTTAGTGTAAGCTGATTTTACCGCTTGCGCGCGCGCATACTTTATGATATTCTTAATTCCATGCTCCCCGTATTTTTAGAAAAATATTTTTGGGATACGGATAGAAAGGGTTTGAATATGCAAGAACACGCTTCGTATATCATTGAGCGCATTTTGGAGTATGGGGATGAGAAGGCGATTCATTGGCTCAAAGCGCGCGCGCGGGGAATTAATCCGAAATGTTGTCATGAGTACTCGTTCGCTTTCGCCGAGGAGCGCATATTTTTGGTCGGTTATACTCAATATCCCTAAACACAAAGTAAAATGTTTACAGAAACGATTTCAAGAACAACGCTCAAGGCATTGGATTTGGTAGCAAAATCCGATGCGCTTCCCGCAAAAACATATCTTGCAGGGGGGTACGGCGTTAGCGCTTCATTTATATATAATGTTGCGTTAGATTCTGGAATCAAACTTGTATGAAAAATTTATCCAAAAATTTCATTTGGGCTTTAGTAATCCTTATGTTTATCTCGGCGGCGTATTCGTTTATCGCCGGGCACTTC
>VMFQ01000069.1 GCA_007376125.1 Parcubacteria group bacterium Gr01-1014_33 | reverse complement strand
TGGCGCGTACGACAGAAGCGGCACTTTATTTTCCCTCCAAGCATCGGAGATGGGATCAATAAAGCGCCACATGGCTTTCACTTCCTCAGTGCTCACAAAGAGCGTCTGGTCGCCGGTGATGCAGTCAAGGAGAAGTTTTTTATACTCCTCCACATAGGGGGATTTCTTTTTACTCTGGCGCAGTACAAACGCGAGCGTCCGCTCCTCCAGCGCATACGCAAACCCGGGTTTTTTGGACCAGAAATGAATCACGATCCGCTCTTCGGGCTCAAGCGAAATTACCATGCGGTTCCGATAGTGCATCCCCGCGTCCGGCGGACACAGGCAGGGCTGGGGATGCCGGAATGTAATCTCTATTTCTTTCTGCGCGGTACCCATGCGCTTGCCGCTTTCCATTGTTACGGCGACTCCCCGCCAGCGCGGGGACACAAACGACGCGCCGATTTTAAAATAGGTCTCTGTGGTGGAATCGGGTGAGACGCCGCGGATCGCGCGGTACCCCTCGTACTGCGCGCGGACGGATGTATCCGTGATCTCGCGCGCAGTGGGCACGCGCAAGCCATTGAGCGCCTCAACGCGCCGCTGGCGGAGAGCAGGAGAGCCGAAATTATACGGGCGATCCATCGTGACGAGTGCCAGCATCTGCAAAAGATGATTCTGCCCGACATCGCGCAGAGCGCCCACCCCGTCATAAAAGCCGCCGCGGCGGTAGATTTGTTCCTCGGCAAAAAGTTCGCCCAGCAGGGTATCCAGATGCTGGGCGGTATCGGCATCTTTGCCGAAGGGCTTTTCCACGATGATGCGCGTCCACCCCGTTAGAAGTCCGTCCCGCTCGCGGGACGGCGGCCGCCCAGGGCGGCCGACTTCTAACGGGGTGCGCCCTCTGTCGCGTGCATTCTTGCCAGCCAAACCAGAACGCGCGATATTGGTGAGCACCGTTTCGTAATGATCAGGGGTAACGAGATCCGCATACGCCCCCTCGTTATCAAAAAAACCCCGGACATACCGGAACATCGCCAGAAATTGCTCTTCTTTTTTTGGATTGCGCTTTGGCTGATACGCCGTGAGCATTTCCCGCACATACGCGCGGAAATCGGCATCAGTAAGATCTTGAGTAAAAAGCGCCCTTCGGCGCCAAGACCGTTACGCGGCTTTCTTGGCGTCGGCCTTGCCGAGAATTTTAAACATCTTCGTGCCGCAGACCGAGCATGTCCCGGTCATCGCGCGCCGCTCCTGGCCGCCCTTGCCCTTCATGGCGACTTCCCGGGCGTCCTTCATCTCGCGATCCTTCTGGCGACACTTTACGCAATATGCTGTATTCATAAAGTCAAGTATACGCCCTCCCCCTTAAAATAGCAAATCGCCCTTCAGTAAAATAGAAAAAGCGTCCGCGCGAAAAGCACGGACGTCTCACTCAACAAAAGAACCGCTATCTTAAACCAGCGCCTCGGACGATTGCTCCTTCGGCGCGTTTGAGGCAAAAACAGCTTGCACGCGCCGCCGTTCAATTTCATAAAGCCATGCCCTTATCAATCTCGTCGTCGGAAAAAAACCAAATACACTCGCTAAGAATCCGTATCGAAGCGCCAAATTGTTACCCCAAAAACCATACAGTCGGGCACCTACCTCGTAACTCCCATAGATTTGTCCCAAGATACAATTTTTAGTTGAATAGATATTCAACCTACTTCCATCCACCTCATCAAACCATCCGGGGCGCACCCCATCCATAAATTCTGCCCCGCGAGCCGCCCGTCGAGCAACTATACTTTTCATATACTCTCTCCCTCCGCAAAGATTCCTATTGACAAGGTGCTGACATCCAACAAAGCATCGCCTCATTGACAATACCCACCATAGCGCAAATGAGGAGAAAAATCAATATCATTCGCTCCGGTGCGCCGATACACGTATCCGCGGTCGCGGATTAAGTGTGTTGATAAAAAGTTTCTGATGGGCGACGAAGGAATCGAACCTTCGGCCTTCCCCTTATCAGAGGGATGCTCTAACCACTGAGCTAGTCGCCCATTATTGACATTTTACTACATGTAAAGATCGAGAAACGCTTGAATGGCCATCATAAGTTTTGTCTTTCTTGGAACATTCAAATAAGAGATATTACAAGTGCCATGTCTATAAGATTCTTTATAGGAGAAACTTGCCGGTCGAAGTTTATGAATATAGGGTTTATAAAATTGTGATGCGGAGAAACCAGTGGTCGTCCGCCAAAATCCTTTTTCTGCCTCCAGATCCATATTTCCATAGAGTTGGAGTTGAGATCGCATTTCATTTTTACGAATCCCCAAAAACTCCTCCATCCATTTGATGAAAAACTTAATAATTCGTGGGTTGGTATTTGCGAGACAAATTCGTGAAGTTGTCGTTTTTTCTCCTTCTCCAAGATAGAGCATCAAACCCGCTACAAAGAAAGTGTCTCGTGAAGTATCCGACAAGTGTTTTCGCTGTGCTTCGTAAATATGGCGAGCCGTCAATTCCCGCTTTTGGCGCATCGCCGTCCGGAACCTCTCTCTACTCGCCTCACCCTTACTCCACCCCTTACGCCGCAATTCAAGAATCCTTTCTTCGCTCAAGGGCAATTCTCGCAACCAATAACTCAAGGTGCTTTTGGGCACACCTAATCTCTTCTTAATTTCGCCATAGCTAAGCTCCTCTTTCACACGAAGATTAAGAACTTGTTCACGCAACTGCGAATTCATAATCGTATGGTTATGCTAACAAAAAAATCTCATTTGTGCAACCATATGCTTTTACTTTTTATCTGCTTTTGGCGATCAAGATTATTAAGGCCACGATGGCTAACGCACTAATTATCTCCATAAATAAAAGGCCTTGTTAGCCCTTACGAAATAGTGTACTATACAATAGTTCGCAAGAACGCTGTGGAGGCTGTATATTTAGACAATCGCAGCCCCCGCAGACAGAAATAATTTTCTGCAAAAATCGTTTGCTTCCCAGCAAGCGATTTTTGTTATAAATTGAAGTTATCCAGCTCACTAAGATGTTCTTCCAAAAATCTTATTTTGTTCTCGGGACTCATCTTCATCTTGCGCGCGGGGACCTTTCGTTCTTTCAACCAACGATTTGCAGTATTTATCCCCACATTGAAGTGTTCTGCCAATTTTACTGTTGTACCATATTGTCTATACAACTTAAGCAGTGACTCTCTTGCTGGAACATCTTGTTTTATACGTTTCTTCCTTAAAGGCACTCCCCAGCTCTCAAAAAGTAGTCTCAACTGACCTTCTGAAACATAAAGTTTCTTCGCGGCTTCTTTAGGGGAAACGCCCCTCTGAGTTACGGCATCAATTATTTTTCTCTTTTTTAGTTCATCCATCATAGATTTGCATTTAGATAGAATATACGACGACCTTTCTCTATAATCATAGATAGCATATGCGTCATAAAAATGCAATACCCTCATTGCTGTAGTTATCCACAGCGCTTTTGTTTTTTCAATCTGGATAATCATTACTTTTTGATATAAACAAAAATCATCCCGTGCACGGGATGATTTTTGATCTGTTTGCTCTCAAATATACTACGGCACCGTGTCGTAGATGGCTGCGGCAGTGCCGTCAAACGCGCTTCCCGCAGGACCAAACGAGACACCCGTGGCGCAGACCGGATTGTTGTCCGTGGAATCGCAGTCCTTGTCTACGGTAAGCGCGGGGTTGGTCGCCTCCTCCATCGTGGCTCCCAAGTGATATGCGCTTCGTGGCGACGAGATGTTGGCGGTGTAACGATAGCAGTTTGGCGCCGCATTTGGATCGCGCGGCACTTGTGGAAGAAAGCCGCCGGCCACCAGCACTTCAAGACCATACGCAGCATTCGCATCGCATAGGGCACTCGCCGCGGGATATTCAGGTGTTGGCTGGGAGTTATAAAAAAGTTCAAGTGCCACCTGCAGTTGTCTCACATCGGAGACACGGCGCGCGTCCCGCGCCTTGAGCCGGGCGTTATTGAGCGACGCGAGAGCCATGGACGCAAGAACCCCGATGATCGCAATGACGACAAGGAGTTCAATGAGGGTAAACCCCAAAAAATCATTCTGGTCATTGTGCCCTTGTCCCCTCTGACGGTTCCCGAGGTTGCTATGCAGTACTTTCATATTCGTATAATACCCTTCAACGGCGCATCTGGCGAAGCACGGTTTTCCCCAACCCTAAAATCCCATACGCAATGACGGGTTTTATGGGAGATAATATCCTTCCAGCTATTCCGACTAATCCCGATGCTGTCGGGACCGCAGAGCCGAGAGTTATGGCTGATCGGCTAACACCAACCGGATATATTGAAATGTCTATATATCCAGATTGACCTTGGGGTTGCCCGCAACGGTGTTCCGAAGAACGCCCGGTGCGGGAAATATTCCCTAAAAAGAAATGTTCCATGAACAGCTTCCGCTACCCATGCCTTGTTACGCAACAGTTTTCCCCTATTACTAAGGGTGTCGGACTATATCTTCATCCCGATAATTTTATCGGGAGCCAACGTATTATAGAGAACTTCTTGAATTCTCTATCCGGTCTTTAGAAGACCAAGTCTCTACGGGGAATCTTTTTATAATTCTAAGAATCTAAACCGGCCAGTTCTTCCTTGATCGCTATCCATTTTTGGATCTTATCCATGTACGGAGCTAACTCTTGCATAAGTTTCTCTTCTTCTTTGAGAAGATCCTGTCGTCTTTCTGCTCGAAGTTGATCCATAGAATTTGATTCTGAACCGACTTTGTGTTCTCTTGAACTCATAATTTTTTTGACAATAATAATTATAAAAGATTCTTCCCTCGGTATTGTCTTCATATCTCAATGGGTTATTGAGGAGAAGAGTTCACCGATATTAGTTGGATTTTACTATGCGGTTGCCCGCATAGGAAGCCGTGATCGACTTCGTCCCAATCACCGAACCCAGGTTGATCCGCCTTACGGCGGCCTTCGCCTGTTTCCGGCTTTTTTGACGTGACGGGCGGTGAGTACAAGATTCG
>VMFQ01000068.1 GCA_007376125.1 Parcubacteria group bacterium Gr01-1014_33 | reverse complement strand
TTTATGCGGGACAGGCGCCGCGCGGCGTGACTACCAATTGCACTACCCCGCAAAACGGTAAAAAAGCGTCTTGCGACGCTTTTTAGTATACAACGAGTAAGGGTAAGTTTCAATCGTCGGCGGCATTAAGTTCGTTACTCTCGGAACCGCTTTCTGCCTCATTTTGCTGACGGTAGGCGTTCTGCAACTTACTCCAATCATAAGAATCCAGATGAATAAGTATCCTGCGCTGAATAAAACTGTTTTTTTGTATCTCTTGATACGCAAGCTTCTCTATCGCGGTTGGGTAAATATGGTCTTCTCGTTCTGGCTCATGTTGCGATTTTCTTATTACCGGAACTCCTTCGACGCCTAAAAGAAGTTTAATCTCACGGAGAACTCGTCCGGTCATACTGTCCATTGTGCCAAGGGATGCCACAATCTTCGAAAGATCCACCGGTTCTTTTTTCGCATCAACAACAAGCGAATGCAATCTCTCTGCAAACTCAATTACCGCATGGTCAACGATCCCTTTCTCTTTTTCCCAATTCTCTTCTACTTTTTTCGCTATCTCTTCAGAATCCTTATATAGTTCTTCCATTTTCACTTCTATCTTATCCGCAAGTTCATTGTTCCCCCTCGTACGCAACCCTTGAGAATATTCCCACATTGCTTTTGTTTCTTGGAAATGAGTTGCTCCTGCTTCAATTTCTTCTTGATATGCTTTGGCTTTTTTCTCATTTTCCTGACCTGTCATTCCTTTTTCGGGAAATTCAAGTGCCATATATTATGAAATATCCAAGAGCTTACCACCCTCTAAAGAAGATAGACTCCGCTCCAGGACAAGAAAATTACACTTGCAAATGCCTTCGGATGGCGACAAAACTTGAGATCACTCCGAGCCCGACTCCTACTGCAAGCATAATGCCGAAAAACTGGATGAAGTTTGAAAGAAAATACTGATAGAGATCAAAACTTGGGACAATGCGGACGAGCTTGGGCGCGGCAAACCACGTGAGCGGAAAGAAAAGAAACGTGGTAGCGGATGCCGACGCGACTCCGTAAAACGCGCCGCTCACAAGAAACGGCCCGCGGATAAACCAGAGGCTCGCTCCCACAAGCCGCATAATTCCTATCTCCTCGCGCATGGAGTAAATCGCAAGGCGAATCGTATTGAATGCCACAAGCACCGCCACCACCGCAAGCACGAGCGCGAGCCCCGCGCCGGACCCGCGCACTGTACTCACCACCGCGGAAAGACGATCAATCACAAGCTGATTGTCAAAATAATTTATTTTCTCAACCGCCGCATAATTTTTCTTTGCCAAAAAATCGCTTATCGCGGCATACTGGGTTGAGTCTTTTGCCTTGATGTTCAAACTTGCCTCAAGTGGATTTTCTTGAAGCTCATTTAACGCATCAATAATAAGCGCATTGTCTTTATGCTTCTCGCGAAATGTCTCAAGGGCCTGATCTCGGGAAGTATACGACACGGCAGAGACCGCTGATAACAACTCAACATCCTTTTTTACCGCAAAAATATCCTCTTCCTTTGAGTCCGAGCGGAAATATACGCTTACGTCAATTTTTTCTTCAAGCGACAGAAGTACGGTATGGGCGAGCGCGCTTAAAAACACGATCGTGCCGATCACAAAAAGCGCGAGCGTCATTACCGTGATCGTCGCAACCGAAAGCCACCCGTTTCGGCGAGAGCTCTGATATCCTGCGCGGAAAACTCGTTTTAATGTGGTTGCGAGCATAAAGTAGGTGGTAAGTGGTAGGTGGTAGGTGGTTGAAGATATTCTCCTCTCTTTCTACAACCTACTGGCTACTACCTACTATCTAAACAAGGTATTTCCCATTCATCTGATCGCTTATTATCTCTCCTTTATCCAGCATAACAACACGTTTATCCACTGAATTGATAATCTCTTTATTATGGGAGGCAAAGAGGATAGTCGTGCCAAGCTCGTTTATCTTCTGCAAAAGTTTGATGATTTCCCATGTATTGATCGGATCAAGATTTCCGGTTGCTTCGTCCGCAAGTATCATGTCGGGACGATTTACCACCGCGCGCGCGATTGCCACGCGTTGCTGTTCTCCGCCCGAAAGCTCGCTCGGAAAATTGTCTATTTTATCGGAAAGCCCCACCAAGTCAAGCACTTGGGCAACGTCTTCGTGGATTTCTTCATCGGTTCTGCCTGCCGCTTCCATTGCAAATGCGATATTTTCATGCGCCGTTTTCGCGGGAAGAAGTTTGTAGTCCTGAAAAATCATTCCGATGCGCCGCCTGATGTGGTGGAGAGAGGAACGAGGAATTTGGGTTATCTCAAGATCGTCAAGAAAAATTTTTCCGTCCGTGGGATCTTCTTCGCGTATCAAAAGTTTAAGCAAAGTGGTTTTCCCGGCGCCGGACGCTCCCACCAAAAACACGAACTCCTTTGGCTGGATTTGGAGGTTTATATTTTTAAGCGCCGCAGAATGTGCGTTATAAATTTTTGAAACGTTGTCGAAAAAAATCACCTCAAAGGAATTAGGAAGTATGAATCAGGAATTATGGAAGAAAAATTTCCTCTTTATCCCTAATTCATGACTCCTAATTCATGATTCATAGTTTGATCTCTGCTTCTATAAACTCATCTAATTCCCCATCCATCACCGCGTCTATGTTTCCGGTCTCCACGCCCGTCCGGTGGTCTTTTACCATTTGGTACGGATGCATGACATACGAGCGGATTTGATTCCCCCATTCTATTTTTACTTTCTCATTTTGCACGCCGCGCCGTTCTTCTTCCTGTTGTTTCAATGTAAGCTGATAGAGCCGGCTGCGCAAAATACTCATTGCCATTTCGCGGTTTCTATCCTGCGAGCGCTCAACCTGCGAGGCAACCTGAAGTCCGGTGGGAAGATGAGTGATCCGAACTGCAGTTTCGCGCTTGTTTACATTCTGCCCTCCCGGACCGGATGATCGAAAAAAATCAATTTTTAGATCTTCGGGTTTCATTTCCACTTCTTCCGGCGGAACAAACTCGGGCATCACATCCACCAGCGCAAACGACGTATGCCGCAGTGATTGCGCCGAAAAAGGAGAAATCCGCACAAGCCGATGCACTCCCGATTCTTTTTTCAAATACCCATACGCATACGGCGTTTCTATTATAATAGTCGCGTTTTTAATGCCCCATCCGGCCGGTCCCTGAAATTCTCCCCAATGTTCATGAACTGTTTTTACCTTCCATTCCTTTTTCTCGGCAAACCGGCGAAACATCCGCAAAAGCAACGCCGCCCAATCTTCTGCGTCTTTTCCGCCGGCTCCCGCGTATACCGAGAGAATCGCATTTCCTTTGTCGTACTTTCCTGAAAAATATAGTTCCCATTCAAGCGCGCCAATGCGTTTCTCAAGCTCTCCGATTTTTAAAATGGCTTCTCGCTGGAATTCCTCATCCTCTTCCGAGATTTGAAGAAGTTCTGCAAGTGTTTTGATTTCTGATTTTATCCTTTCCCACCGATCCCCCTCGCCTTTTAGTACTGCAAGCTCTTTGCTCTTCTCTGCCGCGCGGTTTTTGTCCTCCCAGAAATCTGGTTTTTGCATTTCCGCCTCTATCCTGACGATTTCCCGCTGTTTTCCCGCAATATCAAAGACGGTCCGCCAAATGACGGAGTTTATCCTCTAATTCATTCAATTTCTCGCTCAATTCGTTCACCAATTAAAGTTTACCACAACAAAAAAAGCCGCACAAGCACGCCTCTTAACAGTCAATCCTTTGCTCCTTCAAGAAACAACCGCTTTTCAAACCCGCCGCGCTCTATGCGTTTTTCCCGCTAAAGTCCACATTCATTGAGACCATTACAAAACTCATCATTTTGGGCTAATATATGGGTATAATCATTAAATCATGCCCATATGCAAACTCAAAAACAAATACGGAAGTCCTACC
>VMFQ01000067.1 GCA_007376125.1 Parcubacteria group bacterium Gr01-1014_33 | reverse complement strand
AACAAGCCGTGCCAACGGATCGCGCAGTACTTTTGAAAAATGCCATCTCTCGCCCCCATCGTTGGAGACCAGCAGCCGTCCTTCTCCGGTCGCGGCCATGATCGTATCGGGGTTGGCCGGAGGCGTTGCAATGTCAAAGACGCCATACTTATCCCGTCCGACAAAATAAATTTGGCGAAATGACGCGCCGCCGTCGGTGCTCTTGAACACTCTGCCGCGATTTTCTTGAAATGCCGCGACATACATGACATCCGGCTTGCTCCGGCTGACGACCACGCGGTAAATATCGCTTTGCGCTTCCAGCACACCCGCCGTATCTTTTATCTGCCGCCATGTCATGCCCGCGTCCTCGCTCTTCCAAAGCCCGGCTCCTTTGGTGCCGGCAAAAAGCGTGGTGGTTGCCACGGGATGCGCCACGACATCGTAGATATAGGAGGGCGTGGGATCGCGTCTCTCGCGGACAAATGTCGCGGGCTCCCAGTGTTCTCCGCCGTCTTTGGAGCGAAAAAGCAATCCCCCGCTTTGTGCGCTCCCCCCTGTGCCGGAAAGAATATCAATGCCTACGGCGGAGAGAATCAAGGGAATCACTATCACTAACGCGATGAACCCGACAACAAGAATGATAATCGTTTTATAAATCATACCTCCGTCGTAAGCGTTTTAGAGATTGCGAACGCTTTCTATAAAGAGCGCATCAAGCGCGAGGCGCGTATTTACATTTGTTGTTTCCATAGTATCGGCGATGTCCAGCACTCTCCGGAGGCGACGCGCCGCGCGGCGATACTCGTCAGGCTTTGCCGCCGCGCGCATTTTTGCGCGAAGTATATTTATCACAACGGCGACCGCTTCGGCCCGCGCCGGCGCATCCCCAGCAATTTTCTCGCTTAGCCCCAATGCCTCCGGAATACCCGCGCCAAGCGCGGTCTCTACTGCGGCATACGCTTTTTCATCCGCAACCGGCGTTTCCCCAAAAAACCCTAGTGGTACTATGCGCGAGCGAATCGTCTCCGCCACGGATTCGCGGTTTCCAGCAGTAAGGATAAAGAGCGTTCGTTCGCCCGGCTCTTCCAAAAGTTTCAAAAAAGCATCGGTCGCGTCTCCACTCATTGTATCAGCTTGACCGATGATCGCAACCCGCCACGCATCCTTGCGCAAGGTCAAGCAATACGACTGCCGGATGAGTACCCGCCGCGATTCTCCCGTATGCCTCACACCCGTTATCCTTCCCCATGAGAGAAGCCTCGCTTCCCTCATGGGAACAGACGAGCGCGTGCGCCACGGATTGCGCCACATTCAGATTTCCCGCCTCGTCCGGCCCATAGAAAAGATAGCCGTGCGCCAGCCGCCCCCGCGCTATCACGCGATTGAGATACCGTATCGCCCGTTCATGCCCGAGGATCATAGCCGTATTTCAAAAATCATAGAATGATAATTGCTTTTTCATACAACATCGGCAAGGCATCCTGCCGCATACGGAATTTTGTGCCATGATTGTGTCCAGTGCGAGCGTCAAAATCCACGAGGATTTTTCCTTCCTCCAGCGCCTTCAAAAATCCCTCAAAGTTGAATTTCTGCAACATCGTTACTTTGGTGTAGTGGTAAAATTCTTTTTATTTTTTCCAGACAATATGCCCGTTTATGTCGTGCTTTTCATAAGTTTCCAAAACATCGGCGCAAAACTTCATTAGTTCTTCGTTCTTTTCGCTCTTGGCTAACTCGTAAAGGCGAATGAACATTTTCTTGCCAGTTTCGGTTACAATTTTTCCCTTAAATATAACTTTTTCAAACCAAAGTAATTTTTCATTTCGGCCTTACTCAATAAAATCTGCAAGCCAAATAACATCTCGCTTTTTATTAAATTTTTTCTGAATTTTTTATTATGCGTCTCGGCGGTTACAAATTCCCATTCACGATTAAGATTGCTCATAAGTTTATTTGTTATTATTTGATAAACTCTCAATCATTTCAATACTCTTGTGCAACTGAAGCATTAAAATAAACCTAAACCCCGCGGGCGTAATAACAACTTGTTGTCCGACCTTGCCGAGCAGTTCCAGCTCAATTGCAAAATTAAGAAATGTGTAGGTAGCCGTACTCAACGATTTTTCGGCTTGCCACTCATTCACTTTACCAGAAACTTTTTTAAACATCTCTCTTAAATCAACGAGCTCAAGAGGGTATGAATTTCTGGATAGCAAAAAAGCACTTTCTACGATTGAATAAATACCAAAAACGGTTGAGGAGTAGAACGGATCATTTGCTACGAATTGTTTGAGAACCCCAATTTGGTCATCGTTTAATTGGTCAATGAGTGTATCTCTATTTATATTTTGCGCATATTGATCGCCAATATCGGTAAGAAAATAATTTTTATTGCGTTCTCGTACTAGGCCAAATTCTTTTGCCACCTTCAGATGGTTATGCACACTTTGTTTGGAAAGTCCCGTTTTTGTAGCTATTTCTTCTTGCTTTGTCTCGCCCGTAATTAAATAACTCAAGGCACGATTTATTAGACCGAAACTGAACACACCATAATCGTTTGGTTTAATTTTTAGGAAAGGCGCAACTGCAGAAAGGTTATTGTAGTAATCTTTCAAGACCCCTATTGGTTCATATGCAATCAATACGACACCGTTTTGTTTTGCCAATTCAAAATCCTTGCTTCCTGCATCAGTGACCATTAAATAACAAATAACTTCGCCAGCAACTAACTCTCCAGTACTTTGCAGGCGAATAAGCTCGTCTCTGTAAGAAAGGATTTGTTTCAGCCATTCTTCAGAAAATCCAACAACTTTTAACTCAACTAAACACAAATCTTTTCCACTCGACAGTAATATGTCAATCCTCTCATCGCCTGATTTTAATCTCAACTGGCGAGTAATCAACTTTAAATCAACTGGTAATTTTAACAATTTTGCCAAAAAAATTAAGTTAGCAACAAGTGCGTCCTCAACTTGACTTTCGCTTATATTTTTTTCTCGTTTAGTAAGCATATCTCAATGGATCTAAAACTGTGTCTCCGACAAAACTAAACAATTTTATACATCGTCTCGGTAATTCAATCGGAAATGGGGCGGGATGTCCACCCGCTCCTTTTTTACTTTGGCCGTTGAAAGTCCAAACTCCATTTGTCCAATCCATGAACTCTTGCTTGGTGATGTCATTTTTTCTACTACCACCATTCTTTTTCCAACCATCTTTATACAAAACCAAAATCAATTCTACGGGTGCAATAACATAAGGAGCGGAGGCGGACATAAAAGAACCCCAAGCGGTGCGGCGCGATATGTTGCCCTCGTTCCAGATGATTGTTGAGTGATATTTCCAGCCAATGTCTTTTGCAATTTTTGTGATGTCCGCACCGACTGATTTTTGGCCGCCTTTGTTTTTATCAAGCGGGATGTTAAGCAAAAATCGTCCCTCGCTCTTTGATAGGTCAAAACATTTTTTGATCCATTTTTGGGTGAATTCTAAATAATCCTCATAAGATAAATTATCTGCATGAGAATTATAGTGAATGTCCACATTGTAGGGCGGTGAGGTAACAATTAAATCAACCGAATTATCGGGAATTGAACGAGTATTTAAAATATCATCTTTGTATATCAAAATATTATCTGCCACAAAATATGGAGCGGTGGCGATTTTTGCTTTTGTATCTTTTGCGATTATGGTGTTCAACATATTTATAGTTAAGCGTTTATAAAGAGCGTAACGATGTCTTGGCGGTCTTGCAATAAGCCGCCCTGCACGCGCCATTTGTGATTGTAAAAAATTGCTCCGTCCTCCGGGATAATTCTCATCATTTCGGTCAAACAATCTCTTTGCCATTTCACATATTCGTCATGCGGCATACAGTCGTCGTGGTGCGAATAGCCCTTTTGCAGGGCGGCGTTTGCCCATTTCCCGCCACGGCCGTCTTTCATTCCGTTGCCGGTAGAATTTTTTAGGTTGTAGGGAGGCGAAGTAATCGCCAAATGCACCGAGCCGTCCGATATTTCTTTCATCACATCCACGGCACTACCGCAGACGATTTTATTCAAAAAATCTCCCGGATGGTTAGTTGTCTGAATTCTCCGTATTCTTTTCAAATCAAGAGCGCCCTTATTATTGGGCTTATTCGGAAACTTCTCCCGCAAGATCTCCAGATTGTCGCCGAAATAGAGTGTCCGGTTTTGCATAATTTTACTATACATAATTTATCGCCAGATAACAACCAAAGAGCCCGCCTCGTATAGCGGGCTTGGGTTGTTTTGAAAAACTAAAGTAGCTGAAAGATTATTTAGTCCTATCAACTAATCTGTATCCCTCGCCTCTTTTTGGAGTCGGTGGTAAAATCTTTCTCTTTACGCCAGTTATTTCCTCACCAGTTCTGCCGCCACGAGGACCAATAATCTCATACTGGCCGGAAATGGGTACCCTTTCTCCCGATTTCAATATTTTCCGCATAAATCTCCTCCTCTTTATCATGATTATCCGACCTTTGGCGCAACAAAAAACGCGAGTTGTCCTCGCGGTTATTCAATACAAATCTCATAGATGCTCGATCAGTGGGATTTCTACGAAAACCGGAGGGTAAAAGTTTGGTTCACAAAGTTGCGTTTGATGAACCTCCGATAATGATGTAACTCTGTTTTTTATGCTACTGGCATTCAGTATAAATGGGTGCTTTCCTATGTCAAGTTGTGGAAAACAAATTCTATATATTCACACTGCGGTTTGCCGCAGGGTTGTTGATTAGTATTACCTATACATTAAAGCGAGCCGCGCGCCGTTGAGTGAAATGTGGAGATGCGGCGTACAAACACCCGAAGCGCGGAGGGAGGGAGACGGGGGCTCTCCGACTGCAGTCGGAGAGAACACCGAGGGTTCCCTCCGAACGCGCGAGGAGTGTTTGTCCGCATCGCAACACTGAACGAGACGGCGCGCGGCGAGCGAATTACCGCTTGCTCATGATACTGCGCTTGTACACATCCAGATGCTCCAGCGCGATGCCCGTGCCGAGCGCGACGCAGAGCAGTGGCTCCTCGGCAATGTGCGCCGGTACGCCCGTTTCCTGAAACACGAGCTGGTCTATG
>VMFQ01000011.1 GCA_007376125.1 Parcubacteria group bacterium Gr01-1014_33 | reverse complement strand
TCGTAATGCCCCGCGATCATCACCACGCGATCATATTTTTTTGCAAAGTCCCGCGCCATTTTTTGGTCAAACTGTTTTCCGATAGCAGAAAAGAGGATTATCTTTGTTTTCTTGGGATTTGCGATTTGCGATTCTTGCCCTCCAAACTTTTTAATAAAAAGTTTGGAGGGTGAACGATTTGCTAAGATTGAGCCGATTGCCCTTGCCATCGGCTCAATCTTGAGCACCATTCCGGGACCGCCTCCATACGGGCTGTCATCCACTTTTTTGTGCTTATCTTGGGCAAAATCCCGCAAATTATGCACAAAAATTTCCACGAGCTTTTTTTCTCGCGCGCGCTTTATAATTGACTCGCTAAAATACGAATCAAAGATTTTGGGAAAGATGGTGATAATGTTGAAGCGCATTTGACTTTTCTACATTATAGTTATATCTTAAGATAAGTTCTGATTTCAGACCTGCTCTTCCGGAAAGGAGAAACCTATGGCTCTCACTACTTGTGAGGTTACACTGCAAGGCCAGACATTCATTAGCATATATGATACAGAATATGTTCCTTATCAACTCAAACTTGGCAAAATTATAAAGATTCTCACAGATACATTTCCAGAAACGCCAATTCAAGAACTTTATATCAAAGTTACTGATGATACAGGTCATGCAAGACTCCTTGCAAGTGACCAGCCAATTTAACCTTTGTTCTTCTGAGTACTTGACAACGGGTAAAACTACAACTCCTTCGCGGCATGCCACTTTAACAGTAGCATGCTTTTTTATTTTTTCCAACCAAAAATCCCGATTGCTCGGGATTTTTGAGATTTCCCGCATGCGATCGTCACCCATGCGATCGTCACCCGCGCGATCGTCTCGCATCATGCGGGGGCCTCTGCCGCCTTCCGGCTCTTCAATCTTCAAATTCACGCGGGCATTGTTTTTAATGCCGACCACGCGAAGAAGCATGCGAATCGCCTTTGCGGTCTGGCCGTTGCGGCCGATGATTTTCCCCATGTCTATCGGATCCACCTTGAGAGTGATCAAAACTCCCATCTCGTCAACTCTGCGATCGGTTTTCACCGCATCGGGGGTATCTACGAGCGCCTTAACCACATACTCAAGAAAATCCTGATCTTGCGTTCCTTTTGCCATTGCTTTCGCAACAATCAACCAACAACCAACAACTTTCAACGGATTAAAATTGTTGTAAGTTGAGTACTGTTAGCCGAGAGTTAGCGTCTATCTCGACCTTTATCATTTCTGTATATTCTTATTATACTCTCTTTTAAAAAGAAAATCAAGAGGCGGACGCGTAATCCCTCATAGCCCTTCTTCCGTCACTGCGAGCCAAAATGCATTTTTAATGCGTTTTGGTGAGCTCCCGCCGTGCGGACGCTCTAGGAAGCGATCTTAATCTCGGAGAATAGGATTGCCGCGTCCTGGCTTGTCGGAGAAACGATTGCCAATCGTTTCTCCGCAATGACAGGGCGGTGAAGGGTTACGCGGGCGTATGCGCGGTTTCCGAGGGTAGTGCTTCCTTTTTCTCAATTTTCTTTGCGGCTTGTCCTTTGATGCTTCGTTTCTTTGCTTTGATCACGGCTTTTGCAACCAAAAGATTATGGACAGTATCCGATACTTTTGCTCCCCTTGCCATCCAATGCAAAATCCGGTCGTTTTTCAAAACCACCTGCTTGGTTTTCGGATGGTAGGAGCCGAGGATCTCAACACCTCCCGATTTGGGCCTTGAACGTTTCTCGGTTACCACGACGCGATACGCCGGATCGTTCTTGCGGCCAATGCGTTGGAAACGGATGACGAGCATGAATTAGGAATTAGGAATTAGGAATTAGGAATAAACTTGAGTTATTCTCATAATTCATAATTCCGGATCCACGATTCAAAGCGTACCAAATAGAAATCAATCCGTCAATGTCATCTTCCCGC
Source organism: Parcubacteria group bacterium Gr01-1014_33 (assembly GCA_007376125.1). Taxonomy (GTDB): domain Bacteria; phylum Patescibacteriota; class Minisyncoccia; order Sungbacterales; family HO2-52-23; genus VMFQ01. The sequence goes on along the minus strand of VMFQ01000011.1, from coordinate 19,465 downwards.
GTACGCCTCCGCCTCATCAAACTTGAGCGACAGAAATTTTGACACGCCGTCTTCTCCCATGGTTACGCCGTAAAGCACTTGCGCGCATTTCATTGTCTCGCGGTTATGGGTAACCACCACAAGCTGGGTTTTCCGGCTAAGCTCTTTTAATAGGGCGCTGAAACGGCCGGTGTTTGCTTCGTCAAGCGCCGTGTCGGTTTCGTCCAATACAAGAAACGGCGGAGGGCGCACCGATATAAACGCAAAAAGAAGTGCTACGGAAGTGAGTGCGCGCTCGCCTCCAGAGAGCATCTGGAGCCCGTGGATTCGTTTTCTCGGCAGACTCACTTCAATCTCTACTCCGTTCTCTGCTTCTACATCCGTTCCCCCTTCTTCGGCATTCGTCATTTGTGATTTGCCCCGTATATCAACTTCGGCAACTTCGTTTCTGCCGCCAAAGGCGGTAGCCGAAGTTGTATTACGGGGTTTGTAATTTGTTATTTTAAGCGTTGCTTTGCCTCCTCCAAAAATAATCTGGAAATATTCATGGAACGCGCTTTTGATTTTTGCAAATCCCTCCTTAAAATCCTCGCGGATATGGGAATCGAGCTCACGCACAAGGGCGCGGAGCGATTGCGACGCGCGGGACATATCGTCCAGTTCTTTTTTTAAAAATTCATGGCGGCTATGAAGCGTGTGATATTCCTTTAGTGTTTGTTCATCAGCCCCTGTTGTTCCTTCAAGCCGAATTGAAATCCGCTCAATCTTGCGTTTTATTTCCGCGCTTGAAAGGGACTCGTGCCCTTCGCGTTCGCTATGCGCCGTCTCTTCTTCAGTACCATTACAATTCGCGCGTGCGCGCTCGTACGCTTCTTGCCTTGCGCGAAACTCCCGTTCTTCAAACGCGATCCGCTCGCGCTCGAGCGCAGTCTCTCGCTCTTCCTCGGTTTTTTGTTTGAGCAGGCGATCAATTTCTTTTATCCGCGAAAGCGCGCCTCGTTCGGCATCTTCACGCTTTTTTCTCACCTCATGATATGCGCCAAGTTCTTCGCCAATCTTTTTTATCTCTCGCCCAAGCGCCTCCATGTCAAGTGTCAACGCGCGTACTTCGTCACTTTCATGCGGCTCTTGCTTGTCTGATTTTGAAGAAGGGCCGCGCCCGACATCCTCTAAAAATTTTTCTATATCCTCAACCAGCGAAAGAAGTTGGGCGCGGATTCCGTCAATGCGCTCTTTTCCTTCAAGCACTGCGCGCATTTCCTGCAAAATCTCCTTTACTTCCTCTTTGATGTATTCGGTATCCACCATCCACACGCGCGGCACTTCTGCCGCGGCGGCTACGGCCGCCGCTTCCCGTTTTCCCTCAAGCCGTCCCAGCTCGCGTTCGCACGCGCGCCTGCGATCCTCAAGCGTAACTTCTTGGCGCATTCCCCGGCGCATGTCCGCTTCCCGGCGAATATGCGCTTCAAGCTCCGCGCGCTCTTTTTCAAACAGAATAATTTCCTTACGAATATCTCTTTGTCGACGATCAACCGGTTCAACGCGGTTCGCAATCGCCGCCTTCATTTCCTCTAATTCGTATCGCTCCGCGGCAAGATACTGCATTTCAAGGAGCGTGCGTTCATTTTCCAAACGCGCGCGCATTTCCTGCTTTTCTACCTGGGCTTTAAGAAATTTAAGGTGCGGGGTAATTTCACGCACAAGTACTTCGGCCTGACTTTTGTTTTGCTCGGTCTCTTTTAGTTTTTTTTCGGTTTCTTGTTTTTTTAACTCATAGACTAAAAGCCCGAGCGCTTCCTCAATCATCTGGCGCCGCTCGCGCGGAGAACTCAAAAGAATCCTGTCCACTTCTCCTTGCCCGATGATATTGTGTTTTGACTCTCCAAGACCCAGACGCGCCGCAAGTTCCGTGATATCTTTTAACCGCACGTGCGAGCCGTTTATAAAATACTCGTTTACCCCGTCGCGAAAGATTTTCCGCGCAATGGACACCTCTTCAAAATCAACCGGAATTTCCCCGTCTTTGTTGTCAAAAAAAAGCGTTACCGACGCTTTGCCCATGCGCGAGATTCCCGGCCCGCCTGATGGTGAGACGGGCGATCCATTCCAAATCAAATCCTCCCCCTTTTTCCCGCGAAGGGATTTCATGGATTGCTCCCCCATCACCCATCGGAGCGCCTCCACAATGTTTGACTTCCCGGATCCATTCGGCCCCACCACCGCGGTAATCCGCGAAGGAAACTCAAGAGTAGTTTTTTTGGCGAATGATTTGAAGCCGGAGAGTTCAAGTTTTTTGAGATACATATTTCTATTTTACTTTCGATCAATCCATACCGTCAACCTTGACTTTACGAGACCTGGCCTCGTAAGATGGAGATATGCCTACAAGAAAAACAGCTTTTACTGAAGACCAAATATATCACATTTGTAATCGAGGCGTGGACAAACGCACAATCTTCATGGATACCCATGATTATTTCCGCTTCATCCACGACCTCTATGAATTTAACGACGAATCTGCCGCAATTAACCTTTATTATAAGCAACCCTTCCTCTCATCTTATGAGGCCAGGTCTCATAAGATAGAACGCCGAAGGGAACCCATCGTGGATCTCCTTGCATATACACTAATGCCTAATCACTACCATCTCCTTCTCGCGCAACGGAGAGAAGGAGGAATTACTGAATTTATGCATAAATTAGGAGGTGGTTATGCAATGTACTTTAATCAAAAATATCAAAGGACAGGAACTCTTTTCCAAGGACCTTTCAAGGCGGTGCTTGTTCAACGTCAAGCCCATCTCCTTCATCTCCCATTCTATATCCACGCAAATCCGCTTGATCTAAAATTCCCGGAATGGCGGCAACAAAACATCACGAACCCAAAAGCGGCATTTGCGTTTCTGGAACAATATCGCTGGAGCAGTTTCCCTGACTATATCGGAAAGAAAAACTTCCCTTCTCTTCTCACACGAGAACCGTTTATAGAGCTTTTTGGACCGCCCCACACATATCGAGCCGCAACCATGGCATTACTCAAAGAAATGGATATTGAAACGATCCGAGAAGTGGCTTTAGAAGATATTCACATAAGCGTATAATCTTACGAGACCAGGTCTCATAAATTGATCCACAGGGATAAAAAAAGCCAATGTACAGGGTAAATTGGCTTAATTCTTTCTTCGTGGCCAGCGGACTATGCCACGGCTGTCGAAAACAGGATGGGCAAAAGCGCCGCTTTTAGATGAGAGGTTGATGAGCTTTTCTACTAATTCTCTATCTGGTAGACAAGCAATTATACCAAGTAATTGTTCCTCTATAAGATGACTCTCTCCCTTTGGAGATTTAATTTTACCCCATGCTCTTATTCCCCATTCCTTTACACCCGCTTCTACGTCTATCACTGCTAATCCAAATATCAAAGCCACATGATATGCTCTTGTTTGCTCGTCCGGCATATTCCTTCGTGGCGCATATGCAAGCGCATATACTAAAATACGAAGATGTCCTTTGGTATAAATCCAATCAGAGTCCTCAATAAATTGACATAGCACATTGAAATTTTCATCTCCCATCCTTTTCAAAAAATCTCCTGAAGCCCCTTTACCATCTCTGTATTCTTTGACTTGCCACACTACATCATGTAGCCAGTCGTACAGTCCCCCAGATTCTTTTGAAGGTGGGTCTAACAGATAATCTCTGAATTGCCTTAATGCTCTCCTCCTTTTATCTACATTTGTCTCTTCCACTTCTTTACGTAACTCGTTAAGTTTCTTAATTAATCGATTATAAATTCGCATATCAATCGAAGAAAAACTCCAGTTAGTCTGCCAATTTGCTCTTTCGGGCCATATTTCTGAAGTCTTGACCGTCTTGTATTCTGAAAAAGTAACAGGGTTTTCTCCACGTTTTGGGATATAGACCTCACTGCCCTCAAGCTTATCTTCCCCGACCGTAGTCAATATACTTTTATACTCCCCCATATTCACAAATCGTATCGCAAAATCGGTAAAATCATTGCGTAAAAGCAGTTCCAACTTTCTAAAGGATTCATGTTCCTCCGGAGTCATTATTTTCTCCTTTCTCATATTCACATCATCTCCTTGTTTTTTGAAAGAACCTTTTTCCATAGAGTATCACACTTATCACTTTTTTTTCAAATCGCCAGATTATTTGATCTTCTATTACTTCTTTAACGGGTCATACCCCGTTTTCAAAAGATTCTGTAAAGGGATAAAATGCGGTTTGGGAAGATTGTCCCACGGCGTCCAAATCCATTCTTCGCATTTTTCCGGCTCACACAAAATAACTTTACCCGAGGCATATTCGGAATACATATAAATGGTGATATAGTGCTTTGCTTCTTTCGGGAAAAAGTCGTTTGTTGCGCGGGCAAACGAGACGTTTTTGATTCTTATTCCAGTCTCTTCCATCACTTCCCTCCGCGCGCACTCTTCCCACGTTTCGCCAAATTTCAAATGCCCGCCCGGAAATGCCCAACTTCCCTCTCCGTGCGCATTTTTTCTTTTACCAATAAGAATCTTCCCGTCTTTGGCGACAATTACACCAACGCCAACTTTTGGGTACTTATTTTCTGATTTGTCATTCACAATGTTTTTTTCGTAATTCCTAATTCTTACTTCGTAATTCACTCTTACAGCCATCCCTTCGCCTGCAGGCCGTTCCTCGCCGCTTCTTCTTGAGCTATTTGTTTTGAGGGACCTTCGCCTTCCGCCACAAGTTCGGCATCAAGGTATACGCCCACCACAAAATGCTTGTCGTGATCCGGGCCCCATTCGCGGGTTACTTCGTACGTGGGGGTAATTCCGGCGCGCTCCTGCGCTTCTTCCTGGAAAAGGGACTTTGGGTCTTTGTAAAGTTTTTTTGTGAGAACCTCGCTCATCCGCGACGTTACCACGCGCAAGATAAATTCTTGTGTCGCGCTGTATCCTTGGTCAAGATACATTGCCCCTACGATCGCCTCAAACGCATTTGCTAAAATATATTGGCGCGCTCTTCCCACGTCTTTTGCCTCGCCCCGCGAGAGCATTAAAAATTCGTTTATGCCGATATCCACCGCAACGTCCGAAAGCATTTTTGCGTTTACCAAAGCGGCCCTGAAACTCGTAAGCTCGCCCTCGGGCTTGTCCGGAAATTTTTTGTAGAGTTCCTCGGTTACCGCGAGTTCCAAAACCGCGTCTCCTAAAAACTCCAGCCGCTCATTGTGCCACAGGCGAAACGACGGATTTTCGTTCAAATACGAGCGATGGGTGAGCGCCTGCAAAAGCAAATCCTTGTCTTGGAACTCAAAAGAAAGTTTTTGTTCAAATTGAGAGAGATCCTTCATTGAACTGAATCAGGAATCAGGAATCAGGATTCCCTAATTCATGATTCATGATTTGAATACATATTCTTAATATATGGTTACTCTTCCGGAGAACCCGCTTCTTGTTGTTCCTCCTCCTTCTTTTTATTAGCCAACTCTTCCCGTGTCGGATACTCTTTTCCGGGCTCGCCGATTTCTTTATATACCGTTCCCAACACGCCGTTTACGAATTTGCCTGAGGATTCTCCGCCAAACGCTTTGGCAAGTTCAATTGCTTCGTTGATGGCCACTTTTGGCGGCACCTCTTCATGGCTTCCAAACAAAAGTTCGTAAAGGCCTAAACGCAACACCGCGCGGTCCACCGCAGTAATTTGCTCAATAGGCCATGCCGGAGCGGCTTTTGCGATAATCGTGTCAATCTTTGAAGCATTTTCAATAACCCCTTTGATCAGGCGGTCAATAAATGAATACTCTTCCTCAAGCCCGGGACCAAATTCTTTTTTGTTGCGTTCCACAATCTTATTGAGCGCTTGGGCGTCCCCTTTATTAAAGTCCCACTCAAAAAGAGATTGCATTGCGATGGAACGCGCGAGATGGCGCGATGCCATTATAGTACAGGTTGTAGCTGGTAGGAGGTAGGTTGTAGAAAAATAACTGGCGACAAAAGTGAATCCTACTACCTACCACCCACTACCTACCACCTACTTATGAGACAATTCTTCCGCATTCAGCATCTTCCCCTCCTTTGCCGCTTCCGCTTCATGCGCGTGCAGTTCTTTCTCCTTCTTTTTTCTTTCCTTCTTGTCCAGTTTCGCTAGCACATCAATCACTTGACGGCCGTTGTAATAGCCGCAGTTTTTGCACACGATGTGGGGGATTGACGGCTGATGGCAATGGCCGCATATAGCAAAACTGCCGGTTTTGAGCGCGTGATGCGACCGTATGCGATTCCGTTTCCCTTTTGTATGCCTCATTCGGACTACCATATGTGTAGCAAAAATTATCTATACAATTCATCATGAGTTCCAATATCAAGGTAAAGAACTCGGTTTTCATCGGCGAAAGTAAACGCAATCCGGTATTCGTAATCAACTGAATACGACCATTCTCCCGCCCGCTTACCGTGGAGTTTATGCGTGTCCAGACGGGAATCAAAGGCGTTTTCCTGAAAGATTAATTCTCGAATTCGGACTTTTTCTTGAACGCCAAGGGAGAGCTTCTTCAGTGAACGAAGGAATCGCGAACTATATGTGATCCCTTTTATTTTTCTTTCGAGCATATATTCTCATTGCTTCATCAACAGAAGAAGCGCTCACTGTTTTTCCCGCCTGATATTCGCGCAGTCCTTCGCGCACGCGCCGATCCAGCCGTTCCGCCGCTTTTCCACGCAGTTGATAGACAGGTATTTGGTATTTCTTGCCCTTCCGTATGTGGCTTTCGTAACCCGCAAATGTCGGCGCATCGGGCATTTTTGCTCGCTTCAACGCCTCATATTCGCGTTTCGGTATTATCACCAATTCTTCTTGTCCTGTTACGCGTTTTGGAATAGTAATAACGGATGTTGCCATATATATGAGAATATCAGAAGGAAAGATTTTTGGCAAACCGGGTAGTAGCCCCGACAACTTCGTTTTTGTCCCGCTAAAAGCGGGACAGTCGGAGAGTTACTACCGGGCAAATAAAGAGACCTGAAATAAATTCAGGTCATATTGGACAGTTTGAGATGAATCTCCTACTCGCAAGCTTGTCGGAATCATTAAGTTAAATTTCTCTCAAAGACCCGCAACATAATGTCCAGCGAGATTTGGCTAACCCTCCTTCTCCCAAAGCCAACCCGATGACCGGAGTTTCTTCTCTGCATTGCAGGCATAGCGCCTTTTTGACAAGCAGGAGAGGAATTACCCTCCATCCCAAAGGCACCGCATCGCCAGATTGAAAAAACTCTTCGGCTATCGCGGGTTCATTTTCTGCCGATACGAGACAATATGTATCTCCCTTGCTGTTCTTTTCTCTTCCTTTAGAAAGATGAGATAGTACATGTATCATTTGCCATTCTTCGTTTTGCTGTTTTGCAATACTCCGAATTCGCTCATTGAGCTCATCTATCTTTCTGTCTCGCGCCTCTTGATTATTATCGAGACGATTCATCAGTACCCACACCTCACCCAAAGTAGCGGGAAAAGAAAAAATAGTCATTGTCTCCTCCTTTTTCAAATTTCAAGGTACTCTATAGAACTTTGTTTTATACTACCGCGATTTTGAATGATTGTCTATGCACCTCACACCTTCCAAACTCCCGTATCATCTCCCTATGAAGGACCGTCCCGTACCCTTTGTGCAAATCAAACCGATACTCTGGATATCTTTTGTGGAGCCGCACCATAAGGCGATCGCGTGTAACTTTTGCTATGATGGACGCGGCAGAAATAATCGGGATTTTTTCGTCCCCTTTTATGATCGCCTTATGGGGAGTACTTTTGGATAGGGAGAGTCCTCCGTCAAGAAGCGTAAAAACCCCACCCACCCCACGTCCCCCATATCCTAAACTAAGTTTAGGATTAGTCCCTATGCGAGATTTACCCCTTATTTTTATTATACTTTCTTGTCCTAAACTTAGTTTAGGATGTGGTTGTTTAGGATGTGGGGATTGAGAACATAGCTTTGCGTATACGCGGCGCGCGCCCAGATTTGTCGCTTCTTTGATGTGTATCCGATCAATCGTCGTAGGCCATACATGCGCAACCGCCCATTTGATTTCCGGATGATTGGTGAGACATTCAAACCACTTTTCCCGCTGTTTTGCCGAAAGTTTCTTTGAGTCCTTGATTCCATTCCATAATTCATGATTCATAATTCCTGATTCAATTCTAATTCCTCCCACCACTACTGGTCCGGCCAAAGGACCTCGCCCCGCCTCATCAATGCCAATGAGATATCTTATCTCTTCCATATATTTTTACCTCTTTTTCTGATACAATAATTTGTAAGATCTAACAGCGTTGTGTACACTTTTTTATAGCATGTCATGCCCGCGAAACTTGTCCTCGACTGCGATCGGGGAGCGGGCATCCAGAAGTATGAGCATCAGAGCCAAAATAAGTATACTGGATTCCCGCGTACGCGGGAATGACATAAGGGAGTGTACACAACGCTCCGATTTCTTACAAATAATTGTAAACACGGCTTGCCATTCTTGCCGCTAAGTGTACGATAAACGGTAAACCTTGAACTGTAAACCCGAAAATGATCCGCTAAAGACCACCAATAAATGCAAAACACACTTCCCATAGTAAAAGAACCAAATAGCGTTTTGCGGGGCCGCGCTCAAGAAGTGGACGCGAAAGACATCACCGCAAAGCGGATTCAGGCGCTTATTGCCGATATGAGAGCAACCTTAAAAAATACGCCCGACGGCGTAGGCCTTGCCGCGCCGCAGGTAGGTGAATCTTTGCGGATTTTTATCGTGTCAGATGAGGCGGAAGAGATTGATAAAACCGAACGGAGGCGCTGGAAAGAGGGGGAACAAGGATGGGAGCGAAACCAAGAAAAACCTTACGAGATACGGGAATGGAGGTATTTTGTGTTTATAAACCCAGAAGTAAAAAATACCTCCAAAGCGTCCCTTGAAGACGTGGAAGGATGTCTTTCTGTTCCGGGAAAGTTCGGAATAGTAAAACGTTACGAGAAAATTACCGTCAGCGCGTATGATGAAAATGGCAAAAAATTTATGCGCGGCGCATCGCGCTTTTTCGCGCGCGTGCTCCAGCATGAATTTGATCATTTGGAGGGAGTGCTTTTTGTGGATAGGACAGAGCAATTTATTAATGTTGCTCCGCGTGAGGAAAACGGAGTTTCTCCCAAGTAATCGTGATGGCAGCCACAAAAATAATTTTTTTCGGTACGTCTGCATTTGCGCTTCCTTCCTTGAAAGCGCTTATTCGCAATGACTGGGTACCGCTTGCGGTAGTAACCAAACCCGATGAATCCGCAGGGAGAAAACAAGTGCTCACTCCCCCGCCGGTGAAAGAGTGGATCACGAGAATCACGACACCCGCAACCCGTATCCCGATGATCAAAGAAGAAATTAAGACCCTGCAACCTGAAAAACTCAATGAGGACTTCGCGCTTCAGATTTCTCACTTTAAGCCGGATTTGTTCATCGTTGCCGCATACGGAAAAATAATTCCAAAGGAAATTTTAGATATCCCGCGATTGGGCGTGTTAAATATTCATCCTTCTCTTCTTCCCCGCTGGCGCGGCCCTTCACCCATACAGTGTGCGATTCTCAACGGCGATACCGAAACCGGAGTAACGATAATGCAAATGGATGAAGAAATGGATCATGGACCGATAATAACCAATAACAAATTACCAATAACAAATAACAAGATAATATATACTGAACTTCATGATTCTCTCGCACAACTCGGAGCAGAACTTTTAGTTGAAACATTGCCCCAATGGATAGAAGAGAAAATTCAACCCATCCCCCAAGACAACACAAAGGCAACATACTCCAAGATTCTCAAAAAAGACGACGGCCGAATCAACTGGTCGCGTCCCGCGGAGGAAATTGAGCGGATGGTGCGTGCGTTTACCCCTTGGCCCGGTACATGGACAATGTGGCCCTCTGAAAAACTCTATAGAATCCGGATTGACCAAGCGGTATGGGAAGGCGAGGAAGCGCCGATCGGATCTCCCGGATATATATGGCAAAAAGAAGGTATGCCGCTTCTGGTGAAAACAGGAAAAGGGAGTCTTGCCGTAACAATGCTTACCATTGAGGGGAAAAAACCAGTGCCTGCGGCGGCATTTGTGCGTGGATATCCGGATATCGTGGGAGCAACGTTGGTATAGGGTATGCCCAGTATATGATCTTTTCCAGACCAACTGTTTGGGAGTTTTACTTCCCGTGAAATAAATGCTCATACTAGTCTCTCACACTCCAAAATGTTCATACAAGCAGTTGGCATATTTGTTCTTTCTCGGTCTCTATGTGAATGACAGTACCGAGCATATATATCTTCTGAAATCTTTCCTATGGAACATACCCGCTACTAAAATGTATCCTACGATCGCAGGATACATTTTAGTAGAGGGTCATGCACCTTCGGCATTGTACCATTGCTCACACTGCGAAAGCGCCATTTCCTTCAAGGAAAGAACAAAGGAAAAGTTGTATCACTGGGTGTGCCCAGTAATACAACTTTTCGTGTCAAACCATTCCGCAGTGAATCGCGTTTGGCAAGGAATGAGGTAACGTGATACAATCACAACGTATAGGGAGAGAGAAGAATGGTTTGACAATACATATCCTTCTTTATGCTTCTCTGATTGTTTGTAAGAGAGCAGGAAGCGGCTCTCACACCTCTTGGGCGACAAGAATGTCCCCGAAGGATATGCGGAAAGATGATATACGGGGTGTGGATAACTTGTGCTTGAATTTTAGTAAGAGCCGCGCTACTATACCTCGTGAGAGTTCGCGCTGGCTGAATATGCGTAAAAATGCTTTATAAAAGCATTTTCATACTTAATGTCAAGGATAACCAATTAGAAATACCACTATTAGTACGATCCCGTTAAGAAAACCGGACTTAGAAGAAAAATCAAAAAAAATCCCTTCCCAGTCCGCAAAAACCCGTTTTTTAAAGCCACTTTCCGTTAAGTGGTTTTTTCTCTCAATAGGAACATTGGTAACGGTAGGAGCATATCTTGTTTTTCCAAATCCGGCGCGCGCGGGTTTTTTTTCTGACCTTTTCCGGTTTATGGGCGGAGAGGACGTGCGCGCGGTCAACGCCCAGAGCCAATCCTCGGCCGCGCTCGCGCTTCCTCTTTTAGGAAGTGAACCTCACTCTCCTCTCACGCAAGATTTAGAAAAAGAAGACACAAATTCTGCGCCGCCGCTTCTTGTTACCCAAGAAAGCGCGCTTATCGCTCTGCAAAACCCGATGGGGACCCTCGCTTCCCCTTCTGCGGATCAGATTATAACCTATACGGTGCAGCCAGGAGACACGCTTGGTTCAATTGCGGAGGATTTTGATATTTCCCTTAATACTCTTTTGTGGGCAAATGACATTCGGAATCCCAGAGCAGTAAAGTCCGGAGATACGCTTATTATACTCCCGGTAACGGGCGTGCAGTATATAGTAAAAAAAGGTGATACCATAGAGTCAATCGCAAAGGAGTTTCGGGGGGACGCAGGTGAAATTCTTCAATTTAACGGACTTCCGGTCGGGGCGCCGCTTGACGTAGGAGACACAATAATCATTCCTGACGGGGAGTTTGCATCTGCAATTGTGCCTGTTCCCGGCAAAGGGCAGAAACCTCCCAAACAGCCATTTAAGATAGTCTTGCCGGAGTTTAAAGGATACTTTATGCGCCCGGTGGTAGGGGGAAGAAAGTCGCGCGGGATTCACGGCTATAACGGCGTTGATCTTGCAAATTCATGCGGCTCTCCTGTGTTTGCCTCTGCCGGAGGCACAGTTATTTTTGCGCGCACATCCGGGTGGAATGGAGGATATGGGAAATATGCGGTTATCACGCATCCAAATGGATCGCAAACTCTTTATGCGCACATGAGCGCGGTGTATGCCGTGGTGGGGCAGAAAATGGCGCAGGGCGCTCAAATCGGACATATCGGTTCTACCGGCAACTCAACCGGATGTCACGTCCACTTTGAGATACGAGGGGCAAGAAACCCGTTTTAGGTTGTAGGAATTAGCTTGTAGGTAGTAGGAAGGAAATATTGTTTTCTTCAACTACAACCTACTCACTACAACCTACAACCTTTCATATTTTTATACTTCCTGTCGCGGCCTGTACTGCAATGCCTCCAGAATATGATCCGAAATGATATCTTCGGATCCGGCAAGATCGGCAATGGTGCGGGAGAGTTTGAGTACGCGGTGGTATGCGCGCGGGGACAGATGGTAACGCTCGTGAGCGGAGGCAAGGGTGCGGTGAGATTCTGGATCAATCCGGATGAATTGTTTTAACTCTTTTAACCCCATCTCGGAATTTGTGGAAAATGGCAGGCCGTCAAATCTCTTTTTCTGAAATGCCCGGCCGGATATTACGCGGCCGCGCACTTCGGCGGAAGACTCCATGTCCGGACTCTCGGAGGAATAGAGTTTGCTGAATGCGACCTGCGGAACCTCCACATGGATGTCAATCCGGTCAAGCATGGGCCCCGAGATTTTCTTTTTGTACTTTGAGACCATTCCGGGCGAGCATGAACAGTCTTTGACGGCACTCGCAAAGTATCCGCACGGGCATGGATTCATCGCGGCGATAAGCATGAATTTTGCCGGAAATGTCGCAACGCCCTGAACCCGCGCAACGGTGATTGAGTATTCTTCCAGGGGTTGGCGCAAAGATTCTATAACGCGGCGGTCAAACTCCGGGAATTCGTCTAAAAACAAAACTCCGCGGTGCGCGAGCGTAGCTTCTCCCGGGCGCGGATACGTTCCCCCGCCGATAATCGCGGTGTGGGAGGCGGTATGGTGCGGATTTCTAAATGGAGGGGTTGGGATATACGGAGTGGTATCGTCTAACAATCCGGCGATGCTGTAAATTTTTGTGACTTCCAGGGATTCTTCAAACGAGAGCGGCGGCAGGATCGCGGGAAGAGCTTGGGCAAGGATTGTTTTTCCGGTTCCCGGAGGGCCTGAAAGAAGCACGTTATGTCCTCCGGTCGCCGCGATCTCTAACGCGCGCTTTGCGGTCTCTTGCCCGCGAATGTCTTTGAAATCAACGCGCGAGGACGGCGCTTCAGAAAGAGAAGGATCATGCCGGGCTCCGCTTCTTGGCAATAATGCAATGCGTCCGGAAAGATACTCAACGGTTTCGGAAAGAGACCTCACTTCAATCACGCGAATTCCTTCCACAAGCGCCGCTTCAGCTCCATTTGCTTTTGGCAGGACTATTTCTTTAAATCCTTTGCGTCGCGCCGCAAGCGCGATGGTAAGCGCGCCCGATACTTTGCGGAGCGTTCCGTCAAGCCCTAATTCGCCTAAAAATATCGTTTCCTCGGGATTAAACGCGATCTGTCCTGACGATAAAAGGTATCCCAGCGCAATAGGAAGGTCAAACGCCGGGCCTTCTTTTCTGATGTCTGCCGGCGCGAGATTGACAATGACGCGCTGGCTTTTTTTATGCGGCGCGAGCGCGCCTAAATTTTTAATCGCTGCCCCAATCCGTTCGCGCGACTCTTGAATCTCTTTATCCGCAAGCCCCACAATTGAAAAAATATGGAGACCCGGGGCAATATCCACTTCTACAGAAATAGGTGTTGCGTCAAGTCCCACGACTTGTGCTGAATAGATGGTAACTGCCATAGGGGGGTAGGTTTAGGACTTACGCGTTTGACTGCAAGACCTCCATCCTTACTGTTATTGCGAGGGAGAAAACGATTGGCAATCGTTTCTCCGCAATGACGGCAAACGCGTAAGTCCTGTGGGTTATAAGGATAAATATCTTACGGGGTTCTCGCGGAATTTGTTCTTCAATTTGAGAAATTATTTACGGAGGTCCTCAACGCGCCTCCGAATTTCCTCGCGCTCCATTGGGCCGCGCGTATGGGCGCGTACAATCCCGTCTTTATCAACAAAAATGGCTTCCGGCATAGCAAATCCTTTGATTGAGGGGTAAAACAAATCCTCCGGGTCAAGAAGGAATATGATGCTACTATTCGTAATGCCGATCTCATCCGCGAAGCGTTTTACCGTATCTTGCGGTTCCTTGCGGTTGACTGCGATAAAAGCGACACGGTCTCCAAATTCCTGCGTGACTGCGGCAAAATCCAGGAGCTCCTTTTTGCAAGATGGGCACCACGCGGCCCAGACAGTAAGAACAAAGGGTTTTCCGGCAAATTGTCCGACCGAGACAGCTTCTCCGTTAAAATCCTGCAAAGAAAAATCAGGAGCTTTTTCCTGTTTTTGAGAAAAGGATGGCGGGGGGCTGTCCCAGAGTACCGCGTTCCTGAAGGAAAAAAATCCGGCGGCTAGGACGCAGAAGAATATGAGTATTGCCCAAAAAAGATGGGTTTTTTTCATGTGCGCCGGTCTTATTGCCTCGCGTGTTCAATGTGAAATTCTGCGGAAGGGTTTGCGCGCAGGCGGTCAATCGGAATCTCTTTGCCGCAACGAGCGCAGATGCCGTATGTGTCATGCGCGATACGCTCAAGCGCTCGCGTTACTTCAAGCAACTTGGATTCAAGACTATGCTCGGTTTCAAGACGAAGTTCGTATTCCTGAACTTCGTCCGCTTCCACGTCGCGCGATCCACTCTCATTCTCGTCAAATTTCGGGTATGACGCGTCCCATTCCCCTTTTATATGAGGATCTGGCACCGCAATTGACTTTAATTCATTCACGAGGAGCTCGCGCTCTTTTTCAAGCGCGGATTTAAATTTGTTTACGAGGGATATGTCCATATGAGTTGTCTTCTTCTCTAAGGATACCAAATCGTTTTATGGATTTCAACAACACGTTCCCTCCTTTGATATATATGGCAAAAGCCCGCGGCGCTACTTATGCAAAAGCCGAGTAATAATATTTTCCATAAGGGGCTTATCAGTGGTTACCACAAGGATATTTCCTGCGGGGAATAGCGCGTAATAGATTCCCAGTCGGCGTTCTGCGGAAAGCGTAAGAGAGCGCCAATCAACGTTATCAGTGGTTTCGTTTTCAAATGGGGGGAAAACGAGCGGAGGCGTCTTGCCAAAAAAAAGAGGGCTAAAATCTCCGGGAAGCGACGGCTCCCATTTAATCATGTCAGCGAGTGTGCGATCCGGATCGCGAGTTTTTACCGCAAATCCGAATCGCGCGCTGTCGCCTACTCCTCCTAAAAAAAACACGGGCGCGTCTTCAATGCGACTAAGAAATTCTGCCGGAGCTTGGATGCGGGAGAGCGTAAAAAAATCATCAAGCGTTGCAAAACGTTCTTCCCGCTCTCCTTCTATTGTGATGGCAAGCGCGGTTATCTTTGCTTCCTCTGCGGGCGCGGAGGCAAGCGCGCGTATTTTTTCTAAGAACGCGGTTTGCTCGGTCCGCCGCGCGCCAAGAGATACTGTTTTCTCGGTCCGGAAAAAGGAAGGCGATGTGCGGGGGCGAGGAAGTACCCGCTCGCCCGTTTCTTGGCGATCAAAAAAAGAAAAAGGCAAAAGCGAGGGAAAGAAAAATGAGAGCGCAAGCCAACCAATGCCGACACAAAGAATAATCCCCGCGGCGATAAGCAAATAAAATTTTGCCGGTCTTTTCGTGCGAGTACCTGAAGCCCGACTAGGAAAGCAAGAGCATATTTCAAGGAGGGGTGAGGGTTTTGCAGCCGAAAATCTTGCAATTATAGCGGAAATGGATTTTTGAGATGGGTTCTAAACTTTGGTAAATTCCAAATTGCGGGCGGATTGTTATTGCCCGGGGATCTATACATTGCCCGCTTATTTTCTATGACGCGGGGAGAGGCTTGGGTGCTGCGGGTAACGGGTGTTTTTGTCTGATTCCCTTGCCTCGTGATGTTCCTCTTCGCTGTATTTTCCCGGAACATCTTTGAGAGAAAGATTTATTCTTCCCTGTTCGTCAATATTTCTTACTTTCACCGGCACAATATCGCCCAACTGTACAATGTCGGTTACTCGGTCTACCCGCCACGGTGCTAATTCTGAAATATGGATAAGCCCTTCCTGGCGGGGTCCAACCTCCACCATTGCGCCAAAATCAAGTATCCGGGTTACTTTTCCTTCAAGGAGTTCCCCTGATTTTATTTCCCGCGTGATTTGCTTTACTAAAGAAATCGCGCGCGCCATTCCGTCTTCGGTAACGGATGTGATAAAAACGGTTCCATCATCTTCAATGTCAATTTGCGCGCCGGTTTGGGCGATGATCTCGTTGATCACTTTTCCTCCCGGACCGATAAGCGCGCCGATTTTTTCAGGATTGATTTTAAGGATATTGACGCGCGGCGCCCATTGGCTCAACTCTTCGCGCGGCGTAGAGATAACCGCATCCATCACCTCAAGAATTTTCATGCGCGCCGTGTGTGCGGCGTGGAGCGTATCCCTGATCATGGACAAGGTAATCCCTTCAATTTTCACATCCATTTGCACTGCGGTGATGCCGTCTTTGGTGCCCGCGACTTTAAAATCCATGTCGCCGTAATGATCCTCGGGTCCTTGAATGTCGGTGAGCACTTTATACTCCCCTTTTGCATTGAGTATAAGTCCCATTGCCGCGCCTGCCGCCGCTTTTTTAATAGGTACGCCCGCATCCATCAATGCGAGCGAAGAGCCGCACACGGATGCCATAGAGGATGATCCGTTTGAAGACAGCACTTCAGACACAATGCGGATGGTATAGGGAAATTCTTCCCGCGAGGGTATCAAAGGAAGAAGCGCTTTTCCGGCAAGCGCGCCGTGTCCAATCTCGCGTCTTCCGGGTCCTCGCATGGGCTTTACTTCTCCGGTTGAAAACGGCGGGAAATTGTAATGGTGGAGAAAGCGCTTTTTTGTGCGTATTTCCATTCCTTCCACGATTTGCTCGTCTCCGGGTGCGCCTAAGGTAAGCGTAGAAAGCACGTGCGTTTGTCCGCGCATAAAAAGTCCGGATCCGTGCACACGCGGGAGAATTCCCACTAACGCGTTGAGCGGTCGGAGTTCATTGGTTTTCCTCCCGTCCGGCCGCTCTCCATTCTCAATGATGCGTTTGTGTACGATTGCGTCAATTTCCTGGTCAAACAAGTATTCTGCGGCGTTTTTTTGGAACACGTCAGGATATGCGCGCCATGCGACCTCAAGCCACTTTGCTTTTACCTCTTCCACGCTCTCGTGCATTATCTTTTTATCTTTTTGGTAAACCGCCTGTTCAATTCGCTCGGAAAAATCTTTTTTAAGAATAGTGGTAAGCTCCTCCGGCGCGGGCAGAAGCGAGGGAGATGCCTTTTCCCGGCCATGCGTTTTTACTATTCCCTCTTGAAAAGAAATAAGGTCTTTGATAAATTTAGATCCCCACTCAAGCGCATGGGCGAATTCATCTTCGGTTATCTCGCGGGCGCCCGCTTCAAGCATGTTTATCCTTTCTTTGGTTCCGGACACGATCACGTCAAGCGCGCTTCCTTCGCGTTCCGGATACGCAGGGTTCAAAATTTCCTTACCCTCCTTTTTCCCAATGCGAACGCCCGCAACCGGCCCTTGCCACGGAATATCCGAAAGCGAAAGCGCTAAAGACGCGGCAAAAAGCGAGGGAACGTCCGGATCGTTTTGGTCGTCTATGGAAAGCACGGTTATGACCACCTGCACTTCGTTTCGCATCCGCATGTCAAAACGCGGCCGGATGGAACGGTCAATCAAGCGCGAAACCAAAGTCGCTTCTTCCGATGGCCGGGTTTCGCGTTTAATAAAGCGCGAGCCCAAAATTTTTCCGGTTGCGTAAAACTTTTCTTCGTAGTCAACCATCAACGGAAAATAATCTCCGCCTTCGCGGGGAGTACGCGCCATAACCGCGGTTGCGAGCACCATTGTGTCGCCGAGCCGCACAAGCACTGATCCGTTTGCTTGTTCCGCCCAATTCGTTAACTCAACCTGAAAGGTTTTCCCTTCTACGGTATGCGAATATTTATGTGATTCCATAGTAATGCGTTTCAAGCAGTGGCGCGGCAAAAAAAAGATGGTGCGATACTGTATTCATTTCTCGCGGCGAATCGCAACCGATTCGTAACGAGGAATGAATGAAGTATCGTAATGTGTTACCTTCTTTTTGCGCGCGTGCTACTGCTCTGTTTATTGTATTATTATAATTTTCTTTGGCGGCAAATTAAAGAATCAACGAGTATCCTTCCAGATAACTTTGCCATTCTGTCTTGTCTTAAAAAAATCAGAACATTTTCCATCACCTCTACCAGTGAATCCTCCGTCTGGAGAACAAATAACATTTCCATTTTCATCGTATAGGATACTCGGAATATCACAGCAACGAGATGGGAGATAATAAACAGTTTGATTTTTATACTCGAACTGAGTCAGCGACGCAGGAGGATTCGCTACACGATCACTTTCTTCTTCTGTGATTAACTTTTTTATCCAAGAAGGATATACACTTGTAGTTGGAATTGGAGTTGGTGCAGGCGTAGGGTTCGGTGTTGGAGTTGGCAACGGGGAAGGAGTTGGCATCGGACTAGGAATTGGGGTAGGCTGTGGAGATTTCTTGATCAAAGTTAAATACCCCGCTGCTCCGGCAAGGATAACGACGAGAATGACAAGCGCTATATTTATAAATCCTTTTTGGTTCAAATTTTGTGAGCCAATCTTTTTGAGCACAAATTCTTTTATACGTATAGCGGCGTCCGATGTCTTCTCTGCATCTGTGTGCTGAAACTCAATGTAGTCGTCCGGATACCGGGACTCCACATAAAATTGGTTCAGGAATGCGGCAGCTTTCTGCAAAGATTCAAAATCCGGATCAACCGCTATGCACGCATCAAGCAATACCGAGAGATCGTGAATTTTGCGAATGTGCTTTTCGTGGTATGCGAGAAAACCTTTGAGATATTTTTCTCCTGCTTGTTGCGCAAACCAATCAGCAGTATATTTTGAAGTCATATTTTTTTGGCGACTAACTCTGCGGGTTCATGAGTAAGCCGAATTTCATCCTCTGATTGCGAATATAATACCGTGCCGTTGTGCACGATATCTTCAAGAAAAAGATTGCGATCGCGGTTAATCTTGTCTTCAAGCTCGCGCCGGGTGTACACCAGCACGTCCATGGCAATATCTCTTCGCGGAAGTAGCGCATAAAGCTCGCGTTCACGCTCAATTCGTGGCCGAGTGCTGTCTTTCACCACGAGTAAATCAACATCACTGTCCTCATGTGGTTTTCCCCATGCCCATGATCCGAAAAGAATGATCTTTTCAGGTTGAAATTCCGCAACGATTTTGTCCGCAACCTCTCTAATTTTTTGTTCAACAATGATTCGCTCCATATAATATAAAATTTCTGACTAGTAAAGTCACCTGATTCTCATGAGATATTTTTTCAGGTCAATGCCGAGGTCAGTGAATTCGTCAGCGGCTTCTTTTAATCTTTGCGAGGCGGAGCGGCCGAATGCGATCACTTCGGTTTGGATGCCGCGGCCCTGCAAGTACTCAACAAGCGGGACAAAATCGCCGTC
>VMFQ01000066.1 GCA_007376125.1 Parcubacteria group bacterium Gr01-1014_33 | reverse complement strand
TAAGCACCCGTATGCCCTCCTTTTTTAATTTAAGTTTCAGCGCTTCTTGAAGAGCGATATCGTCTTCTACCACAAGCACTGTTTTTTCTTTTTCCATTCTCTTACCACCATATCATATAAAAAAGATTCCCGCCACTTTTTTATCCACAGGTTTTTATAATCTCTGGGAAAATTCCACCCGCGTGGCGCCGGTTGTCTATACCTACTGCACGGTAACTTTCGTGTTAAGACGCGAGGCGCATTTCGCACCAGCGAAATCGCCCCGTCTCCGAAATTTCAGAATTTTGAGACAAAATCGCTGAACCCCGTTAGAGATATGGAATAGGAACGTTGCCTATGAATCGCTGTATCACACAATGTTGCTTGAACCGACGTTAAGAGGCATGAAATCTCTAACGGGGTGAGTAAATCTTGCGGCTTATCTGAAGGATACGCGCAAAAGATTTTGAGGCGATTTTTGCCAAAATTCCAAAATTGTGGGAGATTTGTTACCGCGCAGTAGGTCTTCTATACGGTAAGTTTTACTTCGCCTTCTTTGGATGCCATTCCCGCAAGAGGAATCGTGAAATAAAACACGGTTCCTTTGCCTTGTCCGCTCTCAAACCATATCTTTCCTCCCCATCCTTCCACCAGCGATTTTATCAGAGTAAGGCCAAGTCCGGATCCCTCCGGTACCATTTTAAGGGCGTTTTCCGCGCGGAAAAATTTCTCAAAAATCCTGCTCTGCTGGTTTTCGGGAATGCCGATGCCGGAGTCTTTCACCGCGATCTCCGCCATGTCTTTATCTTTCTCAATGGAAACGGCAATCACGCTGTTGTCCGGAGAATAGCGATTTGCGTTTGAAATAAGATTCTGGAATACCTGCCACACAATATCCTTATCCGCGGGAATTGCGGGAAACGGTTCCGGATTTGCCGCAATCGTTACTTTTTGGAATTTCTGATCAATCACGGTTTTGAGCGACACATACACTTCTTCGGCGAGCTTCTTAAGATCAAGGAGCGTAGGATCCACTTTCACTCTCCCCGCTTCCACCCGCGCAATTTGAAGCAGAAGGTTTACCAGGTTTATCATGCGATCGGTTCCCTCATAGACGCGCATGACAAAGTGTTTTTGATCATCATTGATCGCTCCCGCGTCCCCGGCAAGCAGCATCTCCACAAACCAGCGCATGGAAGTAAGCGGAGTGCGCAGCTGGTGCGACGCGACGGAGATGAAATTTGAACGCGCTTCCTCAAGTTTTTTTGTTTCCGTAACGTCGCGGAACACAAGCACCGCGCCGGTGGTCTGACCGCGCACAAAGAGCGGCGTTATTATCATTGATACGGGAAATTTTGTATGCCCGGCAGTCTGGTACGTGTAATTTTCAGCGAGTTCCGCAATCACTGTTTTTCTGCGCGAAATTGCTTGGAATATCGGATGCGCGTCTTGGGACACCTGCCGATCGTCTTTAAACATCTGGAGCGCGTTTACGATATTTTTGCCGATAAGCTCCGAGGGTATCATGCTTAAAATTCTGCTTGTCGCGGGATTAAGGAGAGTAACGACTAAATTCCTATCCACCACGATAAGTCCTTCTCCGATGGAGGAGATGATTACCTCAAGCCGATTTTCTTTTTCCTCCACTTCTCGTGTCCGCTCCTGAACCTGTTTTTCAAGCATCTCACGGCTTAGAAACATGATACGCTCGGCCTCAAGGACGTTTTCCGGAATCCCTTCAAAAAAACGAAGAATGATATCTTGGTCGCGATACCGCGCTTTTACCCACTCATACGCCTCTTTGGCGGCGCTCTCCGCGATTTGCGGGTCAAATGCCGCGCGTAAGTTTTTATAAAGCGTTCCGTATAACGATCGGAATGCGCCGGTAAAATCGTCCGTAGAAACGGATTGCAGTTTTTGCGTGAGGCGGGGTATATCCAATTCGCCCGTCGGCAGGACCATTCCCTCCAAAATCGTTTTTTCAGTCGCAGTCACGATACCCTCTTTTGCGTGCAACGCGCCCATCTGCCGTATTTCCGCGGTGGTAAGAATGCGGAGCGCCTGATCATAAAGAAGACAATATTGCTCAAGTTTTGGCAGAAATATAAGCCGAAACCCAATGCCCATCTCCTCCGGCGGAATCGTTTTTTTCACTTGCTCGCGGAGTTCTTCTTTTGACAACCGTTCTTCAACAATGGGAGGGTTGTTTTTTGTAATAAAATCCTCCAATAAGAAAAAAAGCGGAATACACGCAGTTTCCCGATCTTTCGCGGGAAGTTTTCTTATCTCGCCATATTGCCCATATATGCCGGAAACCAGCTTCTTATCATGCACGAATCCGAACATATAATTGAGAATTTTTTCGGCGGCGGCGGCAGAAGAAGAATCTTTCTGCATTCCGGTCTGCGGCGGAGTCATCTTGAAAAGATCACTTATGCCGGAGAGAAAAGACATAGGATCATTGCCTTGTCCGCGTGAATGTCCCTCGCGTGCGAAAAATCATTCTCGCGAAAAGGCATTAACTTCCGTACTTTTAGAGCGCCACTTCACTCATAATAACACCATACCACATTCTCTTGCGTAATTGAAGAGTGTCAAGTAGTATAAAATTAAATGAGAGCTCCTTAAAAAATACTGCTTACATTATACAAAGGGGGTATATGATGGGTGAAATAGCCGCTGTTGAAAATAAGATTGAACTCCTTTGGTACGGCCTCTATACACGAAGCCATTGCGAAGATGTTGTATGCGACCAACTCCGCGCAAGAGGATTTACCGTGTTTCTTCCGAAATATGATAAGGCATCCCGTCGCGCAGGCGTCCAGAACTTGATCCGAGTGCCCATATTCCCTGGTTATCTTTTTCTCCGTACTGCAATGGATAAGGGCACATTTCTGAAAATACGCGAAACGCGGGGACTTGTGCGTATACTTGGAGGACGCTGGGACAAGCTTTGTCCGATTCCCGAGGAAGAAATTAGGGCAATTCAAATGGTTTCAGAAGCTCATCTTAAGGCATCGCGGTATCCCTACCTCCGTGATGGAGATCGGGTGCGCATCACGTCCGGACCCCTCAAAGATCTTGAAGGCATCTATCTTGCGCAAAAACGCCAAAAAGGACTTTTTATTATTTCGGTTGAGCTGTTCCGGCAAAGTGTGGCAGTGGAAATTGATTATACACGCGTAACACCCCTATAGCCCTCAAAAGCGCATAGAGACCATTACAAAACTCGGTATTAATGGCTCATATAAGCCAATTTTAAGAGTTTTGTAACCATCTCATAGTATACTGTCCCTGTTTCAAACAGGGCATTTTTTATAGTAGACCTACTGCACAATAATCCTTCTCCTGCAATTTCAGAATTTCGCAACGCGAGGCGATTTCGCTGGTGCAAAATGCGCCTCGCGTCTTGACACGAAAATTATTGTGCAGTAGGTCTATAGTATATTTGACAGATGCCAAGTAGTCAATGCGTGCCATTTACTGTCATTATATTATTTCATCATTGTAGCAACTTTCGCAGTACACAATTTCCGGACAATCAGGCGCGTAAGATGTCTCAATCGCTCTGCCGCATTTCGTACAGGCACGGCTCCAAAGACACGGAGGATTAAGGCGAGACATGCGTTCGCGATATCTGCAATTAAAGCATCGGCGTGGCACCGGAAACCCGAAACGGCGCAAAAGGGCAAGTTCTGCCGGAACAATGAGAAACGGCCTTTTACATTCAATACACTCCAGAATTTCTTTTGTAATCGAGTCGGGTGTATCAAGGATGCTCGCGGGAATAGCATCGCCTCGCAACGTCGGCGTCTGCAAAGGCACGGGAAGTGCTTTCCATTCAAGTCCTTGCGCGCGCGCTTCTTTTTCAGTGAGCGGAAAAAAATCCATTGCATAACTTTCGTTATATGCGCAAAGCGACAAGTCGGGTGGCATAAATTCGCCGTAGCGATACACGCGTCCGCCCTTATCCACATAGGGCCGCTCGTTCATATCCGCGATAATTCGCTCGCGCAATTTTTCAAATTCCTCCTTTGAATACCGTTTGTTCAAAATGCAGTATTCTTCTTTTTTAATGTTTGCGCACCCAAACATATGGGATGAG